>PXCF01000076.1 GCA_003566715.1 Cryomorphaceae bacterium | reverse complement strand
TGTTGGATAAATGGCACGGTTGTACCGCCACATGCCCAGTAGTTGTTATTTGTTGGACCGTTGGCACATTTTGTTGGAATCTGGTCACCAATCCAGAAAGAGTAATAATCATTGGGATTAACGGGTCGACGGGTATTGTTGGGACAAGCCGAGTCCCAAGCTACGACATACCAATCAATAGAATCGTTGGTTATTAGGTTAGGAATGGTATCCACAAAGCGATCACCACTAATATTTGGCATCAAACGTCTTACCCAAGGACCGTTATTAATTCTGTAGAATAACTGAACACTATCTATTCCTAAATTATCCGTTGCGTCTAACGCTACGCGATAATCTCCTTCACAAGGCTGTAATCCTTGTGGTCTATTATCATAATTAACAGCAGGTGATAGTGTAAACGAAATCTCCGGTGGTATCAAATTACAATCGGCACCAATCACGTAAACATTATCCACAAACCAACCGGGATAAGCCGGCGGAACTTGGTTAAACTGGCTGACATTGGTATAATCGTGATTAAAGCGCATCACCACGCTGTCTTGATTGGCAAATTCGCCCGACATATCAAAAATTTCTTTTCTCCACCAGTTGCTGGCCGGCCAAGGAATACTTCCTATCGGGTGATTGATACCTCCCCAGTTTTCACCAGGGTTGGGAAAGAGCTGTGGCGGATAGTTACCCTCGTTGAAGTACCAGTTTTGAGGATAATTTTGAGATTCACCTAAATACACTACGTTACTGCCCTGCGTTGCGTTCATGATGGTCCACGGTCCACCACCAATAGAATACTCAATACGTCCACGATCGGTAGAGTGAATCTTTGCAATATGTTCAAATTCAAAGAGAATATACACCAAACCAGTAAAATCCATCACCGGGGTTTCCCAATACGAGCGACCGGGGTTTATATCTGCAACCGAACGATAACTGTTAGGGGATGAAGGCGCCGCTGGAATACTATCAAACTGCACCCATGCAGTACCCCCGGCTAAAGTGGTATCTCTGTATAGCAAGCCTTGAACTGTCGCCGAATCAAAATTTTCAAAAAAAACCGTGTCAATGAATGCTGTTTGAGCACTTAACACACCACTCCCGATAAGAAGTGAACCAAAAATGAGCTTGTTAAAAAATCGTCTCATGAATTTGTACAATTGAGTTATAGGCAATAACGCTGTTTTGTTTTTATCTTGTATTTTATGCTTGCAATTTACACCAAATTTAGGTTTTTGGTCAGCATATTCGTTACAATTGTCAAAGATACAATCAAAACTTTTTAAAAAAAAAGCGAAACACCCCTCTTATACCACCGATTTATTAAACGATTGGTTTTAATAATTAAACGATGCGATTGGTTTTTAAAAACCCTTTTATCTAATTGACCTTGCACTGAAAAACCTGCCTACCTTCGAGATGGCATGTAAGAATATCGGCGTGCTTAACCGAAGACACCCCTGACGGTGTACCGGTAAAAATGACGTCTCCAACTTTTAGGGTGATAAACCTGGATATATTAGCAATCAAAGTATTAACGTCAAAAAGCATCTGTGATGTTTGTCCGTGCTGTACGCGCTCACCATTTTTTTCTAGTGAAAACTCTAGCTTATCGATGGGTTTACCCAATGCTTCAAGGGATACCCAATCTCCTATTCCCGCCGAACCGTCAAACGCCTTGGCGCGTTCCCATGGCAGCCCTTTGGATTTTAATGCCGACTGCACATCACGGGCGGTGAAATCTATCCCTACCGATACTTCGTTGTAATATTTATGCGCAAATGCCTCATCAATAAACTTCCCCATGCGATTGATGCGAACCAGCAACTCCGCTTCGTAATGCACGTCGTTGGTAAACGATGGTATGTAAAAGGTCTCCCCGTCTCGTAAACGCGCTGTATCCGGCTTGAGAAAAACCACCGGCTCGTCGGGGATGTCGTTTTTTAACTCGGCGGCGTGAGCGGCGTAGTTTCGACCAATGCAGATGATTTTCATGATATTTATTTTTTATTTAGGGCTGTCTATAAAGATGACTGGATTTGGGTAAGGGTAAGCACAAGGTGGGTCAATGATAAGGGTTAGCACAAGGCTTCCCCCTACACCCCTCACCCCTACAGGGCATACACAAAATATTGCGACTTCTCCATAACAACGCTACACATTCTACATTTTACATTTTACATTCTAAATTACCCCTCAATCAAACCTTCGCTACAGTCCCACATTTTTAATTATTAATTATTCATTCTTTTATTTCTTCATAATCCACATAGTCATCCGGGTCGCCCTTTTTATTCCGTCTTCCCTTTTCCGGGTTGTGGGTGATGATTAATCGCCCTTTTGATGACGACGAGGCGCTGCGATCGCCTTCGCGCTTGAAACCTTCCTTGAAAGGTTTGACAAAAACGTTGACCATTACGATGATCAAGTAGATGACAATAAAAAGAACGAGCAGAACTTTTAACATGGCTGTTTAATCATTAGTCAAAATGGTCATTGTGGCTAGACTATTTACTAAGGAACAAGTTTCGTTCTGAATACACCTTGCGGAACATAGGGTCACGCAAATTCTTAATGAAGTGAATCTTCTCACCGGTAGAACGCATTTGTGGTCCGAGTTCTTTGTTGACCTTCGGAAATTTGTCGAAAGAGAAAACGGGGATTTTAATGGCAAAACCGTCGAGTTGTGGGTTGTATTCAAAGTCGGTAACTTTATTTTCGCCCAACATGACCTTGGTCGCAATGTTCACATAAGGTTCTCCGTAGGCCTTGGCGATGAAGGGAACCGTTCGCGAGGCACGCGGATTGGCTTCGATGATGAATACCGTGTCGTCTTTTACGGCAAACTGTATATTGATCAATCCCTTCACTTGTAAGGTACGTGCAATGGTCTCGGTGTGCATCACAATTTGATCCATGATCAATTCACCCAAATTAAACGGCGGCAATACACTGTGGCTATCACCCGAGTGAATACCACAAGGCTCAATGTGCTCCATTTTTCCGATGATGTACACATTTTCTCCATCGCAAATGGCGTCCACCTCTGCTTCGAGGGCACCTTCTAAGTAGTGATCGAGCAATACGCGGTTACCGGGGTAGTCTTTAAACAATTCGATGACGTGATGCTCGAGCTCCTCTTGATTGATGACGATTTTCATCCCTGCACCACCGAGCACGTAGGATGGGCGCACGAGAATGGGGAATCCGAGTTTATCGGCAACCTCGTAGGCTTCATCGGCAGAAGTGATGACATCAAACTTGGGATAAGGAATGTTGTTGTCGGCCAATAAGGTTGAAAACCGTCCGCGATCCTCGGCCAAGTCCAATGAGTCAAAGCTGGTGCCGATGATTTTGATGCCGTAGCGGTCGAGCTTTTCGGCCAATTTCAATGCAGTTTGCCCACCGAGCTGCACGATCACGCCTTCGGGCTTTTCGTGTAAAATAATTTCGTAGATATGCTCCCAGAATACCGGCTCGAAATAGAGCTTGTCGGCGGTATCGAAATCGGTAGACACGGTCTCCGGATTACAATTAATCATGATGGTTTCGTAGCCACACTCGCGTGCCGCCAATACCCCGTGCACACAACAGTAATCAAATTCAATACCTTGTCCGATGCGGTTGGGGCCACTGCCGAGCACCACAACTTTTTTCTTGTTGGTCACTACACTTTCGTTTTCTACGAAGCGGTTGCCGTTTTTATCTTGGATGTCGTGTTCAAACGTCGAATAATAATAAGGTGTATAGGCCTCAAATTCCGCGGCGCAAGTATCCACCAACTTAAAAGTGCGCTTGATGTTGTATTCTTCTCGCTTTTTGAAGACCTCACTTTCTAGGCAGTGCATCATGTGGGCAATTTGTCTATCTGCAAAGCCTTTCATCTTGGCATCTAACAGTAAGTCACGCGGGATGCTGTTAATGTTGTGAGTCTCGATTTGCTCTTGCGTGCGCACCAAAGCTTCCATTTCCCGCAGGAACCACAAGTCAATTTTGGTAATGTCGTGGATTCGTCTCAGTGAAATACCAAGTTGAATGGCGTCGTAAATCACAAACACACGGTTCCAACTCGCATAGGTCAACTTTTCAATCACCTCTTCTTGATCGGTGTAGCCTTTGCCATCGGCGCCGAGTCCGTTGCGCTTTACTTCCAGCGACTGCGCGGCTTTGTGGAGGGCTTCTTGGAAACTACGACCGATACCCATGGCCTCTCCCACCGATTTCATTTGGATACCCAAGCGGCGGTCAGCACCTTCAAACTTGTCAAAATTCCAGCGAGGTATTTTCACGATAACGTAGTCTAACGTCGGCTCAAAGTAGGCCGTGGTGTCTTTGGTGATTTGGTTGTTGAGCTCATCGAGGGTGTAGCCTAGTGCCAGTTTAGAAGCTACTTTAGCAATGGGGTATCCGGTTGCTTTAGAGGCCAAGGCCGATGAACGAGATACGCGTGGGTTAATCTCGATGGCCACAATCTCCTCTTTGTCGTCCGGACTCACGGCAAACTGGACGTTACATCCACCGGCAAAGTTTCCAATGGAACGCATCATTTTCATGGCCATATCGCGCATGCGCTGAAACGTGCGATCGCTCAGCGTTTGCGCGGGCGCCACGGTGATGGAGTCTCCTGTATGAATCCCCATCGGGTCGAAATTCTCGATGGAACATATAATAATGATGTTGTCGTTTTTATCGCGCAGAAGTTCCAGCTCAAACTCTTTCCATCCGAGCAAAGCTTTGTCGATCATCACCTCGTGAATGGGCGACACCTCTAATCCACGCTGCATGGCTTCGTCAAATTCCTCACGGGTATGCACGAAGGTTGCTCCGGAACCACCCAGCGTAAACGACGCACGTATACAAAGTGGAAACCCGAAGTTCTGGGCTATTTCTTTGCCTTTTAAATAGGACGTTGCCGTTTGTGAAGGCGCCATAGGAATGTCGATGTCTTCCATCAATTTTCTAAACGCTTCGCGGTCTTCGGTAATGTTAATGGCATCGATGTCCACCCCGATGATTTTCACCCCGTACTCTTCCCACAGTCCGGCCTTATCGGCCTCAATACAAAGGTTTAACGCCGTTTGTCCGCCCATGGTAGGAAGCACAGCATCAATCTTTCTTTCCTTGAGAATGGTTTCCAACGATTCAATTTCCAGTGGCAAAAGGTACACGTTATCGGCGGTAACCGGGTCGGTCATAATGGTAGCCGGATTGGAATTGATCAAGCTCACTTCAATCCCTTCTTCTCTGAGAGATCGCGAGGCTTGTGAACCGGAGTAGTCGAATTCACAGGCTTGGCCGATGACGATGGGGCCGGAGCCGATGATGAGGACAGATTTGATATCGTTGTTCTTAGGCATGATGGTGGTATTCTGAGATGAAAAAAGCGAACGTTTGGACAAAAAAAAGGTGTCACCACAATGGCAACACCTTTGAATCTTTACGCGTGATGATCACCGTATAACTTATTGTTTGTGAGAACCTTCGTCAGAAACCGTTAACTTGTGGCGGCCTCTGGCACGGCGCGATGCGATAACGCGACGACCATTTGCGGTGGCCATGCGTGAACGAAAACCGTGTTTGTTACGGCGTTTGCGGTTTGACGGTTGAAAAGTACGTTTCATAATAAATGTTGTCGTTTAACACCCTCCCGGGCAACGGGTTATTTCTGTATCGTTTTCGGCCTGCAAATATATGGTGACATAAATTAATGGGCAAACAAATTATTGATGATTTTTGATTGATGACTTTTTGATTTGGGATGGTATTAGCGCTTTGGTTTTTGCATAGGCTAATGATTAGGTAGTGTTTTATGAATGATGCATTAAGAGAGGGTGACGAAACACCATTATCTAATGTATACTCAAATAACATTGTCGTGAGCACCACAGCCTCTCGCTCTTTGCCCTGAGCGTGCGAAGCACAACTGAGCACGCGTTGCGTGTCTGAGCGGCCACAGGCCAACTGAGCTTACTCAACACAAACATTTAAAAAAACATATTTATATTCCAAAAACCTTATATATCTTTGCAGCCCTAAAATTTAACCCCATTTACTCATGTACGCAATTGTAGAGATAGCAGGGCATCAGTACAAAGTACGCAAAGACCAAAAGGTTTACGTAAACCGCATGCCACAAGCTGAAGGTGAGAGTGTAGCTCTTGACCGCGTGATGCTTGTTGACAACGACGGTAAAGTAACTGTTGGCGCCCCGGTTATAGATGGTGCTAAAGTAGACGCAAAAGTCCTTTCGCACTTGAAAGCAGACAAGGTGATTGTCTTTAAGAAAAAACGCCGTAAGGGATACCAAAAAAGCAATGGCCACCGCCAGCAGCTCTCCCTTTTGGAAATCACTAACATCAACGTTTAATCGAAAAATAATAACGATATGGCTCACAAAAAAGGTGTCGGTAGTTCGAAAAACGGACGCGAATCAGAAAGTAAGCGCCTTGGCGTGAAAATTTTTGGAGGACAAGGCTGTATCGCCGGTAACATCATCGTTCGCCAGCGCGGTACTCGTCACAATCCCGGTAAAAACGTAGGTATTGGCAAAGACCACACCTTGTACGCCGAGGTTGACGGAACAGTTGTATTCCAGAAAAAACGCGATAACAAGTCGTACGTTTCTGTTGAGCCCTTCCAGGCCTAACACACCGACGTAAAACAGTTTGAAAGGCCGCTTCCCTCCGGGTAAGTCGGCCTTTTTTATTTTATCCACTTCCATCTGTCTCAATTTTTCAATAACGATTCTCCATGCTCGATATCAAACGCATTCGCCAACAACGCGACGAGATCATAGCCGCACTTAGCAAACGAGGCATCCAAGCCGAACCCCTCATCGACAACGTCATCACTCTTGACGAAAAACGCCGCGATGTGCAAACCAAACTGGACGACACGCTGGCGCAACTCAATGCATTGTCCAAAGAAATTGGGGAACTTTTTCGCGAGAAAAAAATCGACGAAGCCAATGCGGCCAAGGAAAAAACGACCACGTTAAAAGAAAACAGCAAGGAACTACAAGATCAATTGCGCAGCATCGATGAGGCGTTGACTAAGCAACTTTGGGACATCCCCAACACGCCTCATGAATCCGTGC
>PXCF01000149.1 GCA_003566715.1 Cryomorphaceae bacterium | reverse complement strand
CTTTTGTATGTTTTCTGAGAATTATATTTAAAAGCATACATTTATGCAGTTGTCGGAATTTGTCAAAAAGCGCAGAAAAGAGGTGAATCTTACCCAAGAAGCGTTCGATGAACGGGCGGGTGTTGCGCTTACGGTCATAAGGAAAATTGAACAGGGCAAAACAAATTTGAACATGGATAAAGTGAATTTAGTCCTTCGGATGTTTGGGTATGAATTGGGTCCGGTCAATTCTATTGCTGAGAAGCAATATCCTTGAACCGATTAATAATGAAAAATTTACCTGTTCTGACCTTATTGGCACATTGTATTGAATAAAACCACGCGGTTGTTGTTTGCGTTGTAATTTTGCAACCGACCAGCCGACTTGTCGCTCCGCAAGGGGAGGAAAGTCCGGACAGCATAGAGCAGCATGCCCTGTGAAAGCGGGGGCGCCCATTGCCATATCGATGGGTGACAGACAGTGCCACAGAAAAAATACCGCCGGCAAAACCTCGGTTTCAAGGTAAGGGTGAAAAGGTGAGGTAAGAGCTCACCGCTTCGTTGGCAACAGCGAAGGCATGGTAAACCTCGTGCGCTGCAAGGCCAAATAGATGGGTGAAGTGGAGTTGCTCGCTTCTGTATTTCTTCGGAAATTGCGCCCATGGGTAGGCCGCGTAGATAAATGACGAGTTGGAAACAGAATCCGGCTTATGAGCTGGTCGTTTTTTGCCAAGTAAGGAAGTTTGTTATGGAAAGAATAAAAATGTCTGAATATCGTTCAATACTCAAAGAAGAGGGATGGAAAGGTTTGGTGGTAAAACTCGGACCCAAAGCGGCCGTTCTCCTCTTTTTGTTCTTCCTGGGAAAAGGTCTTGTTTGGTTGTTTATTTTTTATGGTGGCTATGAATTGATTAAAAACGCATTCTGATACGTTCATGCAAAAAACAGAAAAACCTTTAGATTTATCACCCCCCTTATACTTTGTTGTCTTATTGCGATTTTTAGAGTGGGTTTATCCTCCGGCAGCGGTGAAAATAGCGCTTAAGTATTTTTATACGCCCATTCCTTTTAAGCGACCGGATAGAGAATGGAAAACGTTCGAACAAGCCAAGCGTCAAGAACTGATGATTGGCCGCAAACGCATTACGGTGTACACTTGGGGGAAGGCAGATAAAAAGATTTTGCTGGTGCACGGTTGGTCCGGTAGAGCCACGCAATTTTATAAAATCAAAAATTACCTCTTGTCGAGAGGCTTTCAGGTTATTGCCTTTGATGCTCCGGCGCACGGAGAAAATAAAGATGCGAAAACCACCCACATGCTGGAGTTTGTTGAGTCCATCGAGCGGGTAAATATGACGTTTGGTCCATTTTACGGCGCCATCGGCCACTCCCTAGGTGGTTTGGCTATTCTCAATGCCTACAACAAAGGCTTTAAGGTAGAAAAAATTGCCGTGATTGCTGCGCCTAGTTCCATTGCCAACGTGGTACGCGATTTTTGTCAACGAATCAAAGCGGGAGAAAAAACAGAAAAAGGGATCGTGGCCAATTTGATAGCGGAGTATCAGGTTCCCTTGGAGCATTACTCCGGACAAGAACAGGCGCCAACCGTAAAGGCCAATGGCTTAATCGTTCACGATATTCATGATCATGATGTATCGGTAGAGGAGGGGCGGATGCTCAACAAATCATGGAAATCATCAAGACTGCATTTAACCAAGCGATTGGGGCACAGACGGGTGTTGCGTGACAAGTTTGCCGTGCCATTGATTGCCGACTTTTTTGGTAAAAGAAAGCCGGGGAGACCAAAACCGCAGCGCAAACCTACGCGCAATAATGACCAAAAGACTGATCAAGGTAAAAAGGGTCCATCATCACCCTCACAGCAACGGCCAAAGCCGCAGCCCAGGCCGCGTCCGCAAAATCCTGAAAATAAAGTGGATGAAGGCAGAGGGCAAGGCGCGCAGAGTGAAAATAAGCCCCGTGTAACAAAATCATCTCCGAAGCAGGAAGACAATAAAAAGCAGGACAATCAAAGCGACAACAAACCACGTCAACAGCGACGTCGTCCATCTCGTAAACCGAGGCCGCAACCCAATAAAGACGCTGCGCCTAATAAGCAAAGTGATGCAAAGAAAGTGGGTGAGCCCAACAAACAAAACGCCCCAAACAAACCCAAGTCACCATCCGGTGGAAAGCCTGACGCGCCAAAGAAGGATTAGTTTTTTAGTTTGGAGTATTCAGTTTTTAGTATTCAGTATTTAGTTATTAGTATTCAGTATTTAGTTATTAGTATTCAGTTATTAGTATTCAGTTATTAGTGTGTTTATTTTTAATAGACTCGATTGTACTTGACTAAATGTCTGGTATTTGCGTTAAGGATTAACCAAAATAGTCTAGGCCATTTGAGATAATCCTGCCACTCCTTCGGGGGTTTTAAATGTGCCAATGACTATCGAGATTGCGCACCAAACGCCACGGGTAAACGGTCAATACGCAAACCAAATCTCTCTTACCTACCATGCCTCCAAACTAAATACTAAACACTCCAAACCGAATACTAAACACCCCAAACTGAATACTAAACACTCCAAACTAAATACCAAACACCCCAAACAAAGCCCTAACAACCAATGTTATTTACTAAAATACTAAAAAGCCAATCAAGATGAAACCATCGATACTTGCCGCCATCATATTGTCTCCACTTTTGGCTTTTTGTCAGCAACCCAATAAACAAAACCAGATGAAAGATAAAGCATTTCCTGTTCAAAAATCAGAGAAAGAGTGGAAGGAGATTCTCGATAGTGATCAATTCCGTGTATTGCGGTTAAAAGGCACCGAACGTCCGCATACCAGCGAGTACAACATGCATTATGAAGATGGGATTTATAGTTGTGCCGGATGTAAAGCGCCTTTATTTGCCTCGGATAGTAAGTTTGATGCCCACTGCGGTTGGCCGAGTTTTGATAAGCCGGTGTCCGATACGGTGGTGGTGGAAGTCCCGGATAACAGTCATGGGATGCGCCGAACAGAAATATTGTGTGCCAATTGTGGTGGCCATTTGGGACATGTGTTTCCCGACGGGCCAAAAGAAACCACGGGCATGCGCTATTGCATCAATGGCGTCGCTTTAGACTTTGAAGACCGTTAGTAAAAGCGGAACGATACCCCAAATTCAATGCTGTGTCCAAACCAATCGCTGCGAATGCCTTGGTCTAAAGCCTCTGCGTTTTCAATGGAACGGCTCAAGTTGGGTATGCCCTGAAATCTTCTGTATTCAACGAGGAACGTCAGTTCGTTAACCTCGAGAGAAAGGCCGGCGGTAGCGCCATATATTAGGGAGGTGCCAATCAAACGAATGCGGCTAATGCCGTCGATAATGGGCTCTTCTTGTCGGTATGTGTTTCCGTTATCTAATGGTTGAAAAGTCTGCGCTGAGATTTCGGAAACCCCACTGCTGGGACTAATGAGTGTGTGAACAAAGCCGTTCATGTAAATATTAATGGCGCCAACATTTCCCTCGTTATCCCAGTCAAAAGGAATGGAATACCCTCCGCCCATAGAGAAAGGAATGGAGAAGTATTTCAAGCGTGTATTGACATCTAAAAAGCCATACTCATCGTTTTCGTAGCGTTTTGAATAACCAAAAAATTGTTCGCTGACGCCTAAATTGGTTTTTGCAAACCAATGTTCGGTAAAGAAAAAACGCAGGCCGAAGTCAAGGCCATAATTTCTCATATAACTTGGATTAAATGAGGAAGTGCCTTCTGTGGTGATGGGCGCAAATTCATTGATGAATTGGTTGTTGCGCGTCATAATTTCGACGGGGATGGTACTGTTTTCTTGCTGTGTAATGCCGTATTTGAACGTCAACTCCTTTTCAACATTGCCCCAAGAAAACTGGGCTTTTACTTGTTTGTGTGAAAGGATTATTGTGAAAATTAAAAACAAAAATGTACGCTTCGCCATATACCGTGAAAATGTATCTGACAAAGGTACAATTAATCTAAATCAATTGATGTTTAGATTTTCGTGATGTAAAAGGCGCTGAAAATAATGCCTATCAGCAACACAAGTACAACGGCGATTTGCTGTTTGAGGTTTTTACGTCTGTCCTGGGCTGTCTCGCGTTTTCTCTTTAAGCGTTGTATGGCTTTCGCACGACGTCTCACTCGGTCTTTTGGATGTGCCATGATTGTTTGGTTTTTAATTACGCACCAAATATAGTAAATTTTGTAACTAAATCCAAATATATTGACAGTGAATGATTTAACGGCGTGTTTTTTTATTTTACGAGATGGGATTTAACACCACACTAAATATGGTTATGGTGTTTGGATCCCTTCCGTAATGCAACTTGTCGATGGCTTCGGGTATGTCTTTGGCCCTAAAGTAAGACGTGTGCAACTCTTTGTTGTCTTTTAACGACCACTGAATGGTGTATGAGTTGTTTTCGCTTTTGTAAGCCTTGACATAGGTGAGCATTTTATTTAGCGCATCTTGCTTGTCGAAGCCTATGGTTGTGTGAAATAAAAAGCTCTGCTCGTGTCTTGGGTTGACGGTTACCACGTCCAATCTTGTTTTGGCGTCAGATGTAGCAAGAAAATGGAACATGATATTGGTGTTTCCCAGTTGTAAATATTGCTCAATTTTCTTTTGCAATGCAAGTATGTCCACGTGTTCGTTGCTCATAAATATTTTTTTGCGAAGGTACATCATAGTCGATATTTGAATATGGATATTGCCCATAAAAACACTATTTTTGCCACATGCGAATAGACATCATAACAGCGCTTCCGACGTTATTGGAAAGTCCTTTTTCCGACTCCATTTTACAACGCGCGATAAAAAAAGGCATCGTAGAGGTGCATTTGCACAACCTTCGCGATTACGGCATTGGTAAGCACAAGCAAATAGACGATTACCAGTTTGGCGGAGGTGCCGGGATGGTCATGATGATTGCGCCCATCGAGCAGTGTATTACTGAACTTAAAGCGGCGCGCAAATATGACGAGGTCATCTATATGACGCCGGATGGAGATCGCTTTGATCAGCGGGCCGCCAATGCCCTTTCGCTGTGTCAAAACATCATCATACTCTGTGGACATTACAAAGGTGTTGACCAACGGGTACGCGATTTATTTATCACCAAAGAAATATCTATCGGCGATTACGTGCTGAGTGGCGGTGAATTGGCCGCAGCTGTAGTCAGTGATGCGGTTATTCGCCTACTGCCTGGGGTGCTCAACAACGAAACCAGCGCACTTACCGATTCTTTTCAAGACAATTTGCTCGCGCCGCCGGTGTACACCCGTCCGGCCGACTACAAAGGTCATAAAGTGCCCGACGTGCTTACGGGAGGTAACTTTGCCGACATCGATGCTTGGCGAGAGGAACAGGCCTGGCAGCGCACCAAAGATCGTCGACCCGATTTATTGCCTTAGCGCCATGATAGACTTCAGTCAGCTCCCTACTACGGATACCTACGATTACAATTTGCCCGAAGCGCGAATTGCATTTAAACCACTGGAAAAAAGAGATACCTCTCGATTGTTGGTTTATAATCAAGGAATCATAAACCACCGAAATTTTAGTGATTTACCGGAATTGCTCCCAGGTGATAGCCGTTTGTTTTTCAACGAAACCAAAGTTGTTATGGCTCGCTTGCACGCGATGGTGCCCGAAAAAAACCGTCTGATTGAAGTATTTTGCTTGGAAGCCCCGAAGGGAAAAAGTGTTGAGCAGGTCATGCAGTCTAAAGGAGCGGCAACCTTTTACTGTCTGGTTGGTGGTGCCCGCTATTGGAAAAGTGGTGTCTTGAATATTGACGTCGATCAAAATGGTTTTCAAGCAACGCTTCAATTGGAAATGTTGCGGAGAGAAGAGGGGAAGTTTTTGATTGGATTTTCATGGCAAGGCGATCTCACCTTTGCGGAGATACTTGATGCCGCCGGAAAAGTTCCTTTGCCACCCTATATCAAAAGAGACGTGGAAGACAGTGATTCATCGCGCTACCAAACCGTTTACGCCAAGCAAAATGGCTCGGTAGCGGCGCCTACGGCCGGACTGCATTTTACGCCGGAGGTCATGGAAAAGGTTCGTGAACGTGGCATCCAAATGTGTCCGCTTGTACTACACGTGGGCGGCGGAACATTTCTTCCGCTAAAGGCCGATTCGCTGGAAAAGCACGTCATGCACGCCGAAGAAATGGTCATTACGTCAGCGACCATTGCCAATGTATTAGGAGACGCAGAGAAGCGCGTGGCCGTGGGAACCACCAGTGCGCGGTTTTTAGAAACCCTATATTGGCTGGGGGTAAAGTGTATCGAAGGTGGTGATTGTACGTATTTAGAGCAATGGGCGCCCTATACATTGCCACAAAACAACACGCTTAAACAATCTATGGAAGCCCTGCAAGCGCATATTGGTGAAGGGAAGTTATACGCCAAAACATCCATGATGATTATACCCGGTTATCGCTTTCGCGTGATCGACGGACTCATCACCAATTTCCACCAGCCCAAGTCCACCCTCTTAATGCTCGTCGCTGCCGTGGTTGGAGATGATTGGAAACGCATTTACCACGAAGCTCTAAACCACGATTATCGCTTTTTGAGTTACGGGGATTCGAATCTTTACTGGGTGGTTCGCTAACTATTAATGAATAATGAATGTGAATTCATAATCATTCGTCATGTTAAACGCCTTCAAGCAAAAACAGTGATTTACCCTTAATTCTTCATTCCCTACACCGCAACCTCCCCCTTAATATGCGGATGCGGATCATACCCTTCCAGCGTAAAATCATCGTAGGTAAAACCAAAAATGTCTTTGATGTTGGGATTGATGTTCATGTTAGGCAAGGGCCTTGGAGTTCGAGATATTTGCAGTTTAACCTGATCCATATGATTGCTGTAAATGTGTGCATCGCCAAAGGTGTGCACAAAATCGCCGACTTTGAGGTTGCAAACTTGTGCCATCATCATGGTGAGTAGTGCGTAGGAGGCGATGTTGAAGGGAACGCCGAGGAAAATATCGGCGCTGCGCTGGTACAGTTGACAAGACAGTTTGTTGTTGGCCACGTAAAACTGAAAAAACGTGTGACAGGGCGGGAGAGCCATGTTTTCAATATCGGCTACGTTCCAAGCGCTTACGATGAGGCGGCGGCTGTCAGGCGTTGTCTTTATTTGCTCGACAACTCTGCTGATTTGGTCGATGGTTTCGCCGTTGTGGGTTGGCCACGAGCGCCACTGGTGTCCGTAAACCGGACCAAGATTTCCGTTCTCATCGGCCCATTCGTCCCAAATACGGACCTTGTTTTCCTTGAGGTAGGCAATATTGGTATCCCCACTTAAAAACCAAAGTAGCTCATGAATGATGGAGCGAAGATGGAGTTTTTTGGTGGTGACCAAGGGGAATCCTTCCGATAGGTCAAACCGCATTTGGTGACCAAAAACAGAACGGGTACCTGTGCCCGTTCTGTCTGTTTTATCCACGCCTTCTTCTAAAACGCGCTTAATCAGATCGTGATATTGTTGCATGTTGCAAAACTACTTAATAAAACTCGTAAGCATCCAGTGCATCTTCTCCGTCCGCTTAATATAGCCTGTAAGCATATCTTCGGTAGCAACATCGCCAATGGCAGCGGCCTCTTCCAGTGCATCTACCATGAAAGATAGCAGGATTTCAAAATCGCTCAGCACTTCTTTCACCATTTCTTCGCCACTCAAATCGGTGCCGGTTTCCTTGATTTCGGCCATCTCGAGATATTCTTTTAACGTGCTCACAGGCGTATGGCCAAATACGCGTATACGCTCGGCAATTTCGTCGATTTCCAGTTTGACTTCGTTGTACTCATTTTCAAACTGCTCGTGTAAATCAAAGAAGTCACTTCCGGTAACGTTCCAGTGGTAATTGCGAAGTTTTTGGTAGTGCACGTGAAGGTTGGCAATAACGAGATTGAGGGTATCGACAACGTTTTTGGATTCCTCGGAGTCAAAGCCTAGTTTTTTGAAAGTAGCCATAAATGAATTTTTTATTTAAATAATTGATAATCAATTGAACATTCACAAATATAATATATCCCAGTGCAAGTTGCAAATGACCTGGGTCACTTAGGACATAAAGTTTTGCCAACGCATCAAAAAGAAGGTGTTTGATAAACTTTAAAATTTACGTAAAAAAAGTGCCCTCATCGTATATGAAAAAATTACTTTTGCCGTTCTTTTTACATCACAAAAGAGACCTATGATATTTAGTTTACGTGGAACATTATTGATTTCAACACCAACCCATTCTGTCGTTGAGTGCTGTGGTGTTGGGTATCAGATTAATCACTCAATAAACACATACGAAGCCATCCGCAATCAAAAGGACGTTTATGTGCTTACGCACTTAATTGTTCGCGAAGACGCGCAAATTCTCTACGGATTTAACGATCAGGCGGAAAAAAACATGTTTTTGTTGCTCACAAGTGTATCTGGTGTTGGCCCGAATTCTGCCCGTTTGATTTTGTCGCACATGACGGCTGCTGAGGTGGTTCGCGTCATTGGTGCCGGACAGAGTGATGTGCTGCGAACCGTTAAGGGCATTGGGGCAAAAACGGCCGATCGAATCATCGTGGACTTGAAAGACAAAATTGCTTCAATATCCGGGGAGATGTCTGAAGATGCTATTTCTTTTGCAGCAGATAACAGCATGATGCCTGATGCGCTTACGGCCCTTGAGGTGTTGGGTTATCCCAAAGCTGCTGCAGTTAAGGCCATCAAAAAAGCCATGCAGGATCCCGGCGTGACAACCGTTGATCAAATCATTAAACAATCGCTTAAAAACCTGTAATTTTAGGTTTGATACATTCATTCTACCGATATAGCGGATTTTTGCTGCTGATAGGCTTGACGGCGTTGGTGCTTTCACCAGCGCGGGCCATTACGCATTTGCATACGGAGAATGAATGGATTTGGGCCAATGATAGTACAGAGCCGGACACCCTTCCCTATCCTTACACCGGAGAAGGGAGTGGTTTATATCTGAAAGATCCGTCCAACGTCAAAGAAGAGGTTTCTTATGACCCGGAGACCAACATGTACATCATTACCAAAAAAATTGGGGAAACGGAAGTAGGTACGCCCAGATACCTCACGCCTGAGGAATATCGCGAGTATGTGTTTAGTCAGCAAAGTACCGATTACTGGGAGCAAAAGGCCGGATCCGGTGCCGGTAGAAAGCGCGATGCTGAAGACGATGGTCGCGATGCAGGCTCCGGACTCATACCGCAAATCGAAGTTGGCGGTGAGCGATTTAAAAACATCTTTGGTAGCAACTTTATCGAAATTCGTCCGCAAGGAGCTGCCACACTGACCATTGGTGGTCGCTTTCAACGGGTCGATAACCCGATGATCCCCGAGAGAAACCGCAGTACGTTCAACCTGTTGTTTGAACAGCGGATTCAGATGAACGTGACCGGACAAATCGGAACGCGTCTAAACCTGCAAACCAATTACGATACCGAGGCGACGTTTGCGTTTGAAAATACCATGAAAACCGAGTTTACCGGGGAGGAAGACGATATTTTTAAAAAGATTGAGGTGGGTAATGTCAACCTTCCGCTCAATTCTGCCTTGATTACTGGTGCGCAAAGTCTTTTTGGGGTAAAGACACAAATGCAATTCGGAAAAACTATGGTGACCGCCGTGCTATCCGAGCAGCGCAGTCAGACCAACTCAGTCAACGTAGAGGGCGGCGGCATGCAACAGGAATTTATGATACAGGCCGACCAGTATGAAGCCAATCGACACTACTTTTTGTCCCACTACTTTAGAGATAATTACGAAAGATACTTGCGCAGTGCACCGGTTATCACCTCGCCCATTCAGATTACCCGTATCGAGGTATGGGTGACCAACCGACGCAGTCAAACCGAAGACGTGCGTAATATCCTTGCCTTTATGGACCTTGGGGAAGCAGACAAACCATCGGCTTACAGAAATTCAGACGCCAATTTGCCCGGGCCGAGAATTTTTACGCGGATTAACGATCGTCGCCACCCGGAACTTCCGCACAACCAAATCAACAGTTTGAACCCTCGACAACTGGAGCAGCAAGTGAGTGGCATTCGTGCTATTTCTACTGCTTCGACCAATCTAGAAAATCGAGGATATGTAGATGGGGTTGATTTTACCGATTTATCCAATGCGAGAAAGTTGACCCCTCAAGAGTTTACTTTTCACCCGCAATTGGGATACATCTCCTTGAATCAATCGCTCAACCAAGATGAAGTCTTGGCCGTGGCCTACCAGTATACCGCCAATGGAAACACTTATCAGGTAGGGGAGTTTTCCAACGACGGTATTATGCCGCCCAGTACACTGATTCTTAAAATGCTCAAAAGCACCTTGCTTGATGTGCGCGTTCCTCTTTGGGACTTGATGATGAAAAACATTTACTCGCTCAATGCCTTTGGTATTTCCCCGGAAGATTTTCGCCTTGATGTTTTGTATTGGAATGACGAAACCGGCGTGCCCATTCCTTTTCTGCCCGAAGGAAACCTCAAAGAAGATTTATTATTGCGTGTTATGGAACTCGATAGGGTCAACAAAAACTTAGACCCGTTGCCGGATGGTATGTTTGACTTTATGCCGGATATAACCATAAAACCACAAACCGGACGAATCATGTTTCCCGTTGTCGAGCCATTTGGGAGTAACCTCCGGCGAAAGTTAGATCCGGAGTTCCACGACCAATACGTATTCCAACAGCTATACGACAGTACGCGGTTTCGAGCACAAGAGGAAACACAGCTCAACAAGTATTTCCTCAAAGGTCGATATAAGTCCAGTAGTGGATCCGAAATTCAACTCAACGCCATCAACATACCTCCGGGCTCGGTTATTGTTACCGCCGGAGGTTCTCGCCTTCAGGAGGATGTGGATTATACCGTAGACTACAACCTTGGTCGGGTGAAAATTCTCAATGAAGGTATTCTTCAGTCGGGTATGCCCATAAAAGTGGATTTTGAAAACAACACGCTTTTTAACGTGCAAACCCGGCAGTTTTTCGGGGTGAATGTCGATCATAGATTGAGCGACGATATCAATATTGGTGGTAGTTTCTTGCACTTGCGTGAACGTCCGCTCACCCAGAAAGCCAACTTAGGCGAAGAACCCATCGCCAACTCCATTTGGGGGATGAATACGCAAATCAATAAAGATGTGCCTTTTCTCACGCGGTTGGTAGACAACATTCCTTTCATCAGTACCAAAGAAAAATCAACGGTGTCTTTTCAGGGGGAATTTGCCCACTTGATTCCCGGAAGTCCAAGAGCCATTACCATTACCGATGAAGAGACGACCTATATCGATGACTTTGAAACCAGTCAGATGTTTATCGACATTCGAAACCCCATGCAGTGGGTGATGTCGAGTACGCCTGCCGGACAACCGGATTTATTTCCCGAAGCATCTTTGAATAACGATGTTAAAGTGGGTTATAATCGTGCGCGTATGGCCTGGTACACCATCGACCCCATTTTTCACTTGAGTAACCAAAGCACCCCGCCAAATATTCGCGAAAACAGAGAGTTGCAGTCCGACCACTACGTGCGAGAAATTCTCTTTCGCGAAGTGTTTCCCAACATGGATCGCGACCCGGCATTGCCGCGTAACATTCCTACCTTAGACATCGCTTATTATCCCAGTGAACGCGGACAGTACAACTTTGACGTGGAAGGAGAGCCCGGTATCTCGGCCGGTTTAAATGAAGACGGATCGCTTCGTGACCCACAATCGAGATGGGCGGGGATTATGCGTCAGTTGCAGACCAATAACTTCGAGGAGCAGAACATCGAGTTTTTACAATTTTGGATGCTCGACCCATTTCTAGAAGACCCATCACTGAGTGGTGGTGATTTGTATGTCAACTTGGGTAATATTTCTGAGGATATCCTCAAAGACGGTCGTCAGTCGTTTGAAAATGGTTTGCCGGTGGATGGTGACTTTACCAGAGTGGATACCACCGCCTGGGGTTTGGTGCCAAAAATTCAACCCCAAGTGGCGGCTTTTGACAACGATCCGTCGGCCATTAATGTGCAAGACGTTGGATTGGATGGTTTGAATGATGATCAAGAAAGAGATTTTAATTATGGCGATGCGGGGAACTATGTGCAAAGAGTAGAGCAGGCTTTTGGAACCAACAATGGAGCCTACCAGCAAGCGTTTGAAGATCCGGCGGCCGACAATTATTCATATTACCGCTCATCGGCATTGGACGATGCAGAAGCAAATATTTTAGAGCGGTACAAATTCTTTAACAACACCGAAGGAAACTCCAATACCGAACAGCCCGATGGGTATCCGCGAACAGCAACCACCAGGCCCGACGTGGAAGACATCAACCAAGACCAGACTCTCAGTAAGTCAGAAGCCTATTTTCAGTACCGTATTTCCCTTCGCCAGCAGGATTTAAGAGTGGGTCAAAACCACATCACCGATATTTTTGAAACCCGCACGCCCGAGCTTCCCGACGGAACGGTGAAAACGGCTCGTTGGATTCAGTTTAAAATCCCTATTTTTCAACCCGACAGACGTGTTGGGCCCATCAACGACTTTCGTTCCATTCGCTTTATTCGTATGTTTATGACCGGTTTCTCCGATCCGGTTGTGGTCCGGTTGGCGCGTATGGAACTCATTCGTGGTGAGTGGCGTCGATATATGTTCTCACTTGATGGTATCCGCGATGAACTGGAAGAGGACGAAGACTTTGAAACCACCTTTGAAACGAATGTGGTTAACCTTGAAGAAAACGGTCAGCGCTCACCCATTAACTACGTGTTGCCCCCGGGAATTGAGCGACAACAGTTTTTTCAAACCTCAGGTATTCAGGCGCAAAATGAGCAATCGCTGTCGATGACCGTTTGTAATCTCCGCGATGGTGACGCGCGAGCGATATTCCGAAACGTTGCTTTAGATATGCGTTTATATGAGCGCCTACGTATGTTCGTTCACGTGGAAGAGCGTTTCCCGCAAGAGCCGGTTCGCGATGGTGATTTGACCGTCTTTATTCGCGTAGGATCCGACTACAATCAAAACTATTACGAATACGAACTGCCAACTTTGGTTACGCCTTGGGGGGCGGTTGATCCGAGAGAAATATGGCCGGAAGCCAACGAAATGATCATCGACCTACAAGAGCTGAGAGAGGTTAAGTTGGAGCGTGACCGCGTAGGAACACCCATCAGAGATCGATATACCAAAGAGTTTGGCCCATACAACGTAACCGTTGTGGGGGTGCCCAACTTAGGAAACGTGCGTACCATTATGATTGGGGTGCGTAACCCTAAGAAAACACTGGGTGATATGAGCGATGATGGATTGCCTAAGTGTGCAGAAATATGGGTTAATGAACTGCGATTGGCCGGATTTGACCGTCAGGGTGGGTTTGCGGCCAACGCCAGGATGAACGCACAGTTGGCAGACTTCGCAAATATTACCTTAACGGGTAACTACAGCTCCATTGCCTGGGGTAGTCTCGACCAAAGTGTGACCGAGAGAAGTCAAGAAGAGGTGATGTCTTACGATTTACAAACCAGTTGGGAGCTGGGTAAGTTTTTCTCGGAGAATGTCAAGCTTCGACTGCCCATGTTCTTTAGTATCGCCGAGGAGTGGCGCAATCCCAGATTTAATCCGTTGGATCCCGACATTGAGTTTAGAGATGCGCTGGGCAATATCGAAGATGCCGGTGCACGAGACTCCATTAGGAAAATTGGTCAGACATACAATATGCGGCGGAGTTTAAACTTTACCAACGTGCGCAAAGATCGAACAAACACCAAGCGCGACCCAAGGATATACGATATTGAAAACTTTGCATTTACCTATTCATTTAGTGAAAACTTGTTTAGAGATATCAATACGGTATTCGACGTAAGGCGTGAACACCGAGGTTCGATCAACTACAGTTTTCAGTCAAGAGCAGCCCCGCTCGAACCATTTAAAAATGTTGGATTACTCAAAAACGACGCTTTTAAATTGGTGCGTGACCTCAGCATCAACTACATGCCCTCGAGGATTGTGTTTCGGGGAGAAGCCAACCGTATGTACAACGAAATGCAGATGAGGAATACGGATAGTCCACTGTTCCAATTAGACACCACCTTTGATAAAAGTTTTTCGTTAAATAGACAGTACGACATTGGCTATGATTTAACCAAGGCGTTGCGCATCGACTTTCAAGCGAGGATGAATAACTGGATAGACGAGTTGCCGGGGTCGGCGCAAGACGCAGAAGTACGCGAGAGTATTAGAGAAAGCTTGCGAGATTTTGGTCGACCGGTTCGCTACAACCAAACCCTCACGGTAAATTACGATGTGCCCATTAAAAAGTTGCCCTACTTAGATTTTATCCAAACCGTGAACGCCCGATACAGTGGGGATTTTGATTGGCAAGCCAACTCTTTGATTGCACAAATGGCCGGGCCGGAGGATGATTCCTTAAACCTTGGGAATACCATTCAGAATTCATCCTCTATTCAACTCAACGCACAGGTAGATTTCGTTACCTTATATAACAAGGTGAAGTTTTTGAAGGAGATCAATCAAGGCAAGCAGCAGCAAATGAGGGGTGCGGGAAGAGGAGGTCCTCAAAGACCGGGTAGGGGTGGTCCGGAAGAAAGTAAAGAAGAAGAAGAGGAGGAAGATAAGCCAAGTATTTTCATGGAAATCATCAAAGCGACCACCAGAGTAGCCATGAGTTTGCGCTCGGCAAATTTAAGCGTAACCCAAACCGACGGAACGTTGCTGCCCGGCTTCTTATTGGAGCCGCAGTTTTTTGGGATGAACAATTGGTCGGCACCAACGCCTGGTTTTGTTTTTGGTTCACAGGCCGATATTCGTCAAACTGCAGCTGATGGTGGTTGGTTGTCGACTTCGCCGTTGCAAAACCAGCAGTTTTCCAGTACGTCAAACCGCAACATCAACGGTAGAGCTTCTTTGGAGCCGTTAAAGGACTTACGGTTAGAGCTTACAGTAAGTCAGAATAGAACGGAAAGTCTACTGGAATTCTTCAGGTTTAATCCGGAGATAGACATGTTTGAGAGCCAGAACCCTTTCTTTACCGGAATGTTTACCACCTCGGTTATTGCCATAGGAACCACTTTTGAACCCAGTGAAGCCCCTAATTACGATTCCGATGCTTACGATCAATTCTTAACCAATCGCGAAATCATTTCCCGCAGAAGAGCAGAGGCTTATGCGCAAACCAATCCTGATTATATTCCGGAAATCACGGGGAGTCCCGACTCGGCTAATTTTGGTTACGACCGCTTTAGCTATACCAGTCAGGGTGTAATGATACCTGCATTTATTGCCGCTTATTTGGGAGAAGATGCAGAGTCTATGTCTCTTGATCCCGATAGAAATCTCGGTATTCTTTTACCCAATAGAGGGATTCCATTGCCGAACTGGCGATTGACCTATGACGGTTTGGGTAAGCTCAAAAAGTTTAGAAAAATATTCTCGAGTTTTGTGGTAAATCACGCCTATGTCGCCAACTACACCGTGGGTGGTTTTAATACCAATCTTCAGCGCCAACAAAGAGAAATGGATGGTGAAGCACTCATAGATGAAAACGGTGATATCATGCCGGAAAATCAAGTAGGAACCGTAAGTATGACCGAGCAATTTGGTCCGTTTATTGGCTTTAATATGCGTATGCGAAATAGTATTACCGCACGTATTGAGTACAAGCGCGACAGAAATGTCATGCTGAGTTTGGCCAATAATCAAATCACCGAAACCAAGGGAAATGAAATTGTTATTGGCGGTGGATATATTGTCAAAGATTTGAAATTGCAATTTGTTTCGGTGGGTGCACAGAGAACCAATCCAGTAAGTAATCTCGAATTACGTATGGATTTATCCATCAGAGATAATCAAACCGTGATCAGAAGAATTGTTGAGGACTTAAATCAAATCACCGCCGGACAAACCATCACCAGTATAAAAGTATCGGCAGATTACGCCATCAGTCAACGGGTAAACGTACAGGTGTTTTACGATCAAATACTTTCCAGATATAAAATTTCTACTGCCTTTCCTACCTCAAACACCAATGTTGGTTTTCGGGTTCGTTTAAATTTAGGTAGCTAATTACATACTTGAGAATGTGAAAGCATCGCTTGGTGTATCCCTATTCATAAGCGATTAAAAAAACTTGTAAACCTCATTTTTTCCCCTATTTTTGCCCGCGAATAAAAAAACACAAGTTTATGAATATCCCCGGCGAACTAAAGTACACCAAAGACCACGAATGGGTTCGTGTAGAAGGTGATACGGCCATTGTAGGCATTACCGATTTTGCACAGCAAGAATTGGGTGACATTGTCTTTGTAGAGGTTGACACCGTTGGTGATGACGTTGATCGCGAAGATGTATTTGGCTCGATCGAAGCTGTAAAAACAGTATCTGACTTATTCATGCCGGTAGGAGGTGAGGTGTTAACTTTTAACGAAGCCATTGAAGAGGATCCAGAGCTTGTTAACCGCGACCCCTACGGCGAAGGTTGGATTGTAAAAGTCAAAATTGCTGATTCAGCTGAGTTGAATGATTTGCTTTCTGCGGAAGAATACGGAGAGTTGGTCGGGTAAAAACACTCGACATGATACGTCGCCACCTACCTTTTATCGCTTGGATGGTCTTTATGACCACCATGTTGTTGATGCCTTCTAAAAGGGTGCCCTCTATGTTGAAGTCGGTAGAAGACTGGTTGTTGCATATACTTATCATGTTCATTAGTGTGCTCTTGTTGTATTTGCCATTGTACAAAAGAAAAGTAACGACTTCATTTTACTTCACTACAGTGCTCTCGTTTCTTTGCTACAGCATTTTAATTGAAATGTTTCAGGAGTATTTTATTCCCGGAAGAAGTGGCACAGTAAGCGATTTATTGGCAAATATGACCGGCGTGACACTGGCTTTAGGTACGATTTATGTCGTCAAAAAGCTATGGCGTTGAGGTTAAGATGCCCTTAAGATGGCAATAACATTTTGGTGTTCATTATTTATTTTTGCAAATGAATGTATATTTGTAGCTTTACAACGCCATTGTAGCCAACCAATATTAAATCGAAAGAAACAATAACGACTGAATGAAGAGTAAAAAATCAAATAAGGCAGATTTGGAAAATAAGCGTTCCATATTTTTCCTCATTGGTCTCGCTGTATCCCTTATTTTGCTGATTGTTACCGTTAACTGGAAAACTTACGAGAAGCGAGATGCCTTCTTAGGAGAGTTGGATATTGTTATCGATGAGGAGGAAATAGTACAAACACAACGCCAGGTTAAGAAACCACCACCACCACCACCACCACCGGAGCAAATTGAAGTGGTTGAAGACATCGTAGAGCTTGAAGAAGAGCTTATCATGGAGACAGTTGAGGTTGATCAAGATGATGAGGTTGAGGTGGTCGATTTTGGCGGTGAAGAAACCGATGAGGTACTCAATTTTGCAGTGGTGGAAAATAAGCCCGTCTTTCCCGGTTGTGAAAATGAGAAAACCGAACAAGATCGTGCCGACTGTTTTCAGCGTATGATGCAAAAGCATGTCGCAAAGAATTTTAAGTTCCCGGAAATTTCCAAGAAAATGGGCTCGCAGGGGATTATTGTGGTCAACTTTGTTGTAAATAAAGACGGCAGTATTTCTGAAGCTAAAGTCGTGCGTGGCGTAGATGAATCTCTCGATGAAGAAGCGCTACGCGTTATCAACAAATTGCCGAATTTTGAACCGGCAAAACAACGCGGTCGCCCGGTGCGAATGGCGTTTAATATGCCTATCAACGCTCGAATTCAGTAATCTGAACTTACAGGCTTTGTTTTATGCTTTACATCAAGGCCTTACATATCATCTTTGTTGTAACCTGGTTTGCCGGTTTGTTTTACATCGTACGACTATTTGTCTATACGGTAGAAGCAAATGGTGAGAATGAACCAAAACGACAAATACTTCTCAATCAGTTTTATATCATGCAGCGCCGCTTGTGGTATGGTATCACTTGGCCGTCTGCTGTTCTAACGTTTATCTTCGGACATTGGGTGCTGTTGCAAGGTCCCTGGAAACACATGTTGTTCCAGTCTTTCGACTGGCTTACCATTAAATATCTGCTTGTATGGGGCTTGTTGCTCTATCATCTTTGGTGTCATAGAACATTCAAGCGACAGCAAAAAGGAATCTTTAACCATAGCAGCAACGCGCTGCGTATTTGGAACGAAGTGGCTACGTTGTTTTTGATTGCCATAGTTTTTTTAGTGGTCGTTAAAAACAATCTTTCGCTGTTGTATGGTGTGGGCGGACTTGTTCTATTTGCCTTGCTGCTTATGGTGGCGATTAACATTTATCGCAAACTGAGGTAGGGGCGTATTGCCGTATGACCATCTCAGTTGCCTCGGTATGCGCGAGAAGACATTAAAATAATATTTGATGCTCCACTTATCCTTGCTAAATTAGCGCAATAGTTTTTTGTAATCCTGATGATGCACATTTATGTTTACTGATATCGTCAATTCTTTTTTGGTTTGGGTCATCCGCAGGCGAATCAATCAAATCAATTTGTTTATGGAGCATCCGGATGAGGTGCAGCAAAATATTTTGGCCTCCAATATTGCCAGATCAGTAAACACCGAGTACGGAAAAAAATATGGCTACGCAGATATTCACTCTTACGAACACTTCAATCAACAAGTTCCCATCGTTGATTACGATGATATTGAGCCGCTTATTAAAAGAGTTAAAAACGGTGAGCAAAATATTTTATGGCCGTCAGAAATTCGCTGGTTTGCCAAGTCATCGGGTACCACCAATGCCCGCAGTAAGTTCATTCCCTTGAGCAGCGATTCGCTGGAAGACTGTCACTTTAAAGCTGGTAAAGACATGCTGGCCTTGTACTTTCACAACAAACCCAATTCGAAGATTTTTACCGGACGATCATTGCGCCTCGGAGGCAGTACACAAATAAGTAACATCAACAATCAGTCGTATTTTGGAGATTTAAGTGCCATTTTAATTGAAAACTTTCCGGTATGGGTAGAACTGCGCTCCATTCCTTCGAGAGAAATTAGTTTAATGGATGAATGGGAATCAAAAATACACGAGATTGCTAATGCCTCCATCAATGAAGAGGTGACGTCTCTCGCCGGCGTTCCCTCGTGGATGCTGGTCTTGATGAACCATATTTTAGAAGTTACCGGCAAGTCAAATATCCACGAGGTGTGGCCCAATCTGGAACTGTACATGCATGGGGGCGTGAGCTTCGATCCTTATCGCGAGCAGTTTAAAGCCATTATGCCAAAACCTGGTTTTGAAAATATGGAAATTTACAACGCCAGTGAAGGCTTTTTTGGGATACAAGACCAATTGAATAGCAATGAAATGCTCCTTATGCTTGACTACGGAATCTTCTATGAATTTATCCCCCTTGACAAGCTAAACGATCAACCTTACGAACACATCATCCCTTTGTCGGAAGTGGAGATCGGCACCCCGTACGCCATGATAATTTCTACCAACGGAGGTCTATGGCGCTACAATATTGGCGATACGATTACATTCACCAATATACGTCCTTACCGCTTTAGAATTGCGGGACGAACCAAGCATTACATCAATGTGTTTGGTGAGGAGTTGATGATATCAAATGCTGATAAGGCCATTGAAGTAGCGTCTGCAAAACATCAATGTCGCGTGGTAGACTATACCGCAGCACCTGTTTTTATGAGTGGGAACGAAAGTGGGGCACACGAATGGCTCATCGAATTTGAAGTTCCGCCGATTGATTTAAAGGAATTTACCGAAACACTCGACGCTACCCTGAAATCGCTAAATACGGATTACGAGGCCAAACGACATAAAAACATGGCGTTAAAAATGCCCATCGTACATCAGGCACCAAAAGGTCTTTTTTACCGTTGGTTAAAAGAGAAAGGAAAGTTAGGAGGTCAACACAAAGTTCCTCGACTAATGAATAATCGAAGCATACTCGATGAAATGTTATCCATTAAAGCTCATGTGGCTTAGCCGTCTTTTTTTCTTGGCATTGGTTTTTTCCTCCGCCCACTGTGGATATGCTCAAACCATTTACCCCGATACGGTCAAAATATTCAAATTAAGAGATGCCAACGCATTTATGAGTACCGATCATTTGGGTGGGTTGTATATCGTGCAGAGGAATGAAGTAACAAAGTATCCCAATCCGATTCATTCAAAAAAAAGAATGCGCTTCTCCGATCCTCAAAACGGAGAGATTGCCCATATAGACGCCTTTAATCCCCTCGCCATTCTTCTGCTGTACAAGCCGTTCAACCTGATCCAAATAGTAGATAACCAACTCAACCGCTCTACGGCCAATATTTCTCCCGAACAGTTTAATATTATGGATGTACAGCTGGCGGCAACCTCTGATGAAAATACGGTGTGGATTTTCGACCAGTCGAGCGATCGACTTCAGCGCTTAGATATCAGTCAGCGAAGGGTGGCTTTCCAGTCGCAAATCATCACCAAGTTGGCGGGAAAAGAGGTGGAGCCAAATTACCTGGTCGCCAATATGAATGGGGTTTATCTAAACTGCCCGGAAATAGGCATTCTCGTGTTTGACTTTTTTGGTAATTATAAAAAATTAATTCCCATTCCCGGCTTAAAGCGCTTTCAGGTCAAACACCAAAACATTGTTTATTGGCAAGACGGCATGCTTCAGTTGCAAAGCATTGATTTACCCAAGCACACTCAGTTGCGCATTCCGGGGATTGAACCACGTCATGTTCGCCTGGAAGACAAGTACCTTTTTATACAAACAAAAGACGCCGTAGTCGTCATTGTTAACCCATTGGAGGGTTGAAGTTTTTATGGCATTGATTTTGTCTTAAGTGACTTATAATTTTAAAATTCAAGAAGATGAAACGTTTGTTATTGCCCGTCGCCATGTTGTTTTCCACGGCGGTATTTGCCCAAGAGAAACCAAATAAATTCCAGAATGAAACGTCCGTTGAAAAAGCGGAGGGAATTAAAGCAACGGTTGAACCTGATTATCAGGAAACGTCTGTTGAGTTAGAGGAAGACATGCAGAATAAATGGATGAAGAAGCGCAGAAATCAAAAGCGCCAGCAAAGTCAGCAGAAGTACAACAACAACCAAACCCGTGAAAACATTCAGGCGGCACCATCTGAGGGGATAAGAAAGCAAGACTAAAACATCTGTCCAAATACGAGGAAGAACTGACGGTCTTCCGCACTCACTGCGTAGTCAAGTCGAATAATCGTGCTCTGATTCCAGTGAATGCGGAGGCCCATTCCGCCATTGTAGCGAAAGCCTCTCAGGCCTACATTACCCAATTCATCCCAAACCCTTCCGGCATCGGCAAAAGGCACTGCTGATATAATCCAGTCTTGGTCAAAGAGTGAGAAATTGGCAAATTGTGTACGCCATTCCAAACTGCCAAAACCGTAAACCGGCGCCCCAAACCGGAATTTTTTATAGCCACGGAGGTTGTCTTCTCCGCCCAGTAGGCCTATTCGGCCTTGACTGGCACTCCATACGTCGAATATTTCCCGAAAGAATATGTCTTGTCCGTGAATAACGCTAAACGCAGCGCGAGCGGCCAAAGTACTTTGTAGTTGATTGGTTCCCCAGGTAAACAAGGGTAAGAATCCCTGTGCCTGCACCATGTGGCGCATGTAACTGAAGTCGGAGCCAATGATTTGATCCGTTGCGCCCATGCCATACTCCAATAGCAATCCTTTGTAAGGATCGGGTTCAAAATCGCGGGTGTCGTAGATGACACCGGCTTTGAATTTCACCGACAAGCCGCCTTCGTACCCCATGATGTTTCTTCTGCGCCAGTAGGAATCCGGGTCATTGCGCTCTGATGCGTAGTGGTCACGAGTAATTTGGGTGATTCCGGACGTGGCTTCAATCTCATTCCCGTCCATATCTCGCGCATCGTCTAGTGTTTCAAAATCGTATTGATTGTAGACCAAATGGGTAAAGCCCAATACTCCTAATACCCGTAAATCGCCATCGAGAAATGTGCGCTCCAATACCAAATCTAAAGCATACTTGCGATATTGCAAATAATGCAAACGACGGTCGCTGTACATCTCGTTGGGGTCTTCATCCCTCATGCCTTCCGGGGCGCCAACCGGATTACCCGGTCTGATGGTGCGCAGCTCGTCGAGGTAGTCTCCATAGAAAGGGGAGCTGCCGTTAAACGGTGATTCATCAAACGGTGCCATGAACGCCTCGCCCATACCAAAGTACAGTTTGTTGGGGTTGTCGGCAAATGAAAAGGTTGATCTAAATCGCCATTTGCTATTGAAAATATAGGGTATATCTGCGCCCAATTTTGCGGCTATCTTCCCGTTCTCCGCCGCCCATACACTCACTTTATAGCGCTGCCGATAAGGCGTATAAGCAAAGAATGGATCGTCGCGCTTACCGTTATTGAAAATCTCTGCATCCACGCCCACTCCTATCCCCTGAATGGGGTCGTAGGCAAACCTCGGCAAACCGGTTACGTAAAAGCCCTCTTTTTTCTTGGCCAAGCGAGAGTCACTCAGCCGTTTGCTCTCGCTGATGGCAAATGGCAGGGTGTCGTTTAGTTGTGCATTTATCTCCACAAAAGAAAAAGCGAGGAACAAGCCAAGCAAGGCGACTACATATCTTTTACTCATGCTATGAAAGGGCGTTAATTTTCAATCGACTGGCCGCAACAAAACTAATCAGCGAGCCGATGATCAGTACAGTGAGGACAACTTTGACGATGTCGGTCATGTTCAATCTTACCGGATAGGCGTCGACAATATAACCGGCGCCCATACCCACCAGGCCAAACTGGTGTTGTAAAAGTACGATTATGCCCCCAATGACCAAACCGCTAATGGCGCCAATGGTGGTAATAAGTAGTCCTTCCGTTAGGAATACTCTGCGGATGGTTTTCGTATTCATTCCCATAAACCAAAGGGTGTGAACATCGTGTTTTTTGTCGAGAATCATCATGCTTAGTGAGCCTAGCAGGGTAAAGGAGGAAATGAGTAGTATCAAGGAAAAAATGAGATAGGTAATCAACCCTTCCGCGCGCATTACTTTAAAAAACGCAGCTTGTTGCTCGTTGCGGTTTTTTACCTCGAAGTCGTCACCAAAAAATTTAATGAGTTCTCTTTGGGTGCGTTTGTGTCGTGCGTGGTTGCTTAGGCGGATTTCCAGCGAACTGATGATGCCTTCTTGATCGCTCATCACCTGTAATCGTTGAAGATCAGAGATGACATAACGCACATCAAAGTCGGGCTGAACGGCAAAGAGTCCGGTGGCAAATATGACGTCTTGATTGAAGGCTCTTTCCGGTTGAAGCAAATTGCGCGAAGTGGCCTTAGGGACATAAATCTGAATGGCTTCCGATCGCCCGGTTGTCGAGAGACCGAGGTGCCAGGCCACGCCAATCCCAAAAACAGCGTCGGGGTGATTGGTTTTGTACATGCCGCGGTAGACCGACTCAGAAATGCCGGTGGTGTAAGAAAAGGTACTGTCAACGCCTTTTAAACTGGCAATGTATTCTTGTTCGCGGTAACGCATGAGTACGCGCTCCTCCAGAACCGGACTGATCGAAACAATTTCCTCCCATTGGAGAAGTTCCGCAACTTTTTCTTCATCGTGCTCGAAGGACTTCCCAATGCGGGCGGTCACTTTCATGTCGGGGTCAAACGTGGAATAAAAGCCCTTAACCAAATCTTCTAAGCCATTGAAGGCAGCCAGTATCACCAATAAGGCCGCGGTGCCCACCACCAGTCCGGTTATGCTGATGCCCGCCAAGATGTTTACCGCTGTGGCACTGTGACGTGAGAAAAAGTATCGGCGAGCAATGAAATATGGCAGGCGCATGGGCGTGATATTTATTTCAGCGGATTGTCGCCTTCGCCTCTCAACAAGCGATCAATGTTGTCTTCGTAATCGAGAGAGTCGTCCACGTAATAACGCAGTTCGGGCATTTTGCGAATTTGCTTGCCTATGGTGTTGCCGAGCTCGCGTTTGATATAACCTTGTTGTTGGCCAATGGCATCAATTACTTTTTCCGCATTGGAAGAAGGGAATATGCTCAGATATACGTTGCCTACCGAAAGGTCTGGACTGACGCGTACTTTGGTAACACTAACCAAGATTCCTTGAAAATGGGTTTGTGAAAAACGCTGAAAAATGTGTCCGAGCGATTCAACCATGAGTTGATTTAAACGGGAAAGTCTGGTGTTGTCCATGTTGCAAATTTAGTTGACAAAGGTAGATAATTTGTTGGACAAATTTGATGGATATATGGGTGCGTGGCAATGGGGGATAGGCTACTTTTGCCGCGTGACAAAAAGAGAACACTACCGGAAAAATTTGCAACTGGCCATCCCGGTCATGATTGGGCAGCTGGGCCACGTGATGGTGAGCGTGGCCGATAGCGTTATGGTAGGCAAGTTGGGCACTTTACCCTTGGCTGCTGTGGCGCTGGCCAATAGCATTTTTGTGGTCTTTATGGTATTTGGCGTCGGCGTGACTTTTGGTATCACACCTTTGGTTTCTAATGCCGACGGACAGGGGAAAACACATTTGCCTAAGCGCTTGTTGCAACAAGGATTGCTGGTTTACACTTCGTTGGGTGCATTGCTGTTTGTGCTCCTGCTTACGGTGATTCCGCTTATGCCTTACTTCGGTCAAGATCCGGAGCTGATTCCCATTACCCGACCTTACTACATCATTTTGTCGAGCTCCATACTGCCGCTCCTGCTCTTTATGGCGTTTAAGCAGTATGCTGAAGGATTTGCCGATACGCGCTTTGCCATGTATGTGAGCGTGGGTGCCAATTTGCTGAATGTTCTGCTCAATTACCTGCTCATTTTTGGCCAGTGGGGATTCCCGGAAATGGGACTCAATGGGGCTGGCTGGGCCACGTTGATTGCACGGGTATTGATGTTTGCCGTAATGGCTTTTTATGTGCTTTACAAATGGCCAATCCGTTCACTGCCCAAAGGGATCAACCGTACTTTAATAAGAAAACTATTGGCCATCGGTATTCCTACCGGACTGCAATCCATCTTTGAAGTCGGAGCTTTTGCGGTGGCCGCACTATTTGCCGGTATGCTCAGTGCCGAGGCCTTGGCAGCTCACCAAATAGCCATCAACTTGGCGTCGATAAGTTACATGGCGGCTACGGGCTTGGGGGCGGCCGCGGCTGTGCGTGTTAGCAATCAACTCGGACGACAGGATCCGGTTAATCTCAAAGCCGCTGCGCGCTCACTGTTTTCGCTGACGATCATTTTTATGGTATTTACCGGCTTGGTGCTCTTTGTTTTTCGAGATACGCTGGTTGGTTTTTACAACGACAACCCGGTGGTATTAAACCTCGCGGCCAATATGCTGATTGTCGCCGTTGTGTTTCAATTATCAGACGGTCTGCAAGCAGTTGGGTTGGGTGCCCTGCGTGGTTTTACAGATGTTCGACTGCCAACCATCATTACCTTTGTTGCCTACTGGGTGTTTACCATTCCCTTGGCCTACATCCTGTCGCAATACACTTCGATGGGCGCTATGGGTATTTGGTATGCCTTGGCCTTAGGTCTTACGATTTCTGCCTTACTACTTCACTTGCGATTTCGACGCTTGCTGATTAAAAAATCAACGGAATTAAAGCAAGCCTAACAAGTTTATCCTTCCCCACACTTTTATTACCAGCAATCAATTACTCGATATCTCCAAATGTACCTTCATACATAATCTCCTCAATTAACCCGCAAAGGTATTGGCTGAATTGCGTGCGCAATTCTGCCGGTTGTGTGGGATCTTTCATCAACCACTTATAGCCGTCGCTTTGTTTTTTTAAACCAATCAATGCGGCTCTAAAGGGGGTGTTTTGCTTGCCGTCTAATAGCGCGTAGCACAGCAATTGGATGCCGTAGCCTAGTTTTTCCAAACGCTTTTCGTGCACAATGTCTTCGGGGTTTTCCGGCCAAGAAATGAACTTCCCTTGTCCGGTACTCCCGGTTTTGTAGTCGAGATATACGCTGGTGTTGTCGTCCCATAACTCCAACCGGTCGATGACGCCGCAGAGCTTTACTGGACCGTATTTTGTCTCAATCGGAAGGTTGACGCATATTTTACCACCTTCCATATTGTCGGCACGTTTGTTTTCCAGAGCCAATATTTTTCGTTTGTCGACCGGTATATCGTTTTCAAAGGTAAAGGCTAAATCAATCATTTCGTTGGCTGCGGTAAGTGCCAATAGATTTTTGCCACTCTTTAAAGAGGCACCGCCCAGTTCTTTTTGTAAGGCAGCTTCCAGTTTTCCCTTGGCCTTTTTCTTTAGTGATTTTAGCGTTTCTTTATCGGGAAATGTCTGGTTGATAAAAGGCGTAAAGACCTCTTCCAATACCGCGTGCACGGCTTGTCCTAAGGCTGGCATGTCAACGTCCTCACTGGGGTCACTGTCTTCCTCACGAATGCCTAACAAATATTCGCGGTAAAATTGGATGGGGTCCCGCAGGTACTTATTGATGGCCGAAGGTGAAATGCCGTCGGTGG
>PXCF01000132.1 GCA_003566715.1 Cryomorphaceae bacterium | reverse complement strand
TACCGATACCAATCAGCAGGTGGCGCGCATATCGCTGCAAATACGCGATTTGCCCACGCCGGAAATGCGTACGCTGCTGGCGGATATTGAAGCAGACATCGAGGAGGTGTTTCCCGCTGAGCAATATGACGTGACCATAACCGGCGCGTCGGTTTTATTTGTAAAAGGTACCGATTATCTCATCCGCAACTTGCTCATCAGTTTGAGTCTGGCCATTGGCGTCATTCTCATTGTGATGGCCGTGCTTTTCCGCTCATGGAAAATGATTGTGGTGGCCATCATTCCCAATATTCTACCCCTGTTGCTTACCGCGGGTGTGATGGGATTTGCGGGAATACCATTAAAACCTTCAACCATTTTAATATTCAGCATTGCCTTCGGTATTTCGGTGGACGATACCATTCACTTCTTGGCCAAGTATCGTCAGGAGTTGGCTTACCGCAATTGGAACATCGTAGAATCGGTAAGGGCCAGTTTGCGCGAAACCGGGATCAGCATGTTTTACACCTCCATTGTGTTGTTTTTTGGTTTTGCTATCTTTACCGCGTCGAGTTTTGGTGGAACGGTAGCGTTGGGGATGTTGGTGAGCTTTACGCTTATCGTGGCCATTGGCGCCAATCTGCTTTTGTTGCCGTCGCTCATACTGAGTTTGGAGCGCTTCTTAACAAATGAGGATTTTAAGTCGCCACCGATGAAAATCCTCGACAACGATAACGAATAAATGTCAATCACTATGAAAGGAATCATACTTGCCGGCGGTTCAGGAACACGTTTACATCCACTGACCATTGCGGTGAGCAAGCAGCTCATGCCGGTGTACGATAAACCGATGATATACTATCCGCTGTCAACCCTTCTCGAAGCGGGCATCAACGACATACTCATCATTACCACGCCACACGATGCGCCCTTGTTCCAGAACTTACTCGGCGACGGCAGCAGAATTGGCTGTTCCTTTCAATACGCCATTCAGCATGAACCCAACGGTTTGGCGCAGGCCTTTGTACTCGGCGAGTCCTTTATTGGCGATAGCAAGGTGGCGCTTATCCTTGGCGATAACATCTTCTACGGCTCCAAAATGGAGGACGTGTTGTTAGACAGCAAAGACCCCGATGGTGGCGTTGTGTTTGCATACCAGGTAAGTGACCCGCACCGCTACGGCGTGGTGGAGTTCGACAAAAACAAAGTGGCGGTATCCATTGAGGAAAAACCGCAGCACCCCAAGTCTAAGTTTGCCGTGCCCGGACTGTACTTCTACGACAATCAAGTGGTCGACATCGCTAAAAACCTTCAGCCTTCCGCCCGCGGCGAATACGAAATCACCGATGTCAACAAGGCTTACTTGGCTAAAAAACAACTCAAAGTGGGCATTCTCGACCGCGGTACCGCTTGGTTGGATACGGGTACATTTGCCTCCTTGATGCAAGCTGGACAATTTGTGCAGGTCATCGAAGAGCGCCAAGGACTAAAAATTGGCTGTATCGAAGAAGTGGCTTACCGCAAGGGATTCATCAACGATGAACAATTACAAAGAATCGCCGAGCCCTTGGTGAAAAGCGGATACGGGAAGTATTTGTTGGATTTGATTGTTTGATTTCGGATTTTTTATTTCAGATTGATGATTTTTTGTTAGTGCGAGCCCTTTCATTTTAATACATGGCCATTGAAGAGACGTACGGCCGTGCGTCTTTAATTGACAGAGTATATTTTCACCACTTATATTTTCACCACATAGGCACATAGAATCACATAGAATTGAGACGGAATGTTGCTACGTGTTAAAATAAGAACACATAGGTTAGTCGCCTTTGGCGACTGGGGCGCAGCCTACGTTATTTGATTATGGGTTACGTAGCAGGTTTAATCATCCAGACCCCATTTCGTTTTTTTTACATGGCCATTGAAGAGACGTAATATTTTGCATCTACAGTATTTTCCGTCTAATTCTAATGGTTTGATTATATCAAATGTAGAAACGCACGGCCGTCCGTCTTTGCAATCACCAATAATTGTCCAATACCCGCCATAACCCCGTAGGGGTGACCGTGATTATAGAAGAAATGTGTCCGCCCAATCCACACGAAACCCCGTTGGGGTGGCCGTTATTGCGTTATTTATTTACGTTACCGTTGAAATCATCCACACCCCTACGGGGTTGGTATGCTGGCGGAGGTTACGCCATTGTGCTATAATCATCTACACCCCTATGGGGTTTGCTGCTGTCTGTTGTCTGTCGTCTGGATAGACGTTTCCTAATGAATAGTCTGTCGTATTTAAACATGAGTTGGCAAGGTAAAAAACGAGTTGTGTCTGCAGCTAAATTTCACGCCCCCGACAACCGACAACCGACCTACTGTCTGGATAAACGTATCGTTGATAAAAATGTCTGCTCAAATATTGGCGATAGTGCCTCCATGCCTGTTACAGCAGCCCATGCGCACGAAGTGCTCCATGCCTTCATGCCTTGAGCCCTGAGCGCGCGTAGCGCAACTGTGCGTGCGTAGCACACCTGAGCGGCCGTAGGCCTATCTCCCTAACACAATCCCCTCCGGCACCAGCCCGGTATAATCTCCGCCATGACGGGTGACGTCACGGACGATGCTCGAGCTGATGAAGGCGTAGCGAGCAGCGGTGAGTAAAAAGATGGTTTCCACGTCTTTGTTTAACTGTCGATTGGTTTGAGCAATGGCCTTTTCAAATTCGAAATCAGCGGGATTGCGCAAGCCACGCAAAATAAAATTGGCACCGATTTTTTTACAGAAATCTACCGTTAGTCCTTCGTAATGCATGACTTCAATCTGGGGCTCATGGGCAAATGCTTGTTTGATAAACCCTATGCGGGTGTCCAGGTCAAACATGTATTTCTTGCTTGCATTAACGCCTACCGCAATGATGATGCGATCAAACAAGGGTAAGGCTCGGGTTACGATGTCGTAGTGCCCCATGGTGATGGGGTCAAACGATCCGGGAAAAACGGCAATTCGGTGACTCATACGTGCAAAAGTACGCGATTTGATCGAATGTTTTAACCGTGACCATCTAATGATATTGGGCAATGGCTTTTTTCCCTACTTTTGTAGCAAAATATTGCCGATGAGCTTTTTTCGCTTTCTCGTAAGTAAGCACTTGTGGATTACTGTTTTGGTCATGTTCCTAATATTGGGCGGCGTACTCTGGGGGACGCTTAAATGGCTCAATCATTTTACCTTGCAAAATGTGGAAATCACCCTCCCCAATTTGCAGACCTATACCTTTGATGAAGCCGAAGATACGTTGTTGGCCATGGGACTACGTGTGGAAGTACTCGATTCCAACGAATATTTTCCCGAATTTCCCCGCAGCTCGGTCATCGATCAATTCCCCGCTGCCGGTTTTACGGTAAAGCCCAATCGCCGCATTGCTCTAACCTTAAATGCTTCCGGACCGCGTAAAGTGCCCGTCCCCGATGTGATCGAAAAAACCCGTCGTCGAGCGCTATACGATTTGGAGTCCAAGGGATTCGTCATAGGGGCGCTTGAATACGTTCCGTATATTGGCAAAGATGTGGTTGTAGGGTTGAGGCACAAAGGACAAGAATTGGTCTTGCCCACGGATTTAACCAAGGGGAGTACCATTGATTTGGTTATTGGCATGGGACTCTCACAAGAGCGCGTTCGCGTGCCTTACATTAAAAATTTAACCTTGGAGGATGCGCGTGAAAAATTAAATATGTTTTCGTTAAACCTCGGTGCAGTGGTTTACGATGAAGACATGGAGGATTCCATCGCAGCCTTTGTTTACCGACAATCGCCTAATCCGAGTTGGGAGCCGCAGGTGAGAATGGGTGCCAGTGTGGACGTGTGGATTACCGATAATCAAAATAAATTGGCGATAGATTCGTTGGAGTTTTATCAAGCCAATCCCTATGCCGACACCTTAGATGTTGACATCGATTCAATTTACGGTGATTGGCCGGACACGAACGCGTCGCAACCATGAGATTAACGGTTTTGCTTTTTGTTTTGCTCAGCACCACGCTTTTCGCACAAATACGCGAAGAGTTAGATGCTCCTATGCAACGCTTTATGCCTGTTGATGACCACTGGCATGTGCCGGAGACCGACGATACGTTGACGCTCAGCGATATTTCTTCGCGCTTTGGGTTTATCGATGATTTTTATTATTATTCTCACATTCCCGATCCCGGCTTATGGGAAGACCGCGATGTGTTTATCAATCATACCTACGGTGTTGGTGTGCCTTCTTTGGGTGTGGCGACCTTTGATGGCTTGGATGCCAATGGGTTTCCTTACGATATTACGGCCGGACTGGTGTCTCGAGAATGCGATCGCTTGACGTCCAGGCACCTGGATCTGAGTGGCATGAGTGATGTTTATTTGTCTTTTCTGTACCAAGAAGCGGGCAATGGTGAGCGCCCCTCCAACATGGATTCGCTGCGCTTGCAGTTTCAGGCACCCGGTGATACCATTTGGTCGAGCGTGTGGAACGCCATTGGAGGTGCCGGTCCATTTGAAAGTTTTAAGGGTGTGGTTGTGCCCGTTGACCGTCCGGAGTGGCTGCAAAAGGGCTTCCGCTTTCGATTCACAAATTTTGGCAATCCCTCCGGCGCATTTGATGTGTGGAACATCGATTACGTCATTCTCAACGAAGGACGTGACTCTACGGATACACTGATTTCTGATGTGGCCTATGTCCGTCAACACGAAACCCTTATTCGCAATGGGTTTGAATCCATGCCGTGGTGGGTTTATGCCAACAATCCGGGAAGTTACAACAGAACCAGCGTCGAACAGGCCTACATGCGCAATGTTGCCCCAGGGTCGGTTACCTTGTTATTGAGCGGTTACACCTTAACCGGACAAGGATTAAATGAAGCCGTAGGCGCAAATATCAATGACGGTGCCGGTCACGATCAATTGTCCTACCAAAAAGTAACTTGGAATCAAAACATCGCGGCGTTTGACAATAATCTCTCGGCCATTAACGGTCCGTTTACCCTCACCATGAACAGTTATTTTTCGGGAACCAATGTTGGCTTGCGTAGAAGCGATACCCTCAATCGCGAGCAGTTTTTTGGTAATTACTACGCCTTCGACGACGGGTCGGCTGAGCGCGCCTACGGTATCGCCAATCAAGCCGGAGCCATTAGTTTAACCTCAATTGAGCTGCCCGAGGGCGATACCCTAAAGGGAATGTACATCTACTTTCAACCGGCTTCGGTCGACTCGCGAAACAATGCCTTCCAGATTGTGGTCCACGAATACAACAACGGCGTTCCCGGCGCAGCCATCTACGAAAGTGACTCGATGTATGTGCCGCGCTTTTCAGAACACAACCAATTTATTCCATTTCAATTGGAAGACGATGCCTTTTTCATGCCGGCGGGGACCTATTTTATTGGCACCAAACAGCGCGATGCTGCCAAACTCAATATCGGCTTTGATGTCAACAACAGCGGCGTAACGGAAATCGTCTATGGCGACGGCACCAACTGGTTTCCTTCCGCGTTTCAGGGCAGCCTTATGATGCGTCCGTATTTCCGCTTCGAAGCGCCGGAAATCAGCGTGAAAAAAGAAAAGAAAATGCACCGCTGGAAGGTTTACCCCAATCCTACGAGTGACCGCATTCGCATAGAAGACGACTTACAGCGCGAATTGTCGTACGTGATTCGCGATATGCAAGGACGGGACGTGCTGCGGGGCGAATTATTTAGCGGAAGCGATATGTCTCTGGGGCATCTGGCGCCCGGTACGTATTTGTTGTTTGACCAAAAAACCGGACAACTGCGCAACAAAATCATATTAATGACACAATGACGGAAGACAATCAAGTAGACAATCATTTTGAAGACGAAGAAGAACTCTACGTTCATCACCGATTTGTGACAGATCCCGGTCAGCAGTCGTTGCGTATCGATAAGTACCTCACCATCCATCTGAAGAACGCCTCGCGGAATAAGATTCAGCAGGCGGCCAAAGCCGGTTCCATTCGCGTGGATGGCAAGGAGGTCAAACAAAACTTCCGCATCAAGGGCAACGAAACCATTGAAGTGGTGTTGGCGTATCCGCCGCGAGATAAAGAGCTCGTTCCGCAAGATATCCCACTCAATATCCTTCACCGCGACCCCGATGTGGTGGTGCTCAACAAAGAAGCCGGTATGGTGGTGCACCCGGGCTACGGTAATTTTAGTGGTACGCTGGTCAATGCCTTGGCCTTTTTGCTCAACGACCTGCCGCAGCCGGACGACAACCCCTTGCGACCGGGCTTGGTGCATCGACTCGATAAGAACACCTCCGGTATTATGGTCGTGGCCGCCAGCGAGTACGCCATGACGCATTTGGCGAAGCAGTTTTTCGATCGCACCACTGACCGTACCTATCTGGCATTGGTGTGGGGCGAACCGGAAGAAGATTCGGGAACCATCACCGGAAACCTCGGCAGAAGTCCGAAAAACCGCAAAGTAATGACTGTTTTTCCCGAAGGTGATTTGGGCAAACACGCGGTGACGCATTACAAAGTGGTCGAGCGATTTGGCTATGTGACCTTGCTGGAGTGTAAACTGGAAACCGGTCGCACGCACCAGATTCGTGCCCATATGCAGTACATGGGTCATCCTTTATTCAACGACCCCGAATACGGCGGCGATAAAATGCTTAAAGGCACCCGTTTTGCCAAGTATGAGCAGTTCATTCGCAACTGTTTTACCCTCTGTCCTCGTCATGCTCTACACGCCAAAACCCTCGCCTTCACCCATCCCGTTAGCGGGAAACGCATGACCTTCGACAGCGACCTGCCGGAGGATATGGCGGGCTTGCTGGAGAAGTGGCGGAGGTATATTGGAAGTCAATGAGACGATTAGTCGTTGTGTGGGGACGGATGGTTTTAATGGCCTGAACGTGCGAGGACACTGGGGAGCTTAGAATGCGCGGTTTGGGAGGTTGGAGGTTTGGTTTTACGAAAGGTGTAGTATGAGCCAGGTAATCTTTGACAGCTCAGATGTGCTATCGCACGCTCAGAAGCGCTACGCGCGCGCAGATGCTCAGAGCATGGAGCGCTTCGCGCGCATGGGTTGCTGCGCAAGTAAGGGCTGCTGTCGCAGGCATGTAGGCACTATCGTCAATATTTGAGCAAACATTTTTATCAACGATACGTATATCCAGACAGCAGCAAACCCCGTAGGGGTGTAGATGATTATAGCACAATGGCGTAACCTCCCCCAGCATACCAACCCCGTAGGGGTGTGGATGATTTCAACGGTAACGTTTATGCATTGCGCAATAACGGCCACCCCTACGGGGTTTCGTGGGGAATAGGTGGACACATTTTTTCTATAATCACGGTCACCCCTACGGGGTTATG
>PXCF01000126.1 GCA_003566715.1 Cryomorphaceae bacterium | reverse complement strand
CATAGAAATGTCGACGTCTAGTGTTAAACCAGGAGCTACGGCGCCGCTGTGGTGCGCAACGCCACGGAGGTCGTACAACGTAAAGTGAACCATGGACGAGGAAGGGTTGTGAATATTGACGTATGCGTCGGTGGGATTGGGCGATAGTTTTACATCAAGCTCTTGCCTTTGGTGCTCAGAGGTACTGATGAAGTTCGGACAGTTCGTCGCTGTAAGTGAAAACAAGATGGTATCGGTGAACTCGAAACTGCAAATATTAATCATGGGGTTTGACGTGTCGCCGGCAATGATGACAAAGTGCTGTCCGTTGAGGTTTAGTGGCTGACTTAGTTCAAGGCTAATGGTGTCGCTATAAGTCGGGTGGTTGAAATGGATTTGCTGGGTGGGAATGGCTTGGGTATCTGGTCCCACCACAAATATTTTTGTAGGGTCTACGCTGCTGTTGACAATGGCTCTGCTGAGCGTGAGTTCAATGAGCGTATCGCTGCAATCAAAGGGTACGTCGGGCATGTTGTAATGGTACCCGGTAGGTGATTGGGCATTGGCAATGGAGTCGCTAGGGGTGTATCCCAGAAAAAATACCCTATGGTTGGTGGAAATGTCTTTAAAGGAATATTGGCCGCCCGGCATTCCCGGAGCGGGCGAAGGCCCGGCATCTAAAAATCGGGTGTTACGCGAGAAATTTAGGCAGTCGTCAAATACCACCATGATTTCACGAGATACTTCACCCACCACTTTTAGCATATTGTCGCTGGTGTCTAAACGCAGTTCGTAGGCCGATATGGTAAGTAAAAAAGTCCCCGTCATTGCCCCGGACTGAAAACTCGCGTTGCCTGTAGTTGGGTCAATGGTAATAACGACATTGCCTTGGGTGTCAAAGGGTTTTTCAAAACTAAAACCCGGGGCAAAGGTGCTGATGTCAATGTCTGTCGGCCCTACACAACTATTACTGCCACTGGCCGTTCGAGAGTCGGTAAAGTTGAAATACAGTGAGTCGCCATCTGTTTCAATCACATTTTGAACCATGTTTACCGGACTGTTAACGCAGTAATTGATTTGCGGATCTGTGGTGAAGATGGGAGAGTCGTTTTCGCCCAAGGTATTATTGAGAAATGCGAGAATAAACAGCGATCCGCTCCCGCCCCATGAGTTTATGTTCACTAGGTTGTTGGCGCTTACACGACAGCATTGTGTGATGGACTGAAAGCGAAAATTACTGCATGTGCCTGGAAGGGTCACTACCGTTTGGTAGACCATTTTTCGTGTGGGGATTGCATTGGGCGAATTCTCATTGCTGCATCCGCTGTCATCAAGAAGCTCTCCCGGAGAGGTGAAGCCTTGTACGGCGGGCATGGTGGTAGTACTATTTGGGAAACAGGAACTCATAACGCAAAGGGGAGCGGTATTGGGCAGGATTATCGGCGAAAATCGAGATGTAGCATACAGTACCAAGGTCACTTCATATTGATGCGCAACATTGGTAGAGTCGCCGATATATCGGTAGGTCATTTCACCGCCGGTTACGTGTGTGGCTTGTAATTGACCTGAAATTACAAGGAGACAAACAGCGTAAAATCGGATAAAAGTTTTCATAGGTCAATTGATTTGCTCAAAGCTACGAAAAAAAAACACACCTTAAATTTTTGCTAAAAGGGAATCCCGGGAATGCATGATAAAAGCCTAATTATTGCTTCAAGTAGCGCTCAACCCATGCCCCAATAATCTTTGCGACATAAGCGCTGTCTTGGCGTTTGCTCAATAAATGGTCGGCGCCATCGAGCGAAATAAAGCTCTTGGGGTGAAAAGCACGTTCGTAGATTTTGGCAGCGTTTTCAATGCTTACGATTTTGTCTTGCGGGGAGTGCATTACCAGCAGAGGTTTGCGGAGGTTTTTGATGATGTCTTTGTTGTTTTGCTCTTGTAAGTCCTCGAGGAATTGCTTTTTCAAAACAAACGGTCGGCCGCCAATACTCACCTCGGCTTGGCCTTCGCTTTCCATTTCGTCGATTTTGTCTTCAAACAAATGGGTGACGTGTGCGGGTTCAGCGGGGGCGGCAATAGTTACTACGGCTTTTATGCTGTCTATTTTGTTAGCGGCTACCAAGGCAGCGGCTCCTCCCAGGGAGTGGCCAATGATGAGACTAGGCGCTTCGTATTCATCGGCCATAAAATCGGCCACAGTTTTCAGGTCAATGATGTTGTGGGTGAAGTTGGTATCGGCAAATTCGCCATCGCTTTCACCGAGTCCAGTAAAATCAAAACGCATAACGGCAAAACCAAAATCGGTGAGCCCGCGGGTTATGGTGCGTACTGCTCTTAGGTCAATATTACAAGTAAAGCAGTGGGCAAACATGATATACGCTTTGGGGTCGCCGCCTTCCGGCATGTCCATAATGGCGTGTAAATCTTCTCCATTGGCGTTTTTAATATCGTGGTGTTGCTGTGACATATTGGTGGTAATTTAATCACTAAAGTTAGTGCATAAAACCAAGTTGTGCAAGGGTCAGCCTTTAATCCATCACAAGTCTTTTAAACTATTGGTTCACTGTATTGGTTTAACTATGACAACCCAATCCTTCAACATGTACAAGTACCTATTATCTGTTTTCGCTTTTTTTGCCTTGATGTCGTTTGCCTTGTTGCCGGCCGGAAACGATGAGGATGAATACATCAACTTTTCTATTAAAAATGCCGGCGTCACGGTCAGCGGCGCGTTTGAGTCGTGGAAAAAAGATGTGTCGATTAAGGATGACGATTTAAACAACGCAACATTCAATGGGGTGATTGAAGTGAAGTCCATCAATACTGGTATCGGCAAGCGCGATCGCGATTTGATGAAGAAGAGTTATTTTCACGAAGACGCGTATCCCAAAATTGCGTTCAAATCGAACACAATCAAAAAGTCATCAGACAACACATACCGGGTGGAAGGCGATTTGGTCATTCGCAATAACAAAAAGTCTGTAACCCTTGTATTGGAAAAAGAAATGGAAGGCGGAAAGCCGTATTATACCACCTCCATAGAGCTCAATCGCCGTGATTTTGACGTAGGCGGCCGCAGCGTTATGTTATCGGATGATTTGACGGCTAGGATACGTGTGTCGGCTGATTAAATAGAGGCTGGTATATGCATCAGCATCATTTACTATAGCTTGTACCTAAAATCAAGGTGGCTGCTCTAGAAAGTTCGAGAGCAAGGCTTGCGAAAGTTGAAAAATAGTGAGTTTACATTAGTAAATGATCTTTTTTCAACTGAGCATAACGCAGCTATCGGACTTTATAGACAGACACTAACTAATGATGTCTTCTTCTCTTTCTTCTATAATCTCGTTTGTGTGCTCAATGGCCTTTTTCAATTTGTAGTCGCTCCAACTATTTTTGTAGTACTTGTTGAGAAACTCATCGAGTTTGCGAACCACCAAAACGTTATAGGCACCTTGGATTTGTCCGAGTCGACTGGGGGAAAGGGTGCGCAGGCTCAGTGAATAACTACCGTCGATATACTGAATGTAGTGCCAGATGCCGCTGGGCATAAAGAGGGTTTCGCCGTGGTTGAGATCACACTGATACCCTTTGGCGTATTTGATGGCCGGATATTTATCGAAATCGATATTTGCCATGTCTACCGCACTGTGGGTGGTAAACGGAAATTTGTAGAGATACTTGCTTTGATCTTGGTCAAACAAGGTGAAGCGCTTGGTGCCATGAAATTGGGTAATGAACACATTCGATAGGTCGATGTCGTAGTGCATACGTACATCGGAACCAGCACAGCCAAAAAACAAATAGGGAAAGTCTTTGAGGTAACCGTCCATGATGGGGGTAAATTCAAAATCTTTGAGTAATTCAGGTTCGAGTTTGAACAGATTAAAAAGGAAAATTCTCAAATCAGATGGCTCATTGCTTTCAATGGTGTCCAAGTATTCAGCAAAAAGGACTTCTTTTACCGGCGGCATTTCTATAAAGGTCGGAGAATTGTCCAGCCATTTGCCGTACAGTTTAACCTTATGTTGACCGGCAATTTTTTTCAAATTTTCCGGTGACCACTTGTCAATGGCAGCCCAGTTCTTGGTGTAGTTTTTAAGAATAGCTGGTCGCCGGGGTTTGACGTAGTTGTGGTAAAATTCTTCATTGCTGATGTCTTCAACGACATCTACGGGTCTAAGGTTTAGTGTATTCAAGGTGTGATATTTTTGGTGATTCGTGGGTTTGTTTATTGCTGTGGTAAAGCGATGCAAATGTTCTTTGGTTCGGTGAAAAAATCAAGTGCATAAAATCCACCTTCTCTTCCCATGCCGCTGGCTTTGGTGCCGCCAAAGGGGGTGCGTAGGTCGCGAACGAGCCAGCAATTGATCCACACAATGCCAACGTCTAGGGCGTCGGCTACCAGGTGTGCACGGTTGAGGTTTTGAGTCCACACGGAAAAGGCCAAGCCGTATTCGGTGCCGTTGGCCAAAGCAATGGCCTCTTCGTCGGTTTCAAAGGGCATAATGGTGACCACCGGACCAAAGATTTCTTCCTGATTGGTGCGGCATTGCGCGGGAAGACCTTCAATTACGGTAGGCGCCAAATAGTACCCGTTGGCATATTCGCCTTCTGGGGTCACGCGGTGTCCGCCACATAAAACGGTGCCGCCTTCTTCTTTAGCCAAAGCGATGTACGATTCAATCTTGTCGCGGTGCGCTTCCGATACCACGGCGCCAACTTGTGTGCTGTCGAGATTTGGCGGTCCTACACGCAGTTGCTTGACTTTCTCCACAAAGGCGTCGCGGAACTTTTCGTAGATGCTTTTGTGTACGAGAATGCGTGAGCCACACAGGCAAATCTGTCCTTGGTTGGCAAACGACGATTTTACGGATGTGCGCAGTGCGTCGTCAAAATTGGCATCTGCAAAAATGATGTTGGCGTTTTTGCCCCCGAGTTCCAGACTGGTTTTCTTAAACTGCTGGGCGGCAATACCGGCGATGGTTTTTCCTGTAGCTGTGCCACCAGTAAAGGAGATGGCCTTGGTTGCGGGGTGTGCTACAATGGCTTGTCCGGCCGTATGACCATAGCCGTGCACGATGTTGAGCACGCCATCCGGCAAACCAGCTTCGATGCAAATTTCGCTGAGTAAAAAGGCGGTGTACGGGGTGACCTCAGATGGTTTGGCGACCACGCAATTCCCAGCGGCTAGTGCGGGGGCGATTTTCCAGCTAAACAAGTAGAGAGGAAGGTTCCAGGGAGAAATACAGCCCACCACGCCCAAGGGTTTGCGCTTGGTGTAGTTAAAGCCGCTTTTTCCCATGTCGTGCATGGCATTTTCATCGTGTAAAATGGCGGTGGCAAAAAAGGCGAAATTGTCGCGAGCGCGGGGAATATCAACGGTCATTGCCAGTTTAAGCGGCTTGCCGTTATCGACGCTTTCCGCTTGGGCCAGTTCATCCATGCGCTTGGCGATGCCTTCGGAGATGCGCAACAGGATATTGGAACGTTCTTTCGCACTCATGGCCGACCAAATGGGAAATGCCGCTTCGGCAGCAGCTATCGCTTGAGCTACGTCCGCTTCTCCACTATCGGGGATGCGGCTGTACACCTTTCCGGTGGCCGGTGTGATATTGTCGATGTATTGGCCGTTCACCGGGGCGACCAATGTTCCGCCTATGTAATTGCTGATGTCTTTCATGCCTACAGATTGCCAGTTCTACCTCCGTCTACCGGAATATTGATACCGCTAATATACGAAGCAGCTTCTGAGGCAAGGAAACCGGCTGCGGCCGCCACTTCCTGCGGTTCGGCAAAGCGATTTAGGGGAATTTCACTTTTCATGCCATTGGCCGCTTCGTCTTCCGTTTTACCGGTTTTTTCGGCTTTTTTAGCGATGATGCTGGTCAATCGTTCCGTGGCGGTTGCGCCGGGGAGGATGTTGTTGACCGTGATGTTGAATGCACCGAGCTCGTTGGCCAGGGTTTTGGCCCAATTACCCACGGCACCGCGAACGGTATTAGATACCCCTAAGCCGGGCAAAGGAATTTTTACCGAGGTAGAAATCACGTTGATGATTCGTCCACCGCCGAGTTGCTTCATTCCGGGTAGACAAAGTTGCGTGATTTCGTGGTTGTTGATCAGGTGCGCAGAAAAAGCATCAATATATGCTTGAGCATCGGCAGTATGTGCCGGGCCGGGTGGGGGGCCGCCGGTGTTGTTGACAAGTATATCGAAGTGGATATCTCGATGTGCAAACATCCATTCACTCAATGCGCGTTTGGCATCACCGGTAACGGAGAAGTCCGCCACAATGGTTTTATGGCCTGTCCCTTCCAACGAAGCGGAAACGGCATTAAGCTTATCTTGATTTCTCGCCATCAAAACGACCCGCGCACCAGAAGCGGCGAAGGTTTCTGCAATGGCTTTTCCTATGCCCGATGTGCTGCCACATACGAGCGCTGTTTTGTTCGTTAATTTCCAATTCATAGCCGCGAAAGTACGGCAAAAAATTAACGGAGAAAATGGCCTTTGGGAAGGTTTATTCTTACTTTTTGATGATTTTCTTCACCTCGCTTCCGCGGTTGTTTTCATGACGAAGCATGTAGACACCACTGGGTAGGTCGGCAAAATTTGGAACGCTTATGCGTACACGCTGACCGCTGTTTACGCGAACTTCGTCATTCCAGATCATTTTTCCGGTCACCGAGGTTAAGGTCAATGAAGACAATTCTTCGTAATCGGATTCCAATTCAATGGTCAACGCGTCGCTGGCAGGGTTAGGGAAGGCGTCAAAACGACGTTTGCTTAAATCGTAGCGGTCTTCGCTAAGTGCAACATCCATGTTGATGTCGTCGATATACAAATTGTTTCCACCGGCATTTTCTACTTCAAACATGATCAGAATTTCTTGGTCGGGGCCTACAAATTGTGAAAGTGCCACTTGTGTACTTTGCCATTCAGCGGCTGATTGCGGCACAAAGTCGCCCGTGGTGGCTGGCGCTGTGGCCAACAAGTTGCCTTGAAGTGTGCGGCGTGTAATCCATGTTTTTCCGCAGTCGTTACTTATTTTTACTCGGAGCACGGTCTCTGAATTGTTGTCTACGGGAGCATGTGCAACGTTAAACGTAAGAGTTGCTTGAATGGCACGCGTCATTTCGATATTTGGCGAAATCAGTCTAAAAACGCCGTGTTCATCGGTATTGCCTTTGAGTCCGAACATTGCAGAGCGTGATCCACTGAAGCCGGCATTGTTGGCTACTTTGACCTCAACATCTTTAGATCCATGACGCACAAATGACCAGTTGCCATTGGGGATATTGATTTGCTCAAAATCTTCACGCAACCAAGACTGGAAAGGCGAAGGGGATTCGTATTTCACCCAGACACTGCGCCAGTTGGTGATGGAGTCGGTGCCCGCGTCATTGGTGACCACCAGGCTAACGCGGTACATACCTTCTTGGTCAAAAACCACTTGTGGATAGCGTTCGGTTGAGGTAGCCGGCGTGCCTCCGTGGAAGTACCACTTGTATCCATCGGGGTTGGTCCCAATGGAAGCATCAATAAATTTAACGGTATCGCCGGCACAAATCACATTGTTTTGTGCAAAGAAATCAGCGATGGGGGCGCATACCTCACCACCAACCACGCCGGTTGCTTTCAGGTTGGCTGTCGCGGTTACGTCTCCTCTCAAAGTATTATTGTTTAGCACGGCCTTGGAGCGCACTTTTTGTCCTTGGGTTAGGGTGTTTTGGCAGGCATCGTTGGAGTAGTCCATGAAGTTCTCAATCATATCCGGAAGTGCCCCCCCGCAAGAGTTGGTGCCTAAGTTACAGCCGAAATTTGCCTGCGCCGCTCTGGGGGTATCATCAACAAAGTCTCCGCCGCCGCAACCGTTTCTAAATGGGTGGTGGAGGTTGAGGTAGTGACCGGCTTCGTGGGTGAGTGTTCGACCGAGAGAAACCGATGTACCGATGGTTCCCGTGCGATCGTGACGCTGAAGGATACCGTCGTTAAATCCGGATTGGTTGAATTGTGGAAAAAACGCATAACCCAGTACGATGCCTTGGGGAACTTGGGCGTTGATGGTGCTAACGGTCCATATATTAAGGTACTTTTTGTTGTCCCACATGCTCAATCGTTTGATATTGTTGGTGGAACTGGCGGCTTCACTTGTTTGAACGCGATTGATTCCGTCGGTACAATTACCGGACGGGTCAACACGAGCCAAATGGAATTCCACCTCAAAATCTGCTGCGCGACTTTGAAACACATTCCTCAATAGAATGGTATCGGCATTTTTACGACGGTAGTCTTCATTGAGTACACGCAGCGCGTCCATAATTTGGTACTTGGAAATATTGTCCCTTTTATGGTCATACATCACGTGAAATACCACGGGGATACGGTGGATATTTGTTGACTCACCACCTTCAGAGCGCACTTCACTTGGTGGATTGTTGGCGATGTATTCGTCAATCCAAGCTTCTACCTCAGCTCTTTGTTGATGATATTCACGGTCGTTGCCAAAGATCTCCTGAATGATTTCGTCTGTTCCGCAAGCGCCTTCGTGATTGTGATTATGTTGTGCATAGGAAAGGGCGGTGGTAAAAAACACCGCGCTAAGGGTTAGAAAAATTCTAGTCATTATTATATAAGGGTCATTTAAAATCTAAAGTTCAATATAGTTTAAATTGTGTCAAAACAATTAGTAAATTTGCAATTTCGTATTTTGTTGATTGAAAATCAATATAAATAGCAAAAAATATCTTGTTTACTAAGCCGTAACACACCTACAAAGGTACGATAAAACGAGGGGGTGAAAAAAATCTTTCCACAATTTGTTGTAGAAAGAAAAATCATCGTATCTTCGCAGCCCTTTTGGAGAGCAGATATTTTTTTGACTCTAAAGCAATTAGAAACGTTTTAAATTCATTGGCGTGAACACTTTAAGTTACAAGACCCTTTCAGCCAACAAGGCGACTGTAGATAAGCAGTGGGTACTCATCGACGCGGCAGATTTGCCGCTGGGTCGATTGATGACTCGCGTAGCATCTGTAGCACGGGGCAAGCACAAAACAAATTTCACTCCGCACGTAGACTGTGGAGACAATGTCATCATCATCAATGCCGACAAGGTAGTTATGTCTGGTTTGAAGATGGAACAAAAAGAGTACATTACGTATTCGGGATTCCCTGGTGGGCAAAAACGCATCACTCCTCGTGAGATGATGGCGAAAAACCCCCGCAAGATTCTTGAAAACGCATTAAAAGGTATGTTGCCTAAAAACCGTTTGGGCCGTGCCATTGCAAAGAATGTACACATTTATGAAGGTGCGGAGCATCCGCACGAGGCGCAAAAGCCACAAACAATAACTTTATAACTTCCAGCGTATGTCATCAGTAACACATGCCATTGGACGCCGTAAGACCTCGGTTGCACGCGTATTTATGAAAGAAGGTGGTGGTAGCATTACCATCAACAATCGCGACTACAAGGAATACTTCAGTACAGGAACACTGCGCTACAAAGTTGAACAGCCATTATCAACGCTTGAACTGTTGGGTAACTTCGACATTAAAGTCAACGTAGAAGGTGGTGGTATCAACGGTCAAGCCGAAGCAGTTCGCCTAGGTATTTCTCGTATTCTTTGCGAGATTAATGCCGACAACCGCAAATTACTTAAGCCTGAAGGTTTACTTACCCGCGATCCCCGCATGGTAGAGCGTAAGAAATTCGGTCAGAAAAAGGCCCGTAAGAAATTCCAGTTCTCCAAGCGTTAATCATTTCCTGTTTAGCATCGAAACCCTACAGATCCATTTTGGCTACTGTAGCGTTGCTTAAATCACGAACGTAAACAAATAACAACATGTCTCAAAAAATCGAAATCAAACCTTTGTTGGACGCTGGCGTCCACTTTGGTCACCTCACCCGCAAGTGGAACCCCAACATGGCTCCTTATATCTTTATGGAGCGCGGTGGTGTTCACATCATCGACTTGTACAAAACGGCTGCAAAACTTGATCAAGCCGGAACTGCAATGGGTAAATTGGCTGCTCAAGGTAAAAAAATCCTTTTCGTAGCTACCAAAAAACAAGCTAAGGACGTTATAGCTGACCACGCCAAAGCTCTTAACATGCCTTACATCACCGAGCGTTGGCCCGGTGGTATGCTTACCAATTTTGTTACCATTCGCAAAGCAATCAAGAAAATGGCCAACATCGACAAGATGAAGGTGGATGGGTCTTTTGATACACTCTCTAAACGCGAGCGCCTGCAGGTGGATCGCCAACGTGCCAAATTGGAAAAGCAACTCGGTTCAATCGCCGATATGAGCCGTCTTCCAGCTGCGTTGTTTGTGGTTGATATCAATCGCGAGCACATCGCGGTGAATGAGGCGCATAAGCTCAATATTCCTGTATTTGGTATTGTAGATACCAACTCAAATCCCAACGATGTTGATTTTCCTATCCCCGGTAACGATGACGCTTCTAAGTCCATCGCTATCATTATGGAACACATCAGCGGTTATGTCCGTGAAGGCCTTACTACCCGCAAAGAGGAAAAGGACAAAGGTGGTACGGATAAAGCCGCCAAAAAGGCCGAGAAAATGGCCGATGCTGAATAATTTTTCAATCTTTACATTTTTGTAATATCTCTTAAACGCCGACAAACTTACCTTGTTTGTCGTGCGTTTTTGTTTAACTTCATAAAAAAATAGTTATGGCAACCATCACTGCTTCTGATGTAAATAAATTGCGTAAACAAACCGGCGCCGGTATGATGGACTGTAAAAAAGCCCTCACCGAAGCCAATGGTGACTTCGACGAAGCCATCAGCATCTTGAGAAAAAAAGGACAAAAAGTAGCGGCCAAACGCGCCGAACGCGAAACCTCCGAAGGTTGCGCTTTAGCAGCTACCAATGACGATAATACCTTTGGTGCTGTTGTCGCTCTAAGCTGTGAAACCGACTTTGTTGCTAAAAACGACGACTTTGTTGCGCTGACCCAACGCATTCTCAACGTGGCCATGGAAAACAAACCTGCCGATGCCGAAGCGCTTAAGGCGCTTGCTTTCGAAGGCGATGTTACCATTGGTGATAAAATCATCGAACAAAACGGGGTGATCGGGGAAAAAATTGAATTGGCCGCATACGAAACTGTTGACGCACCTTTTGTTTCTTTCTACGTTCACATGAACAACAAAATTGCAACGGTTGTAGGGCTTAACGAAGAAGCTGAAGAAGCTGCTAAAGACGTAGCTATGCAAGCGGCTGCTATGAATCCCGTAGCGCTTAACCGCGACTCAGTTCCTCAAGATGTGATCGAAAAGGAATTGGAAATCGGAAAAGAATTGGCGCGCCAAGAAGGTAAGCCTGAAGAGATGCTTGACAAAATTGCGCAAGGTCGTCTCAACAAGTTCTTTAAAGAAAGTACTTTGGTTGACCAAGATTTTATTAAAGATGGAAAACTTTCGGTTGCAAAGTACCTCGATTCCGTGAAGAAGGGTCTTCATATTACCAACTATAAGCGTGTAGCGCTTGGTTAATGTGTTGAATTCAACTCCATATATAAAAAGTCGGCCTTGTGTCGACTTTTTTTGTTTTTAGATGGCCATTATATTTGTTTCACGGTTAAGTCATTTCCACAATATGCCGTTGTACATTTGCGTTTGTCTGAAAAAGATTCTCATCATCAGTGTATGAAGCGTATTTACTCTATTTATTTCATTGTTCTCAGTACCATGATATCGCCGGTCATTTGTGGACAAAATGTTTTTAACTGGACCGAACATATCTCTTTTAGCGCACTCAATGATGTTGTACAGCATGGTGATCTGGCCTATGGCGCTTCAGATTTAGCCCTGTTTACTTACAATAAAATTAACGGAGACATCGAGCGTATTACCAAGCAATCCGGCTTAAGTGATGTCAATATTGTGGCTTTGGATGTGCATCGACCAAGCGGAAGAATCATCATTGGCTATGCCAATGGCAATATTGATTTGTATCGCAACGGTAGGATTACCAATATCAACGACATAGCACGTTCAACGCTTTTTCTCGGTAATCGACGCATGAATCACCTGCGCGTTCACGGCAATTTGCTCTATGTGGCCATGGGGTTTGGTATTGTGGTTATTGACCTCAATGAGAACCTGGTACGTGAAACCTACATCATCGGAGATGGTGGCGCTCAGGTAGACGTCTTTCAGGTGGCCATCAACACCAACGAAAACAAAATCTATGCAGGTACAGCCAACGGTTTGTATGCGGCCTCACTGAATTCCCCCCTGGTGTTTTTTCAAAGTTGGCAAAGGGATCCGAGATTTGAACAGTATGATGTTCCCTTGATTACCGAATTTAAAGGGAGAACGTTTGTTTGCAAACGCGAGATTGAGGGTATGGCTGAAGACAGCATATTTTATACGGATAACGGCAATTGGGTTTATTTTGATGATCTAGTACCGCAAAATTACACCGATTTAAAGGGGTCGGAAGACGTGGTGATTGCGGTTAATAATTTTAGCGTGCGCCTGTATAACGAGAATTTTGGACGGTTGAATAACATTACTCCCGGAAACGTCAATCGCAGCAACTTTATACCTGTCAAGGCGGTTCGTGACACCGAACGCAACCGGGTTTGGATGGCCACAACAGAGCTCGGATTAACCGAACTCAATCCCGGGAATTTCTTTTTTAGTTACATGCCCAATGGACCAAAAAACAATCGCGCATACAGTTTATATCACAATGGCAAAGAATTAAACGTAGCTACAGCAGAGCTATCCGCTACGTTAACAGAACAGTTTAATCGCTCCGGTATTTTTACCTATAAGGATTTTACATGGGACATCATTCCGCCCGATGCGCTCGATAATGTGGCCGATATTGTTGCCATTCGATCTCATCCGGAAGATCATAATCATTTGTATGTTGCTACATGGGGTAGTGGTTTAATTGAGTTGCAAGACGGGGTGGAAATCGCTCGTTACAACAGTGACAACCTACAAGAGCACGCCTTAACACCGGTCAATAATACGAGTACACGCATACGTGTAGGTTGGATGGACTTTGACGATGATGGCAACCTCTGGATGGTGACTTCGCAGAATGATAACCCCCTTACGGTGCTGAGAAATAACGGCCAGTGGCAAAATTTTTCATTGGGATCTTTTGCCAGTAGTAATACTGTTATCCAGCATATGATGGTTACCAGTCGCAATCAAATATGGGTGCAGACGAGAGGCAATGGTGTTGTGGTATGCAGAGAATCTGAATCGGGACAACTGGAGTTTTTTCGCCTCAATCAGAATGAAGGAAGTGGCGCATTGCCATCAAATGTGGTCAATGCCTTTGCCGAAGATCGAAATGGCGCCATATGGCTAGGAACATCCGCAGGCGTAGGTGTGATTTTTAGTCCGCAAAACATTTTTGATGGCGGCGATTTCGACGCCACACGCATTACTTTTGAAGAAGACGGGGTCGTACAAGCGTTGTTGTCGCAGGAAAATGTAACGTCCGTGTTTGTTGACGGTGCCAATAAGAAGTGGTTTGGCACCAGTTTCCGCGGCGCCTTTTATACGTCATCTGATGGACGAGAAGAGATTTATGCCTTCAACAATCAAACCAGTCCATTGCCCAATAACGAAATTTTAGACATAACGGTGGACCCGCAAACAGGAGAAGTTTTTTTTGCCACCCCCGGAGGGATCACTTCATTTAGAGGTGCTGCTACCGAAGGCAGTGATACATTTGAATCGCCATTTGCGTATCCCAATCCGGTGCGCCCGGATTACAATGGCCCCATATTTATTCGTGGCTTGGTGAGAGATGCCCAAGTAAAGATTACGGATCTACAAGGTAATTTGGTTTTTGAAACCCGTGCGGAAGGTGGTCAGGCCATTTGGGACGGAAATCTCTTTGATGGAACGCGTGCAGCATCTGGTGTGTATACGGCGTTTATGAACGATCCCGATGGTTTTCAGACGGATGTGGTTAAGATATTGATTGTAAGGTAGGCTAAGGAGCTAAGAAGTGCTGCTGCTCAGTGTGGTGTCAGATATAAAGAACAATGCAGGACAAGGCTTCATTTGTGGTGTTAAAGCGTTTTCCGTTTGGTGATAAGGGCGTGGTGATACACGTTTTCTCCGATGCTTTTGGTCGGGTGCCTTTGTTGATTAAAAACGCCCGTTCGAGAAAAGCAGTTTTGCCATACGGACTCATTCGTCCACTATATCTTTTTGAAGGCGTTTTAAAAAAGTCGGGGAGTTTCTATCAAGTTAGAGAAGCACGTCCATTGATGCTTCAAGACAGCATTATGAGCGACCCCAGGAAAACAGCCATCGCCTTTTTTCTCGCCGATGTATGGTCGGGTTGCCTACGCGAAGAAGATCGGCAATCATCCTTGTTTGACTTCGTCTACGACGTGGTGCGTACTTTGGAGTCAATCGATGGCGGATGGTCGTATTTTCACCATTGGGTGATGCTTCAGACGGCTCATCACTTAGGGTTCTCTCCCGGTGTATGTCGACAAAACGGAGCCATGTATCTCGATTTGCAGCAAGGCGAATACACTGCGCAAATGCCGTTTCACCCCAATGTCTCTCAGCCAGATGATGCTGCCTGTATTTCTATCTTGTGTGGGTATCCACAGTTTTCTTCCAACCTGCCGTTACCCAACTGGACCTCAGCAAGAAAACACGACGTTCTCAAACAGCTTATAGATTTCTTTCGCTTACACGTAGACGGTTTTAAAGTGCCGCAGAGCCTGGCGGTGTTGCAGTCTATGAGATAACCAATGCTCTGCTCTTCCTGCAAATCTAGGAAGGTGGGTAATATGCTTAGTCTTTAATTTTCTGTTTTAAATCTCTGCGTTTTTGCTGAAGGTCTTTGATTCTGGTCTTATGATGTTCGCGGGTACCCTGGTGCTTGGATATTTCTTCTTCGTCATTTCGGATGTCATTGCGGTAGTCAAGGATTTTTTTGCGATTTTTCTCCTCCTCTTTTTTGGCCTTTTTAAGTTGTTTGTTGAGTTTTTTCTTCGACTTCTTGGCTTTTTTATACGCGTCTTTGTCTTCACCTTTGGTGCTAAGCATAGTGTTTCTTTCTTTAGAAATATCGCCAATCAGTTTCTGCTGCTCACCTTCAAGCATGGTGATTTCGTTTTGCAGCTTACTGATTTTGTTCTCACTTTTGACAATGTTTTTTCTGAGTTTTTTGATTTTTTTGTTGACTTTTTTCAAGTCAGATTCCTCCCCCTTTCTATCGGAACGGGCATCTTTCATTTGCTCATTGATGATGTAACTATAGACGTACTTGCCCAGCTGCTTGATTTCTTCGGAGAAAAAGGATGACATAGAACCGGTCTCCGGGTCAACCCAACCGGCACTGCTCTCCAGGGCGGCATGAATCACACTGCCGTTACCTTCAGGCAATACCATCATGTAAATGGTGACGGTATCGTTAATGGTGCCTCCCCAAAAGAAGGGTTGGGTTTTCATAAAAGCACCATCACTTTCTAATTTAGAGCCGGAAATGCTTCTTAATTTTTTGTTTAATCGTTTGGTAGATATTTTATAATCGGCTTGGGGAATGACCACCGAATACGATTTTTTGGAGTCGTTGGGCATCTCTTCTATGGTGCGTGTTTCCACCGTGCAGCAATGTTCTCCGGCAAATACACTATTGGCGGCAAATACGAGAAGAAGAAATGCAATTAATGACTTGTACATGTGCGTGAGATTTAAAATTGTTGAGGTAAAGATAATAAAAAAGCCGCGTATATGGTTTACGCGGCTTTTTTGAATAATTGTTGGAAATCCTATAGGTTCTTTCTATCCCAAGTAGGTCTTAAGAATTTTGCTTCGGGAAGTATGTTTCATTCGACGAATGGCTTTCTCTTTAATCTGACGAACGCGTTCGCGGGTCAAATCAAACTTTTCGCCGATTTCCTCTAAGGTCAGGGGGTGTTGTCCGCCCAAGCCAAAATACAATCGAATAACATCTCCTTCCCTCGGTGTAAGGGTAGCCAATGAACGTTCGATTTCTATGCGAAGAGATTCGTTCAAAAGATCTTTGTCGGGGTTGGGACTTTCACCGTACGACAATACATCGTACAAGTTGCTGTCTTCACCTTCAACCAAAGGCGCGTCCATGGACACGTGACGACCACTGTTGCGCATAGACTCCTTAACGTCGCCTTCGTTCATCTCTAGTTGACCAGCAATTTCCTCAGATGAAGGCTGGCGCTGGTGCTCTTGCTCAAGCGCGGCGTAAGCCTTATTGATTTTATTGATGGCACCGATTTTATTGAGTGGTAGACGTACAATTCGACTTTGTTCGGCCAATGCCTGCAATATCGATTGACGAATCCACCATACGGCGTAGGAGATAAACTTAAAACCACGTGTTTCGTCAAAGCGCTGTGCCGCCTTGATGAGCCCTAAGTTCCCTTCATTGATAAGGTCGGGAAGAGTAAGTCCTTGGTTTTGGTATTGCTTGGCTACCGACACCACAAAACGGAGGTTGGCTTTGGTAAGCTTTTCCAAGGCCACTTGGTCTCCGGCTTTGATGCGCTGAGCCAATTCTACCTCTTCCTCAGCGGTAATCAAATCAACTTTACCAATTTCTTGAAGATATTTATCCAACGAAGCGGTTTCGCGATTGGTAACCTGCTTCGTGATTTTTAACTGACGCATTGCCACAACTCAAAGGTTTTAAAGGGTGAAGTAATTTAACGAACGAAAAGCGTATTTAGTTCTTTTCAATCAAAGCTTTACGAGAAAGTTTGAGTTTACCTCTATCGTCGATGGCGATGAGTTTAACATCAATTTTGTCTCCTTCCTTAAGGACTTCTTCAACACGTTCCAGACGACGGTGTTCAATTTCACTGATGTGCAACAACCCATCGGTGCCACGAGCAATCTCTACAAATGCTCCGTAAGGCTGAATGCTCTTAACGGTGCCTTTATATACCTTGCCCTCTTCCGGTGTAAACGCCAAATCACTGATGAAGTTTCTTGCTCGCTCAATGCCATCGGCATCGGTACCGGCTATTTCTATCATTCCCTTGTTGCCCACTTCTTCCACGGTAATGGTGGTATTGGTGTCGGCTTGTAATTGTTGAATGGTTTTTCCACCGGGTCCGATAACTGCTCCAATGTAGTCTTTGGGAATTTCCAAGTTTATCAGCTTAGGAGCGTGCGGCTTCACTTCAGCACGTGGGGCGTCAAGAGTTTTGAGCATTTCGCCCAAAATGTGCAAACGTCCATCGCGTGCTTGGTTCAGTGCCTTTTCCATGATTTCGTAAGAAAGACCACGGATTTTGATGTCCATCTGACAAGCGGTAATACCGTCTTTTGTTCCGGTTACTTTAAAGTCCATGTCGCCAAGGTGATCCTCGTCGCCGAGGATATCCGACAATACCGCGTACTTACCACTTTCAGGATCGGTAATCAATCCCATGGCAATACCCGATACGGGCTTTTTAATTTTCACACCGGCATCCATCAAGGAAAGTGTACCGGCACATACGGTAGCCATAGACGAGCTACCGTTGGATTCAAGAATCTCCGAAACCACGCGAATAACGTGTGGACTGTTATCGGGAATCATAGGTTTTAATGCGCGTTGCGCCAAGTTTCCGTGACCAATTTCGCGACGGCTGGTTCCGCGAATAGGGCGGGCTTCACCGGTAGAAAATGGAGGGAAGTTATAGTGCAAGTAAAAACGCTCTGAACCAACGAAGGTTACGTTGTCGATGCGGTTTTCGTCGAGCTTGGTACCCAATGTCGTGGTGGTCAACGATTGCGTTTCTCCACGCGTAAATACGGCTGAACCGTGCGTGGCGGGCAATACATCAACTTCACACCAGATGGGGCGGATGTCTTCGGGCTTGCGGCCATCCAAACGAACTTTTTCGTCGAGGATTAATGCGCGAACGGCATCGTATTCCACGTCGTGGAAGTAACGTTTGGCCAATCCCAATTTTTCGTTGCGTTCTTCTTCAGACATATTGGCCTCAACAAAGGCTTCGAAAATTTCGGAAAACGCTTCGCCGCGTTCTTGTTTTGCCTTGCCGGAGCGGGCAACGTCATAAACGGCATCGTAAGTTTTGTCGTGAATCAATTTGCGCAAGTCTTCGTCGTGCGTTTCGTGACTGTATTCGCGAACGCTGTCTTGCTTGACGGCTTGGCGAAGGGCCAGCTGTGCATCGCACTGACGTTTGATTTCTTCGTGGGCAAATTTGATGGCTTCCAACATTTCTGCTTCGCTGGCTTCGTGCATTTCGCCTTCTACCATGGCTACGCTATCGGCGGAACCACCCACCATCAAATCGAGGTCGCAGTCGAGCAATTGACCGGGCTTGGGGTTGATGATCAACTCGCCGTTGACACGGGCGACACGTACCTCAGAAATGGGGCCGTGGAAAGGGATGTCGGATACAGAAATGGCTGCAGAAGCGGCCAAAGCGGCCAGGGCATCGGGTTTTACTTCGGGGTCGTGCGACATCAAGTAAACGATGATTTGCGTTTCTGCGTGATAATCTTTGGGGAACATGGGGCGAAGGATGCGGTCCACCAAGCGCATAACGAGAATTTCGTCGTCGCTGGGGCGTCCTTCACGCTTAATAAACCCTCCGGGCATACGGCCGCCGGCTGCATATTTTTCGCGGTACTCTACGGTTAATGGTAAAAAGTCGATGCCTTCGTTGGCAGATTTGCTAGATACAGCGGAGGCGAGCAATACACAATTGCCCATGCGGACAACCACAGAACCATCCGCTTGCTTGGCCAGTTTTCCGGTTTCGATGGAAATCGTACGGCCGTCGGCCAGCGTGATGTCTTGGGTAATGGGGTTCGGAATCATACGTTCTAAGTCAATGTAAAAGGATAGATAGTAAAAACGGGAAAAAGGCAACCCTATGAGTTGCCTTTTCCCAATGTTAATCGGTTTATTTACGTAAGCCTAATTTGGCAATTATGGCACGATACCGTTCGATGTCTTTGTTCTTGAGGTAGTTCAACAACTTACGTCGCTTACCTACCAAAAGCACCAATGAGCGCTCGGTGTTAAAGTCCTTACGGTTCTTTTTTAAGTGCTCAGTAAGGTGACTAATACGATACGTAAAAAGGGCGATTTGCCCTTCCGGAGAGCCGGTGTCTGTTTTACCATTTCCGTGCTCTGCAAAGATGTTTTCTTTGACTTCTGGGGTTAAATACATGCTAAAATCAATTTTCGATGTTTGTTATGCATTACAATTAGCGGGCAAAATTACGAAATAAAAATTTAGCAGAGAGGAGTTTGTTTGAGATTTTGGATTGATGATTTAATATTGATGATTTTTCTTTAGTACCTGCTTTTTTGTTTTTTTATACATGCCATTTCGTAGGTTATGAGTGATGAGGTTTGAGTGATGAGTGGGTGACGATTGGTCGTATAGGCGTTATGGATTTTTGTACATGGTCATTGTAGAGACGCAATATTTTGCGTCTACAATATTTTGCAATCATTATACGTGTACGATGATCCAGGCATGTAGAGACGAACGGCCGTACGTCTTTCCAAATACCAATTATTGTCTAAAACCCCGTAAGGGTGACCGTTATTGAGTGATGTATATACGCTACCGTTGAAATCACCCACACCCCTACGGGGTTGGTATTCTGATGGAGGTTCTGCCAGTTTTATAATCATCTACACCCCTGTGGGGTTTGCTGCTATTGGGGAATAAAGCTGGATAATAGTCTGCTGTCTGGATAGATCTATCCCTATAAATAGGCTATCCGTATTTATACATGAATTGGCACGGTAAAATACGAGTCATGTCTGCATCTTACGTTAACTCATCCGACAACCGACAACCGACGACAGACTTGCTGCCACTCGGCACATATTACACCAATCGTCTAGCCAAACTTCCAAACCTCCCAAATCCCAAATCCTCGCTCCCGTAATACCCGTCACCCGCGGCCGTTCACTCCAAATACAGCTCCACCAATCCCTCTGGTGCGTTTACATGTATGCGCTTTGTTGATTTGTCAATTTCCGTGACGATTTCGTCTTTTACCCAGGGGATGTAGATGATGGCGTCGCTGGGGTGTTTGACCAGTAGGAGATCTTGCTTGCCTTCAATGACGGAATCCAGTGTGCCGATGTTGCCGTGGGTGGCGTCGATGATAGCGTAGCCGATGATTTCGTGGATGAATACCTCGCCTTCAGAGGCTTTGGGCAGCATGCTTTCGTGGAGATAGAGAGAGCGGCCTACCAGATTTTCTGCGTCCGTTTCGTTGTCGATGTCTTCGAATTTTAAACGAACGCCTTTGGGGAGTAGGGTAAATGATTCAATAAAAAAAGGAACCAACTCTCCTCGGATGTCGAGGAAAATTGATTCCAATTTTTCGTAAGAAGCGGGATGGTCGGTATCGAATTTGGCGACGATTTCGCCTTTAAAACTGTGCTTTCGGATGATTTTTCCGAGCGCAAAGCACTCTTCCCGACGCATGTGATTTACGCTTCGTTTTTGGTGTCAGCATCGCCTTCTGCGGGTGCTTCAGCTTCAGCAGTTGCTTCCGCTTCCGGAGCTTCTTCTGCGGTTGCTTCTGCAGCTTCGGCATTGGCTTCGGCTTCTTTAGCGGCCAATGCAGCAGCGCGCTCTTCGTTGCGTTTGCGCTCAGCTTCTAGGCGATCAGCTTGTTCTTTGGCAGCCATTTCGGCCAATGAAGATTTTTTGCCTTCAATGGCACCGTGTTTGCTCTCCATCCAAGCCTGGAACTTCTCCTCGGCCTGTTCTTCGGTTAAAGCACCTTTGGCTACACCGCGCAACAAGTGATGCTTGTGCATGATGCCCTTGTATGACAAAATCGCACGGCAGGTATCAGAAGGTTGTGCGCCTTTCTGAATCCACTCAAGCGTGGTGTCAAAATCAAGGTCAATGGTTGCTGGGTTGGTGTTGGGGTTGTAAACACCCAACTTTTCGATGAAGCGGCCGTCGCGGGGTGCGCGACTGTCGGCAGCTACAATGTGAAAAAACGCGTGGTTTTTTCTTCCGTGTCTTTGCAGACGAATTCGTACTGGCATACGTTAATTGTTTTAAAAGGGTCCAAAACCCGGTTAACTAACAATGCAAACAAACGCAATAAATGTTTCAAAAAAAGAAACCAATCATCCGTCTACCTGCAATTATTATTTCAAGCTGCAAATATCCAACGAATAACTGATTCCACAAAATGATTTTTTATCCCGTATTCTCCGCGTATCTTCGCAAACCATTTTTTAAACGTATGAGCATCAAAACAACATTGATTCTGTTGCTGGGACTGATTTTGAGCCTACCATCATTAAGTGCGCAAAATAGAAAAGACGAGCAAGGACGCCGTCAAGGTCCGTGGAAAAAATTTCACGAAGGCACCAACATTGTTCGCTATACCGGCGAATTTAAAGACGATGTGCCCATTGGGACGTTCAAATATTTTTATCGCAATGGAAAGCTATTTTCCGAAAATGTGTATCGCGGAGAAACGGGGGCGTGCTATTCCATCCAGTTTGCCGGAAATGGAAAGCGATTGGCTGAAGGTGTTCTTCGCCACCAGAAAAAAGACAGCGTTTGGACATATTACGACCGCAACCAAAACATCATATCTAAAGAGGTGTTTAAAGATGGTGAACTGCACGGTGAACGGGTAACATTTTTTGCCAATGGGAGTATATTGGAGAAAATGAACTTTGAAAATGGCCTTCGTCAAGGTAAGTTTATCGAATATCACGAAAACGGAAAGGTTTACATGAGAGGAGAGTACCTCGATGATAAATTACACGGTGACCTCCGTATTTATTTGGCCAACGGCAACAAGCGTGCAGAAGGTAAGTATGTAGAAGGGGAAAAACACGATAAGTGGATTTGGTTCAACGACAATGGTCGACCGGAACGAATTGAAGAGTACCGCTATGGTCAGCTTATGAAGGAACGAGAGATAGTTGAGGATTAGTTATGGCGAGAGTAGTTGTAGGTTTATCAGGAGGCGTTGATAGCTCCGTGGCCGCTTTGCTTCTACAGCAAGAAGGTCACGAGGTGATAGGGATTTATATGCGCAATTGGAACGATGAGTCGGTGACCATCAACAATGAGTGTCCGTGGATAGAAGATGCCAACGATGCCACCATGGTTGCCGATCACCTGGGTATTCCTTTTCAAGTGATGGATTTCAGTGAGCAATACAAGCAGCGCATCGTTGACTATATGTTTGCCGAGTACGAGCGTGGTCGAACCCCCAACCCGGATGTGCTTTGTAACCGCGAGATTAAGTTTGATGCCTTTCTTGAAGCCGCTTTAGAACTCAATGCCGATTACGTGGCTACCGGACATTACTGCCGAAAACGAGAAAACGCCGACGGTACGTTTTCCCTGCTCAGTGGGGTTGATAAGAATAAAGACCAGAGTTATTTTTTGTGTCAGATTAGTCAGTCGCAACTGGCCAAAGCGCTTTTTCCCATCGGAGAATTGCAGAAGTCGGAGGTGAGGGAGATTGCCAAAAACGCCGGGCTGCCTACTGCCAAGAAGAAGGATTCCCAAGGATTGTGTTTTGTGGGTAAGGTGAAATTGCCGGTGTTTTTGCAGCAGCAATTGGCGCCCAAAAAAGGCAACGTTGTTGAGTTGTCAAAAACCCACGCCTACTTCCCTGAAGCGATTGACCGCGAAGATGAGCGTTTTTATCATCAACCTCCCTGGCCAAAAGGTGCGGTGGTCGGCACGCACGATGGGGCACATTTTTTTACGGTTGGCCAACGCAAAGGCTTGGGAATTGGTGGCAGAGCCATTCCGTTGTTTGTTGCCGGTGTCAATACCGAAACCAACGAAGTTTACGTGGTAGAGGGCGACGATCACCCTGCCTTACTGCGATATGGATTGCAAATCGAAAATGGCACCGAAAACTGGATAGGAGGTGAGTCACCGCTAAAAGAAGGTGGAGCCATGAAAGTGGAGGCGCGTATTCGCTACAGACAGCCACTGCAACCGGCTTCGTTGATGTGTAAAAATGGCCGCTTATTTCTGTGGTTTGACGACAAACAAAAAGCTATAGCGCCGGGACAGTTTGCGGCTTGGTATAAGGACGAGGTCCTGGTAGGTAGCGGCGTGATTGTTTAGGCGTAGAGCAAAGGGTGGAGTGCTGTGAGGTGAACAACTTAAGCGTATATTTGTCATTAGCATTAAAAATCAGAAGATGTTGGGTTTAAAATATGCATTTATTGGACTGTTTTTGCTTGTGTCGACTGTGTTGTCGGCGCAAACGGAGTCCATGTATTGGGTGTATTTCCAAGACAAAAACGCCTCTATTTCTGATTTTTCCGATCCTTTTCAATTGTTTTCTCTAAAAGCCATTGAGCGCAAAGCCAATCAACGCACCATCATCGATGCTCATGATTTGCCGGTACATCAACCCTTTGTCGATGGCTTACTTGCCGAAGAAGTCGTCGGCAAGAGTAAGTGGCTAAATGCGGCTTTGGTCCGTGGCATCGACAGTGTTTACGTAGCCAGCCTGCCATTTGTGAAGCGCATTGATAGCCACGTGCCCGTTAAGGCGGTATTTGCGGAAGACAACGGGTTTAGTTACGGGCAAAGTGCTTTGCAAATAGAAATGCTGAACGGTGATTACTTGCACGACCTGGGGTTTACCGGACAAGGAGTGTTGATTGCAGTATTTGATGGGGGATTTAACAATGCGCAAAACATAGCGGCCTTTTCTCATTTATGGCAAGGAGGAGGGGTCAAGGGTATTTATAGCTTTGTTAATCAGGATACCAATATTTTCTTTCCTGGTTCACACGGCACCCATGTGCTTTCGGTGCTGGCGGCAAAGAATGAAGGAACTTTTGTGGGGACTGCTCCCGACGCCGATTACTGGCTATTTATGACCGAGGATGAAGTACGTGAAGTCAACGCGGAAGAGTTTAACTGGTTGGCGGCCGCGGAAATGAGCGATAGTTTGGGGGTGGATGTCATCAATTCCAGTTTGGGCTATTCCACGTTTGATGCCGGACAGACCAGTTATTCCTTGAGTGACTTAGACGGACAAACATCCATTGTGTCACAAGCCGCTCAGTTTGCCGCAAGAAAGGGCATGTTGGTTGTCAATTCCGCCGGTAATTCGGGATCTGATCCATTGTGGAGAAAAATACTTATGCCGGCAGATGCGGACAGCATTCTAGCGGTTGGGTCTGTTGGTCCAACGCAGGATCGCTCCATTTTTTCTTCCAAAGGACCTACGGTTGACGGAAGGATTAAGCCCGATATTTTGGCTATGGGAGAGCAAGCACGTTATCTAACCACCGGAGGCTTTCCGACCATAGGTAACGGAACGAGCTTTGCCACGCCAATGATTGCCGGCCTGGCCGCCTGTTTACGACAGGCCTATCCCAATCATAGTACGGAAAATATCCGACAAACCATTTTGCAATCTGCCGATCGGTTCCTTACACCGGATACATTACATGGACACGGACTGCCCAATTTCCAATTTGCATTCAACGATGTGGTGTCGGTAGATGAACTTGTCGATGATTTCGGGGTGAATATTTACCCCAATCCGGTAGATTACAGCTTGACCATTTCGTGGAATGAAAAATTTATTCCAAAGCAGATAGCCGTGTTTGACATAGGTGGTAGAAAAATTTTAAATCAAGTCGTTTCAGCTGGAGTTTCTCAGATAGACATCGACGTTAACCATTTGCCTGATGGCAAGTATATCATTCATATATATAATGTAGATGGTGCCATCGTAAAAACATTCAACAAACATGGAAATTAACCAACCCATTTGTAAACTATTTGGAATTAAGTATCCCATTGTTCAAGCCGGCATGATATGGTGTAGCGGCTGGGAATTAGCATCGGCATCGGCCAATGCCGGTATTCTCGGAATCATTGGTGCCGGCAGTATGTACCCCGATGTATTGCGTACGCACATCAGAAAATGTAAAGCGGCTACGGATAAGCCATTTGCTGTTAACGTACCTTTGTTGTATCCCGATATTGAGCAATTGATGGACATCATTGTGGAAGAAGGGGTGAAAATTGTGTTCACTTCAGCGGGAAATCCCAGAACCTGGACGGGTTTTTTAAAGGAAAAGGGCATTACCGTGGTTCATGTGGTAAGTAGTGCCCGCTTTGCGCAAAAGGCAGCCGATGCGGGAGTTGATGCCGTTGTTGCCGAAGGATTTGAAGCCGGTGGACACAACGGTCGTGAAGAAACTACCACCATGTGCTTGATTCCCGCTGTGCGCGATGCCATAGATATTCCCTTAATTGCTGCGGGTGGTATAGGTGATGGCCGCGCAATGTTGGCCGCCATTGCCCTAGGAGCTGACGGTGTTCAGGTAGGATCTAGGTTTGTCGCCAGCGTGGAAAGTTCCGCACACCAGTCGTTTAAAGATGTGGTGGTGGAGGCCGCAGAAGGGAGTACGGTACTTACTTTAAAAGAAATTACCCCGGTTCGCTTGGTTCGCAATAAATTCTATCAAGACGTACAAGATCATTACGCTCGCTGTGCTGAAGTTGACGAGTTGAGAGCTTTATTGGGAAGAGGAAGAGCCAAGAAAGGCATGTTTGAAGGGGATTTAGATGAAGGTGAACTGGAAATTGGTCAGGTGAGTGGAACCATTAGAGATATTAAGACTGTCAAAGAAATTGTGGATGAATTTATATCGGTTTATAACACAACTTTTAGCAAAATAATGTCGGTGTAGAGGCCTTTGTTGATCACTTACTTTAAATGCATGAGTTAAAGTTGTGCATTCATTAAAGTCGGGTTTTTGCCGACTTTTTTCGTTAAATAAGTAGAAATGGTCACTTACTCATTGCTGAGTTCTATTTCGATTTTTTTAAATATCTTTGTTAACAGATTTAGATACGCAAAGTACGTTTATTTACATGAAAACCAATGTGTCATGTAAATTAAAAAAGCATTAAGAATTGAATAATTTGTAATACACAAGAAGATGAAACGATTGATTGGCCCATTAATAATTTTTTTATCGCTGTTTGCTTTAACGGCAAACGCAACCCACATGCGTGGAGGAGAGATTTTTTGGCGATGTATCACTGCCGATAATCGCGCAGAAATCAACAATGAGTTTAACTCTAACTTTACGGTACTTGACCACGGTAAGTTTGTGTTTATTGCCAAACTTTATGGTGACTGTACGGGTGCGGTCGGTATTCTTAACAATTTTACGCCTCAGTTTCAGATAGGTGGATACTCGGGCGGTGGCCCTACGTCTTCACCTACCATACTTGTGGAGGCCAATGATATTTCGCCGGATTGTTTTTCTTCGACATTGCGTTGGTCTTGCGGAACCCCCAATGCGCAGGGAGGTTTCAATAATTTTGGCGCTACAGGCCCACTAAATGGTATTGGTGCTACGGCAGAGTATATCTTCCGTTCCAATGCCTTTCAATTGAATGGTTCACCCCCGGTAAACGGTGCTTGGACGATCAGCATTGGGCCACACTGCTGCCGTAACTCAGCGGTGAATGTGGTTGGTCAACCTCAGTTTTTCTTGAAGTCGGAAATGTATCCCTACCCGGATGTTCCCAATCCACGTACGCACGGAGCAAATCCTCCATTTGTGCCCATGTTCCCTTGCTACGATAACTCTCCAGAATTCTTAGAACTTCCCAATGTGATTTCTTGTAACGGGTATCCATTTACCTACGGTCCTTTGGCATTTGACCGCGAGTTGGATTCACTGGTGTATGGCTGGGCTACACCTTTATTAAGCATTACCGGAAGTGTTCCTTATGCTGGAGGTTACTCCTTTACCAACCCCATGCCATCATCTGCTCCCAATGTGGCGGCAGCACTTGATCCGGTTACCGGGTTGATAACCTTTGAGTCTTATGTCAACGGTAACTTCACCACCAATACAGAGGTGTTGGCTTATCGCTGTGCCATTCCCATCGCCGCAGTTTATCGCGATGTTCAGATTACCACGGCCGATTGTGATGCAGCCTACACCTCTCAGAGTCCACCAATGTTGGTGCCGGCCAACGACCCGCCATCGGTGACCTTCGTTCCGGACTCAGCGCTTAATTTCACCACGCCTGCAACCAATGTTTACAGATTTACCGTAGAAGCGGGTACCTTGGTTGAGTTTGTTCTCAATGCTCAGGACTTTGACTTGCTGCCCAACAGTAATTTCCAAACCATTACGTTTGAAGCGGCCAGTGGTCAGCT
>PXCF01000130.1 GCA_003566715.1 Cryomorphaceae bacterium | reverse complement strand
CCCAATGGAGGCGCCGCGACGAATATTCGTGGCCACGTATTGATCGCAACGAACAACGGCTGAGCGCGGATTCAGGATATTGGTAAACACCGCAGACGGACCGATGAACACGTCGTCTTCACAGTTTACCCCGGTGTATAAGCTGACATTGTTTTGCACCTTCACGTTAACCCCTAAAGTGACATCAGGACTTATGACACAGTTTTGTCCGATATTGCAGTGCTCACCGATGACGGCCTTGGGCATGATGTGAGAAAAATGCCAAATCTTGGTACCGTTGCCAATGTGGCAACCATCATCAATCACCGCCGTTGGGTGAATTTGCGGTGGTTTATTGTCCATTGAATGGATGTTTTGTGGAGGGATATTTTACAAAAGGGTGAAATTCGCCTTTGGCTCCAACAGGTGTAGCATTGCGAATATTATGCGCCAATTGAATGGAATGTCGGGCGTCTTCAATAGCAAAGCCTCTACCCTCGTTAATAGCACGGTAAGACTCGGTATGTAAATTGGTAAAACCCGATGAAAAGTCACAGTCCTCACCATCTACCGTCATATGTCGCTTGGTCCTGCCTTCACCTATTTGATTGTTGATGCTCAAAAACCAGCGAACTCGTGCTTGGGGCAACTGCAAAAATCCGGCTGCGCGATCGTGGGTATGCATGTGAACCGTCGATTCTACGGGCACGCCAAAAATCCACTGCAAAACGTCAAAAAAGTGGATACCGATGTTGGTGGCAATACCACCGCTCTTACTCACATCCCCTTTCCACGAAGCATAATACCAATAGCCACGAGGTGTAATATAAGTAAGATCTACGTCAAAAACCTTATCGGGATTCTGCTTAACCTTTTCTCTAAGAGCAATAACGTTGGGGTGCAATCGCAGTTGAAGAATGGTAAAAACCTGTTTACCGGTTTCCATTTGCAAATCGTTGAGCGCATCTACATTCCAAGGATTAAGCACCAGTGGTTTTTCGCAAATGACATCCAGTCCGCTACGCAAACCAAAGCGTATATGAGCATCGTGCAAGTAGTTGGGCGAACAAACGGCAAGTGCATCAATGGGTTTTTGCGTACGACGAAGCTTGTCGATGTGTCGATCAAAGCGTTCGAACTCCGTAAAAAAGGCGGCTTGGGGAAAATACCTATCTATCACACCTACACTGTCGTTGGGATCATGCGCAGCCACGAGTTCGCCGTTGGTTTCGCTGATGGCCTGCATGTGTCTGGGCGCGATATAACCGGCTGCTCCGGCCAATGCATAGGTTTTTCTACTCATAGTGGCAAAAGTACGAGAGATTTTTCTACCTTTGGCACCAGTAAAGTGTTTCTATGAATAAGAAAGTCATTCTCGATGAAAAACTGATTCAGATAATCTTAGAGCGATTGTGCTTTGAGCTTATCGAACATCACAACGATTTTTCACAGAGTGTTTTAATAGGACTTCAGCCGCGGGGCGCTGCCTTGGCCAAGCGATTGCGAGACATGCTCATGGCACGCGGTGTTGAGAATGTACCGCTGGGCTTGCTGGACATCACCTTTTTCCGCGATGACTTTCGCCGACGCGGACAGCCGTTGCAGCCCAACCAAACCCACATCGACTTTTTGGTAGAAAACAAGCGCGTGATTTTCATCGACGACGTGCTTTACACCGGACGAAGTGTACGTGCGGCCTTGGATGCCATTCATTCTTTTGGCCGACCGGCAGACATCGAACTGCTGGTATTAATCGACCGACGATTTAGCAGAAAATTACCCATACAACCCAGTTATTGCGGCCACCAAGTAGACGCCATCGACTCCGAGCGGGTGTTGGTAGAGTGGGGCAACGACGATAAACGTGATCAAATCAGCATAATCCCTCATGAGTCAACTTAGCACTGACCACCTTTTGGGCATTCGCGACTTAGCTCCCGAAGACATTGAATTGATTTTTCAAACCGCTGATCAATTCAAAGAGGTCATCAACCGCCCCATTAAAAAGGTACCATCGCTTAGAGACATTACCATTGCCAACCTCTTTTTTGAAAACTCCACCAGAACCAAATTATCGTTTGAACTGGCAGAAAAAAGGCTCAGCGCTGATGTCCTAAACTTTTCCGCCTCCGGCTCATCGGTCAGTAAAGGAGAAACCCTCATTGATACCGCCAACAACATTTTGGCCATGAAGGTGGATATGATTGTGATGCGTCACCCCCTACCCGGCGCGGCAAGTTTTCTGTCTCGCAATGTAGATGCCACTATTGTCAATGCCGGCGACGGCACCCATGAGCACCCCACACAGGCGCTATTAGACGCTTACTCCATTCGAGAAAAAAGAGGATCGCTGAAGGGGATTAAAGTGGTCATCGTAGGGGACATTCTTCACTCACGTGTGGCCTTGTCCAATGTGTTTTGTCTGCAAAAAGCAGGCGCCGAGGTCATGCTCTGCGGCCCGAGAACGTTGATGCCGAAATTTGCAGAAAGTTTGGGCGTAAAAGTCACCTACAACCTAAAAGAAGCCATTGCATGGTGCGATGTGGCCAATATGTTGCGCGTTCAAAACGAGCGCATGCAAACCGGGTACTTCCCCAGCGTAAGGGAGTACACCATGCAATATGGGTTGACCATGGACACTTTGAAGCACGCCGATAGAGACATCACCATCATGCACCCCGGCCCAATTAATCGCGGAGTGGAAATCACCAGTGAAGTGGCCGACAGCGACTACAGCATCATTCTCAACCAAGTGGAAAATGGTGTAGCGGTGAGAATGGCGGTACTTTATTTGTTGGCACAAAAGAGACAAGAGCAATAAGGCACGTAATTTGCTTAATATATTTCAAGGTGAAGTGTAAACAATTTCGCTGTACCTTTGTCAATCATTAGTCAAAAAAAACAACTGAAAAATGAAACATTTATTTTCTCTTTTGCTGATCACCGGAATGGGATTTATGGGTTATGCACAGAGCAACGGGCCGGAAATTACCTTTGAAGAAACCACCGTTGACTACGGAACCATTGAAGAAAAGGCGGATGGCACCCGTGAGTTTGTATTCCGCAACACCGGCAACGAACCTCTCATCATTGAGCGTGCGCAAGGAAGTTGTGGTTGTACCGTGCCCGAGTGGCCGCGTGACCCCATCATGCCCGGACAAGAAAGTAAGATTAAGGTAACCTATGACACACGTCGTTTGGGCGCCATCAGTAAGTCGGTACGCATCTATTCCAATGCATCCAACACCGATGCACAAGGCGTAACCACTCTAAGAATCAAGGGGAAAGTTGTTAAAGCAGAAGAAGTTCCGACCACACCCTTAAATAATTCACAAGGTCAGAGCAGCATTCGCAATAAATAGAAAAATATTTATGACCTTTGTCCCATCGCTTTTGCGATGGGATTTTTTTTTATGTACCCGATGGTAGTTACCCGGTGCGCTTAACTTAACAACGTGTCATGCTAGCCATATCAAAGAAAGGACTTCGGATGCCGGAGTCACCAATACGCAAACTGGTTCCATTTGCTGAACAAGCCGTGGAAAAGGGCGTGAAAGTTTATCAACTGAACATTGGTCAACCCGACCTTCCAACACCCAATGTGGTCTTGGACGCCGTGAGAAACATTGACCTCGAAATATTAGAATACAGTCACTCAGCAGGATTGACCGAGTACCGTCAGGCATTGGCGAGATACTACCGCAACAACGGTATTGAGGTTTCTACCACCGACTTAATCGTTACCACAGGCGGCTCTGAAGCCTTGAGTTTTACCATGGGTACCATTGCCTACGAAGGTGACGAAATCATTATTCCGGAGCCTTTTTATGCCAACTACAACGGTTTTTCTACCGCTTATGGCGTAAAAGTCGTTCCCGTAACGGCCACCATAGAAACCAACTTCTCACTTCCCTCGATTGAATCTTTTGAAGAAAAAATCACGGACAAAACCAAGGCCATTCTCATTTGCAATCCCGGAAACCCTACCGGCTACTTGTATACAAGAGAAGAGCTTGAGAAACTCAGAGATATTGTTATAAAGCACAATCTGTACTTGGTCGTCGATGAGGTTTACCGTGAATTTACTTACGACAATCACAAGCACATATCTATATTGGAGTTTGAAGGATTGGAGAACCACGCCATTGTGGTTGATTCCGTGAGCAAGCGTTACAGCATGTGTGGCGCGCGCATCGGTTGTTTGATTTCCAGAAACAAGGAGGTTATCTCTACGGCCATGAAATTTGCTCAAGCACGACTTAGTCCGCCAACCATCGAACAAATTGCGGCACAAGCGGCCATGGACACACCGGCTTCTTACTTTAAAGAAGTGGCGGAAGAGTATACCAAGCGCCGCAATGTGTTGGTCAATGGACTCAACGAAATTCCCGGTGTGATTTGCCCCATGCCCACAGGTGCATTCTATTGCGTAGCCAGATTGCCGGTAGACAATGCCGATGCTTTTGCACGTTGGATGTTGGCCGAATTTGAAGAAGATGGCGCTACCGTTATGGTGGCACCGGCTGAAGGATTTTACGCGACCCCCAACTTAGGCAAGCAAGAAATTCGCTTGGCTTACGTATTGAAAATAGATGTATTGAAAAAGTGCCTCAATATTTTGAAAAAAGCCTTGGAAGTATATCCCGGTAGAACAAAGTAATGGTTGTCAAAGAAAACGCTTCACTCAAGAGTTTAAACACCTTTGGCCTTGATGTACATGCCGCACATTATGTGCGCATCACATCGAGAGAGGAGCTAAGGAACATCAAGCAGTTGCCGAAGCCGTGGTTTTTTCTCGGTGGCGGTAGCAACATCTTGTTTACACGCAGTTTTCCCGGCACCATTATTCACATCGACCTACGCGGTCGCGGCATTATTTCTGATGATGGCGATGATGTTCTGGTATATGGTATGGCCGGTGAAAACTGGCACGAGTTTGTTCGCTACACCCTGCAATTGGACTTAGGCGGTATTGAAAACCTCTCTTTGATTCCCGGAAACTTAGGCACCGCCCCCGTGCAAAACATTGGTGCCTACGGCGTTGAAATCAAAGATGTATTTCACGAATTAGAAGCCTTTGATACAGAGAAAGGCGAATTCATAATTTTCAATGCAGAAGATTGTCAATTTGCTTATCGTCAATCTTACTTCAAGCAAGAAGGCAAAGGGCGTTACATCATCACCAAGGTGGTGCTGAAACTTTCAAGACACCATACACTTCACACCGGATATGGGGCCATTGGCTCTGAACTACAGAACATGGGCATTACGAATCCGGATATCCACGACGTATCACGGGCGGTGGTGCGCATTCGCATGTCTAAGTTACCCGATCCCGCCATGTTGGGCAACTGTGGCAGTTTTTTTAAAAACCCCATTGTTTCTAAAGAGAAGGTGGATGATTTGTTAAAACGATTTCCCGACATGCCTTTTTACCCCGTAAGTGATGCGGAAACAAAAGTCCCTGCAGGGTGGTTAATCGAACATTGTGGTTGGAAAGGAAAAGCCGAGGGAAACGTCAGCATGCACAAGCAACAAGCACTTGTACTTATTAACCTTGGAAATGCCTCCGGTGAAGAGTTATATGCTCATGCGCAACGCGTTAAACAATCGGTAAAAGACTTTTTCGGTATCCAGTTAGAGGAAGAGGTTAATGTTCTTTAATGTATCTTTGCACCATGGAATTATTTATCATCAGCGCAGTTTTTTTAGGTTTGGCATTCGCGGGAATTGCCATTAAAATTTGGGGCAAAAAAGGCGGAGAATTCTCCGGAACTTGCGCATCAAATAGCCCGTTTCTCAACAAAGAAGGTGAAGCCTGTGGTTTTTGCGGGGCATCACCCGAAGAAAAATGCAAAAAAGAGGAAGAGACGGCGTAAATCGAAGTATGTTTAGATACGGTACATACTCCGTCTAAAATTTACCGTCGTTGTTTCCCCTTTTCCCAGACCGGCACCCCTTCCTTCATCCAACTCGGCATTGGTGCTCCTTTTAAGTAATGGTCGTAAAATGCCGCTACACGCTCGGAAAGGTCCATTCTATTAGCCCAACGCGTTAGATTGTGTTCTTCATTGTTGTAAACCAGCATCCACACATCTTTTTGCTGCCTAATCATCGACATGTATAGTTCAATGCCTTGATACCACGGCACTGCCCCGTCGTTGTCGTTGTGCATGATGAGCAATGGCGTTTCAATTTTATCTGCGTAAAACAAAGGACTATTTTCCAAATACGGCGCTAAGTTTTCGTGCATCGGCACGCCCAGTCTACTTTGCCCTTCTTCGTACTGCATGATTCTACTGTGACCGGTTTTCCAGCGAATACCGCCATATGCACTGGTCATATTACTAACCGGTGCGCCGGAAAAGGCGGCTTTAAAACGATTGGTTTGGGTAACCAACCATGCCGTTTGGTATCCGCCCCAACTTTGACCGTTCAGTGCCATGGCATCGCTGTTGATCCAGCTGTTTTTACTGAGCACCGTATCTAAGCCTGTCATAATACAGTCATATGCACTTTGTCCTGGCTTACCGGTCTCATAGACTATGTCGGGGATAAATATGGCATATCCATTACTCACATAATAGGGAAAATTGATGATACTCCTACTGGCCGTGGGTATCACATGGCGGTGAATGTGATCTGCATAGCGTTCGTAGAAATAGACAATAAGAGGAACGGACGTCATGTCTTCTGACTGCTCGGGCTTATAGAGCAGTCCACGAAGTGAATCGCCATTCACCACATAGTCCACATAGGAAACATTTCCCCAATAGAACATTTCCTTTTGGGGGTTGGTAATGGACAGCTTTTCGTCGTCTTTATCCAGTGACAATCGATACAGCTCCGGGTATTGATCAAACGATCCAATTTGGTATACGTATCGATTGCGGTGTTTTGCCGCAGCAAAGCCAGTAAATGCGCCATCGGTAAAGTGTCTTAAGGTATCGATTTTGCCGTCTTGCATGCGGCACAATGCATTATCTCTATGGAAACGATCAACAGCTTGAATAAAGGTATGCTTATCCACATAATCGTCGTCTTTATGCGCTTTCAAATAGCGATAGCGAACGTTGTTCGCTACCCCATTGGTCAGCCGCGAAGATGCTTTAGCGGCCTTCATATCCACCGACCAAATATCGTGTTGATCATAAATCCACAGTTGGTTTTCAGATTTGGTTAGTCCTCCCGCGCCAAACGGTGGGTATTGATTGGGGATGTCCACTTCAAAGTTGTGAACAGGATTAGTCATATCGGCACCTAAGGCATATTGGCGTTTATTGTCCACATCAAACGAATACCAGCCGAGAGTGGCTTCGTCAAACCCATAAGCCCATTTACCTGATGGTGAAATGGTAATACCGTGCGCAGAACTGTCGTGAACGACCGTTTCTTCTTCAGTGTCTAGGTTGACAACCGAATAACGCTTGTAACGGCCAAACGTCCATATCTCACCTTTGGCGTAATCAAGGTTAATGGCGCGCACTACCATTGGGTGCGATTGATTGAGTTGATATGCGTAAGAAGAGTGTTCATTTCCGGGTAGGCGAAACACCTTTCTGTTGGAGGTCTTTAAAACAACGGTTTGAAAATGGGTTTCCCAGTCTTTTTTACGTACAAGTTGTCGGGGTTGTAATTCTTTATCGAAGGGTGTCCACACATCGACTTGTGCCTTATCTTCATCGAGTAAGTTGGTATCTACCTCTACTTTATAACGATCGGGCTGAACGCCAAAAAAGAGGAACTGAGCATTGTGGGTGAAATTTAACGTTGCTTTTCTATGCACACTAAAATCATCAACATCAGAAACCGTCAAGCGTCTTCTCACAGGGTTTTTATGCGTGACATTGACTTCGTAATAAAAGAGATCATAATTGGCATCATTGGCATCAACCGTGTCTTTGGTAGCAATGAAAGCAACTCTAAGTCCTTTAGAAGATACGGTTAAAGAAGCGACATCCTTGAGTCCCTCTTCAATGAGAAACGTAGATTTTGTATTGGCATCAAAAAAGCGTATATCAAAAGTTTTGGATGAATCTACATAAGCGGTGTAAACCACTGCTCCACCTTGTCTGGCTACATCGTAGAGTTTGCTATCTTTAAGTTCATGAACGGTCGATGGAAAAAAAGTACGTACGAACAAGGGGTGTACGTCTTCCAATTTTTTGGACTTTTTAGCGCTTTTATCGTCCTTTTTTTTCTTATCCTCTTTGATCTCATCCTCGTCTGGCTTATCCGTTTTTGTTTCTTTAACCCTCCAGGCGAGTAAGTCGTTCACAATTTCAGAGGACTTCCAATCGACGATGTCGTGGACGGTATCCACAATATTTTTAATAGGTCTAGCGATGAGCAATTTATTGGACGGCATATCTTTTTTAGAGACCTTATCAAATAGCGCCTGTCTTCTATCTTCTTCTTTGGGCTTTTCTTCAAAAAACACATATCTTTCAGAGGGAGAAAAGACCTGTTTTACGCCTCGCTCGTAGGTTCTATTAATGGTCTTTGATACAATATGTAGTGTTCCGTCACCTTTTTGAGGGTTGCTTTGCCAACTGACCCAAATTCCCGAATCTGAAATTGATTTAGCAGAAATGGTATTCCAGGCATCATAATCGGCGTGAGAAAGCGTGCGCTTTTGTCCGAAGAGTAAAAAAGAGAAGAGTGACAAGGAAAAGGCGAAATACTTTGACATGAAATAAAGATTAAGATAAGTACCATTGATAAATTGAAAGAATATTATCTATTAGAAACATCCATCTACTGAATCAACATATGGCGTAAAAATAAAAAAAGGCGCCCAAACTGGACGCCTTTTTTTACATTTATAACTTCTCGATAAAAGACTACTTGATATAAGTCTCAACTCTACGGTTGATATTATTGTAGTTACCAAGGGGTTGTCCTTTACCTTTAGATTTAATTTCTAGTCGGCTTGCATCGACGTTAAAGTTTTTCACGAGATAGTCTTTAACCGCTTGAGCACGACGCTCACCTAACTTCTTGTTGTATTCTTCGGAACCTACTTTATCAGTGTGACCGACAAGCGTCATCGTCAAGTTCTCATTGTTTTGAAGAACACGAGCAATGGTAGCAAGACGTTCACGATTAGCAGCAGTTACGGTTGCACTATTAAAGGCAAAGTAAATCTGGGGCAAGAAAGCTTCTACGGCATCTGCCTTAGAAAGGTCAATTTGACGACCCCTAACATCCACCAAAGCGCCCTTAGGTGTATTTGGCTCTAGATCTTGGCTATCTGGCACACCATCACCATCGCTGTCTAATTCACGACCATCTTTGTCAACTTTAACACCTTTGTTGGTAAAAGGATCAGCATCCAAATAATCAGGAATACCATCCATATCAACATCAAGAGGACGACCGGCACCATCAACGGCTACACCTTCTGGCGTATCGGGGTCTTTGTCAAAGTAATCAGCCACACCGTCGCCATCAGAATCCTTAGTTAACATATCGATTTTATCTTCGATGTTTCTAACTTTGCTATACATGTCAGACATTGGAGCAGTGTAAACCAAAGATGTACGGTTTCCTTTCTTGCCTAGATTAAACGTTACACCTGCATAAACATAAGAAAGAACGTCATTGGTTCTTCCAGACTGAACGCCATCAATCCAATCACTATTATAGTGATAAGTGATACGAGCACCAAAGTCTAAATCCAGAGATTCATTAAGACTATATTTGATTTCAGGATTGATCAACAAGTACATGGGTGTATGGTACTCCTTATCGCTCATTACGGCAATATACTGTCGCTCATTATTTTCGTATAGCGCTGGTTGGGAAACGTTAAGTCCAATTCCAGCTACTACCAAAAATCCCCATTTTCTAGGCTTGGCATCCTCCCACATACGAAAGGCTGTCAATGGATTAATGACCAATGATAAATCTGTATTCCAAATAAATGTTTCAGAACTCAGGTTTGAGTTATCACCATAAGAGCGGGTACTTGATGTTCTACCATAGATAGAGTTAGCTCTAAAACCCCACCAAGAATTAACCATTCTGGTTACCGTAAGGCCACCGGCGAATTCAAGGCCACCATTGATATCGTAGTCAAAATCAGTTGATTCAAATCCGTTAAAGGATTTCAAATCTCCAGACATTAAAGTTATGCCGCCATTGACTCCAATAGACCATTTAGAATAGTCGTCTTGAAACTTTTTGGTCTTACCATTATTATCATTTTGTGCAAATCCTATGGTCGGAAGTACCGCCATTGCAATGATAACACTTAATTTTTTCATGAGTATTGAGGTTAAAAATGTGCTGCAAATGTAACAAAGATATTTCTACAACAAAGCTTTTTTTGAAAAATCATTATTTTTTTTTTCAAAAACCTAATGCGTTATCACTCACTACCTATCACAAAATACACCATATATTTTCTGCATTTTATCGCAACGTTAAGTCATGTTGATAAATCAAAGCGAGAAATTACTTTAACATTGTAAGTTGCTTAGAATAAAAAAGGTTAAAGAAAAACAGACAGTTCCCAGAGCAGACGCGAAGCGACATTGGCATCCCATTCATTTGGTCCAATTTCATTAATATCGAAGGATACAACATTTTTACCTGCGTTTCGAATCTGCTCAACGAGGAAAACTATTTGCTCAGGCGTGTACCCACCGTAAACAGGGGTACCTGTATTTGGGCAAAACAACGGTTGCATTCCGTCTACATCAAAAGATATATATACATTTTCTGGTAAGGCATCAACCACTTCGTCGACAATACTTTTCCAACTCCCCCCCATCATCAAGCGCCTTTGAATATCCCGGTCAAAAAAGGTGGTTATTCTATCATCGTCCTTTATGTAATTGTATTCACTTTGACAAAAATCGCGAATGCCCATTTGCACCAATTTTGAGACATTGCTCTCTTTTAGCACGTTGTGCATGATGGATGCATGCGAATACGTAAAGCCTTCGTATGCTACACGCAAATCAGCATGTGCATCAATCTGCAGTACACCGATGTTTTTATATTTAGCAGAGACTGCTTTTATCAATCCCAATGGTGTGCTGTGGTCTCCTCCCAACAAAACCACTTTCTTACCTATTTCCAGATACTTCTGAGCGGTTTTTTCCACCCAAGCGTTCATTAAAACGCAGCCTTTTTCTATGGCGGCAAAATCTTCAATAGAAGGCGTCGCACGTTGTTCTAAAGCGTCTATTCTCTTTTCCGCCAACGGTCTGAGTTTATCACTTAATGCTCTGATATGCGCGGGCTCTTCAATAAGTGCGATACCTCTTTTCCAGTGTGCAGGATGTTGGGGATGAAAAATATCAACTTGTTTAGATGAATCAAATGCCATTTTCGGACCATCAATGGTTCCCGAACCGTAAGACACCGTAACTTCCCAGGGAACGGGAATAACAACAATCTCACTCTCGTCTATTGAAAAAGGTAAGCCAAACAACTCATCATGGACAGATACTCCATTGACATCAAAGGAATTAATTTTTTCTTCTCGCGTCATTGAAATTTATTTAAAAAAGTTGTGTTGTAAACATACGCAAATAAACTAAATTTCAGCAAAAATAGGCACCTACCCATATTCATAAGATAAAAAAAAGGGAGCAAAGCTCCCTTTAAAATAATTATGCTTGACCCAATTGTCGCATGTATTGATGGTGATGCTTTATAGCGTCTCTCAAGCGAGGTATCTCTTGATATGGGAGCTTAAACTCATTCGCCGTTTTTTTCACTATTTCCGCAATCTTTGGGTAGTGAACATGGCTTATATTGGGAAACAAGTGGTGCTCTACTTGATAGTTTAAGCCACCGATAAACCATGTTACCAATTTGTTGTTGCGCGCAAAATTTGCCGTAGTCAACAACTGATGGGTTCCCCACTCGCCCAATTGGGTATCGGTAAAACCATTAAATTTTTGCGTGTCTGGCATAACGTGTGCTAATTGGAACGTCCAACTCAAGAGCGAACCAGCCAAAAAGTGCATGCTTATAAAGCCAAGTAAAACTATGTACCACGCTTGCGGATGAAAAATAACCGGCAACAAAATGAGAAGTGCTACGTAAAGAAACTTACCAAACACCAACTTCCACCACTCGGTTTTGTAATCTGCTCCAGCCTTTTCTAAAAGACCTTGTTTCTGATAGCGCACCAATTGCTTAAAATCCTTGGGAGCCAACCAGTTTAGCGTCATAATCCCGTAGAGCAATGGACCATAAATATGTTGATATTTATGCATCTTTTTAAGGGGCTGTTCGGGGTGCAAACGAATGGCACCACCGGAATCAACATCTTCATCTTTTCCGTGAACATTTGTAAACGTGTGGTGCAATATGTTGTGTTGAACCTTCCATGTAATGGTGTTTCCACACAACAAGACAATGCTGCTACCCAACCACTTGTTTAGAAATGCACTTTTTGAAAAACTTCCGTGATTGGCATCGTGCATAATTCCCATGCCAATTCCTGCCATTCCTAATCCGGCAAGAGCCCACATAGCAAAGTATAACCAAACCGGCATACTAAAAAACATGGCTACCAAGGGCACCACGTACATCAAGATTAAAACAATAGCTTTTCTTTGGATTTTTTTACCACCGGTGATGTCTTGACCACTTTCTTTAATCGACTTCATTACCCGGCTCCTCAGTGTGCGATAGAACCCCTTTGGATCCGCACGTTCAAAAATAATTTCGCTCATTCTATTTAATTAAAAGTCAAGTTGCAAATATAACGCTTAAAGTCTTCTTTAGTTGCATTTGCTCGCAGAATTACCAACAAAAGATGATATTTTATTAACGACAGAATGACTGTTTATACCGTAGTATAACTCGATATCTTTCAAGCTTCCATGCTTTATTATTTCGTGAGGCAATCCAACCCTCAATACATTAGGTAAATTAAGCCCTCCTTTTAACATATTGCTTAAAACCCATTCACACAAACCAAATGATGCAAACCCTTCTTCTAAAAAAATAACGTTTTTATAGGAAGTCAATGCTTGGGTTAACGCAACTATTTCCGCTGAATCTTCAAAAGCATAAACATCAAGACCAATGTTTTTTTCAGACAACCGATGTTTAACTTCTTCTGCTTTCCTGCCCTGGGCACCATAATACACCATAACGTTATCATTATTAGATATTTGATGTACGTGTTGGTTACCCATCACACCGTCTCTGGGATAACGGACCACTGAAATGTGCGTCTCACTCATTGCTTTAGCTAAGGCCACTGGAGTTCTCTCTGCAGTTGTTGGGAAAAATATGCGAACACCGGGAATACTAAGTAAAACATTTAAATCGTACAAACCGTGGTGGGTTGGACCATCCTCTCCTACCAGTCCTACCCGATCAATCAAAAATGTAACCGGCAAGCCCTCCAAGGCTATGTCGTGAATAAATTGATCCAGTGCTCTTTGAAAAAAACTGCTGTATAAATGACAAACGGGTTTCATGCCAGACTTAATAAGTCCTGCACAGAATGCTACGGCATTTTGCTCAGCAATGCCTACATCTATAACCCTTGTAGGAAAGGCACGTTTAAGCGCTCCCCAGCCGGCTCCACTGATCATAGCTGGGGTAACCAATACGACGGATTCATCCTCTGTCATTTTTTCGAAGAGGTAATTGTTTACGGTGTGGGTAAATGTTCCCTTTTTCGCTGGCTTAGATTCGGATAGGATTTCTCTACGGGTATGACAATGCAACATCATTGGTTGAGCGGCGCACGAACGAATTGCTTCACACAACATAGGGACGTCGTGACCATTGATGTTTTTTCTGTAGCCAATGTGCATGGCCTTCATCAACGACTCGTACCCACCTTTGAGATGCACCGCCCCCATAGTCGGATCGATGGAGTAATCATTGTCGTTGAGGATAATGGTTACCGGCAATTGATATTGACCAATGGTGTTGAGTGCCTCATAAGCCACACCAGCGGTTAATGCGCCATCTCCTATAACGACCGCATAACGAATGTCTTTTTTTCCGGCCAACATATCGGCATAAGCCATACCTGCTATGACACTCAATGATGTGGAACTATGTCCGGTTACTAAGATGTCGTGCGGACTCTCTTCCGGCCATAAAAAACCCGAAGGACCGTTAATGGTTCGAAGCTCTTCCATTCTCTCCGCTCTACCGGTGAGCACCTTATGGGCATAGGCTTGGTGCCCAACATCAAAGGCTATGCGGTCTTGTGGGCTGTTTAAAACGGCGTGAACCGCTACCGTAATCTCGGTGGCCGTAAGTGAGGAGGCAAGGTGCGCGGGTTTATCTACTTTTAAAGACAACAAAAAATTCCGCAAGGCATCAGCCACATCTGGCCAAAGACTTTCGGGAATGTTTTTTAAATCGTCAGGCGAGTTGATTACCTGGCCACAAGCCTTAAATACAGGCATATATATAATTGTTAGAGGGCGTGGTTTATTATAAAACGTGTAATTTCACGTCTCTACCGCACATAAACACAATTTTTTTACGTCTTTCCGTGCCTGTAGACAACTACCAGATCAAAGCTCTTTCTTCTTCGGTAATAACCAGCGGGTCGGCTTCTTCACACCCAAAAGCTTCCTGAAACTCAGGAATCATACTCATGGTGGCGTTTACCCGATACTGGGCCGGTGAGTGTGGATCGGTTACCACTTGTTGGCGCAAATATTCCTCCGTGGCGTGACTGCGCCATACATTGGCCCAACCCATAAAAACGCGCTGACTTGGCGTAAACCCGTTAATGGTTCGGCCACCGGTTCCTGCAATGTGCTTTTGATAAGCGTGATAAGCCAAGGTTAAGCCACCAATGTCGGCAATATTTTCTCCCAAGGTTAACTCACCGTCCACAAAATAGCCATCTACTGGCTCCAATCCACCGTAGAAATCAACCACCTTTCGTGTTCTTTCGGCAAATCGCAAACTATCCTCCTGAGTCCACCAGTTGGTAAGGTTTCCAAAAGCATTGTACTTGCGTCCCTGATCGTCGAAACCGTGGGTAAACTCGTGACCAATTACTCCACCAATGGCTCCGTAATTTACAGCATCATCGGCTTGGGGGTCAAAAAACGGTGGCTGCAAAATACCGGCGGGAAAAACAATCTCGTTAAATGACGGGCTGTAATAGGCATTGACAATATGTGCACCCATGAACCACTCCGTTTTGTCTACCGGTTTGCCCAATCGTCCAATTTTTTCACTGAAAATATGTGCCGATAGTCTCCGGTGATTTCCCAACAAATCATCTGCTTTGATGTCAACTGAAGAAAAATCATTCCAATTGTCGGGATACCCAATTTTATAGCGAAATGCATTGAGCTTCTCTTTTGCTTTCGTTTTTGTTTCATCGCTCATCCAGTCGTTGTTGTCAATGCGTTCATTGTAAACGGCACGGATATCTTCAACCATTTTCTCTACTCTGGCTCTACTTTCGTGACTAAAATATTCTTCGGCAAACAGACGCCCAAGTGGCTCCGAAAAACCGCTGTTTATTTTACTGATAGAGCGTTTCCAACGGGGTTTCATTTCACTTACGCCTTGAAGGACTTTGCCATAAAAGTCGAAATTTGCTTGCACAAAATCATTCGGCAAATAATCGGCAAACCGGTGAACCAAGTGCCAGGTAAAGTAGGTTTGCCACTGCGTTAACGGCTCATCCTTAAGAAGCTGATTTAAGCCTTCCATGAAGTCCACTTGTCTGACGATTACCGAATCTGGTTGAAGACCAAGGTTATTGAATATGCTGGACCAGTCAATAAACGAGGTCAATCTCGACAAATCACTGGCGGGAAGTTTGTTATAGGTCAACTCGGGCTTACGTGCATCTCTTCTACTCATGTGGTATTCGGCCATTTTCTTTTCTAACTCAAATACTTCATTTGCCAACTCATTTGGATTGTCTTTTTCTAAGAGTGCGAATACGTCTGCTAGGTGTTTCAAGTATGCATCTTTAATTTTCTTAGCCGCATCATCGTCTTTAAAGTAATAATCACGATCTGGAAGTCCGAGTCCACTTTGTGAAAAGTACAGTGCATACTGCTCAGAGTTTTTGCTATCGGCACTCACGTACATACCAAATGGCTTAGGGAGTTGATCCACTGCAGCTGTTCTTAGATAATCTGCCAAATCATCCTTGTTCTCCCAAGCAGAAATGGCATTTAATTCGTCACTTATCCCTTGGAGCCCCGCATTTTCAACACCAACACTATCCATAGCTGATAGGTAAAAATCTCGAAGTTGCTGACGATGGGTGCCACTTTCAGCATCTTCATCTGACAAACTTTCTAAGAGTCCGCGTAGCTTTTTGTTGTTTTCTTCTACCAAAATTGGAAAACTGCCCCAACGCGCTTCGGAGGCGGGAATAGGGTTGTCACGCATCCACCCGGCGGAGGCAAACATGAAAAAGTCGTCGCAAGGCGCGTAGCTGCTGTCGATATGACTAAGATCAAATCCCAGCGTACCATCCATGACATCTTCTACTTCAGACGTTTGACAGGCCAAGATTGCGGCCGAAGCCAATACAGTAATAAAAAGTTGTTTTAAATTCATCATGGTGGTTTTACTTATTGCTTAACCAGACATTTCTCAATCTGGCAAAATTCTCATTGTTGTATTCATCGTGCGAGGATATTCTGTGCGTGGTAGGCACAGCAACTTCTTGCACCTTAGTTTTTAGTGTTTTTTCCTTGAATTTTGTTCCTTTTTTATTGGGACGATCCACGACCACTTCTAACGGATCTCCAACTTTAGCATGGCGTAAAAAGTTCCCTATGGTTGATTCTATTTCCAGCAAATTCATCGATTCACCATTCAAACTTATAATCTTGTCCCCTTCTCGGTATCCCAAAGCTTTGGCCACTTCATCGGCTTCGTCATTGTCCTCTACCACCAACACTGCATCTTCCATATCGACGCCAAAGCCCGTGATACCAAAGCTTATACTCGAAGACATGGCTTCTTCTTCGTATTCGTAACCAAAGAGGTAAAACAACTCACTGATGGGCAATGGTAATGAGGCTTCAATGTATTGGGCCGCAAATTCATGAATGCCTTTAAATCCATGATCAGCGATGACGTCAAACAACAAGTGATCGGTAAAAAATGTATCCGGCCCAAAAGTATTGCTCAAGGATACCATCAAATCTCTCAAGTCCATTTGACCATCCGAAGAAGCAATGATTTGTAAATCCAAGCACATGGCGATCAGTGCACCGTTTTGGTAAACATTGAGATACTGATCTTCGTGAACATCCAATGCATAGCGACTGGCGGTGTGGATGGGGATGCGTATGTCGTACGCTTCAGCACCATGTATCTTTTCGCGCATTTCCTCGAGAAAATCATCTTCATCGATCAAACCGCCTCTTACCTGAACCAAATGAGACGTGTATTCGGTCACCCCTTCATACAGCCACAAGTGACGCGTCATTTCGGGGTACTGAAAATCGTAGTTATGCACCACTTCGGAGTGGAAGTTTAATGGCGTTACAATGTGTAAAAACTCATGCGCCACGATGTCTTTTACGTTCTGAATAATGGCCTCTTTAGGGTAATCTGGCATAAAAATGACGGTGCTGTAATGATGCTCTAGGGCTCCAAAACGTGAACCGGCGCCTTCCGGATGTTCAAAAAACAAAAGTATATGGTAATCGCTCACTGGTAAGGTGCCACCGAAATAATCACTGGTTGCCTGGAAAAGACTGGTGATATCTGGGAGGATATCCTCTGCTGTATTAAAATTAGCACCACTGTAAACCGCTAAGTGAATGCGGGTATCGTCCACTAACACCGAGGCGGTATCGGGTCGTGCGTACAAAATGGGATTGTCGTGAAGAAAGAAATAGTCATCGGCATAAAAAACGTCGCGATCGATGGCGCGTTCTTCAGCATTGAGATTGGTGGCACCATAAAATTCGCGAGGTTTCTGCACGGTTAATTCGTAGGGGTGATGACCGTGCTGATGCATGTAGCCAACCATGGCAAATAAATTCAATAAGGCTACGCTATCGCGAAAGGTCGTACCCGATGGTTCAAAGATATCGGCCTCATCGTTGCCAAAGGTCTCTTCAACCACGTACGAGAATTTGTAGACTTCTTTTCCCGAAGGCACATACCAACGATTGGGTGATAATTGCTGATATTCCAATGCATTTCCGTTGTGATCCAACACTTTGAGATCTTGAACAAATTGACCAAAATTACTGATGGAGTAGGTGCCGGGAATGACCCTCGCCATTTCATAAATCACGCTATCGCCTTCCAATGAGGTTAACGGTGGTACCACTTGAACCTCCAAACCGCTTTCCTTAGGCTGTGAGACATTTATAAACACCTTATAGGAATCATAAGATTGAGAGGGCTGAAATTGTGCCCACGCTTGACATACTGCAAGCGTGAAAATCAATAGTAGGTTGGCAACTTTGTTCATCTTGGCAAATGGATAGAATTAGTAAAGCGAAGATAGTAAAAAATGTTTCGTGATGAATGTCTGGAAGAAATCACGAATCACGTTGGATTTTCCGCTGAAACTTTAAAGGGTTTTCTGTCAATTCTTTGTGAAGTTGACGATTTTTGACGATGTCTAATGCTTGGAAAACAGCAGAGCGAAACGATTGCTCATCGGCTTCATTGTTTCCTGCTATGTCAAATCCGGTTCCGTGGTCGGGCGATGTTCTAACGATTGGTAATCCAAGCGTCACATTAACCCCGGTACCAAAACTCAATGCTTTAAAAGGTGCTAATCCTTGATCGTGATACATAGCAACAACGGCATCAACAGAATTTTGTTGACTTTTGCCAAAAAATCCGTCTGCCGGAAAAGGTCCGAAGACCAACATACCATCGTCGCGCTTAGCTTGCACCACCGGCGCAATAACAAGATTATCTTCGTCGCCGATCAACCCTCCATCACCGGCGTGGGGATTGAGACCCAAAACGGCAATCCTAGGCTTTTGTATACCGAAGTCAACCTTCAAACCAGCATAGAGTTTTTCAATAAACGTTTGTAGGCGATCAGCCGTTATTGTTTCCGATACATTGTCAATGGGGATGTGATCGGTAACCAGAGCTACGCGAAAGTCGCCACTACACAGCAACATCAAGGCGCGCTGTTTGTAGTGTTCGGCGAAATACCCCGTGTGGCCACTGAAAGGAAAGTGCTGGTCGTCATAACAAGCTTCTTTGTGAATGGGGGCGGTTACAATGGCATCAACTTCACCATTGTCGTAAGCGGCTACACAGGCTTTCAATGACTGAACGGCAAATACGCCTACCTCTTTGCTAACCTTACCCAACTCAATATTCACATTGTCTTCCCATACATTGCATACGTTGAGTTTTCCCGGATGTGCTTCGGAAATATGTTTGATTTGCTGATAGTGAAGTTGCGTCAGATTACAGGCTTTACGGTGATAAGACACCACTTTGGCATTGGCAAAAATAACCGGAGTGCAAAGTTCAAAAAAGCGGTTGTCGGAAAAGGTCTTGAGCACAACTTCAAGACCAATTCCGTTTAGGTCGCCGCAGCTGACGCCTATAACAGGAAGGCTGTGTTTTGTATGACCCATTACTTCTGGTAGTGACGGTTGATAAAGTTGGTCAACAATCGCACACCCGCTCCGGTTCCGCCTTCCGGTCGATAAGCATCTCCTTTATCTAAAAATGCCGATGCCGCTATATCGAGATGCACCCATGGATAATCGGTAAAGTGCTCCAAGAACTTTCCGGCGGTTATCGTACCGGCTTCACGTCCACCAATATTTTTCAGATCGGCTATGGTCGACTTAATCATGTCATTGTATTCGGGCCAAAGTGGCAAGCGAACCAAACGCTCGTGGACATCATGACCGGCTTTTTCCAACTTCGAGTAGTTGTCGTCGCCAATCGTTCCCATGGCACAAATGGCATGGCGACCAGCAGCTATAACCGCAGCACCGGTCAACGTAGCCAAGTCAATCACCAAGTCTGGATTGTACTTTTTCGCAAAGGCCAAGGCATCGGCCAATATCAATCGTCCTTCGGCATCGGTATTGAGCACCTCCACTGACGTTCCGTCGAACATGTGGAGGACATCTCCGGGAGTAATGGCGTTTCCGCCCGGGCGGTTATCCGTAGCTGGAACCAAACCAATCACCCAAACATCGGACTTCATTCCGGCAAGAGCGGTAACCGTTCCCACAACCGCTGCAGCGCCTGCCATGTCAGACTTCATACTGTCCATAGAACCTGCAGTGGGCTTCAAACTCAACCCACCGGTATCATACATCACCCCCTTCCCTACGAGAACCAGAGGCTTTTCGTTGCGCGGCTTCTCGGGTTTGTGTTCCATGATGGTAAAGGTAGGCGGATCTATACTTCCCTTATTAACCCCCAACAAACCACCCATGCGCAAAGATTCAATGTTGGCTTTGTTGAGCACTTCTACATTAAAACCCAATTGTTGTCCAAGACTCACCACGCGTTCGGAAAAATTGGTAGCGGTTAGTTTAATCAAGGGTTCATTTACCAAATCTCTGGCCAATAAATTGCCGGCAACCGTCCAGTATAATTCATTTCTTTGGGTCTCTTCAATATCGTTTGCGCCGATATACAACAACTGAAAAGTATCTTTTTTACTTTTGTACTCATCAAAATTATAACTCGACAGCGCTAGTCCTTCTATCAGACCGCAGCTGTTATCAACATCCACTGTTTCCACGAAGGACTTGTCCAAATTCATCGCTTTAATCGCCGGGAATAAAGCGCTGCCCATTCGGCGATAAGACTCTTTCTGGCGTGCTTCAGTAGATTCACTTTTTACCTTACAAAAAAAGGTGGTTCTTTCGCCAAAGATGTAAAAATATTGACCATCATTTTTCTTAGAGAAAGCCTCTACTTGTTCTTTGGTATTGCTATCGAGATTGAAACCACTTAATTGCTCAACGGAATCAAATGCAAAGATACGTGCACCTCCTTTATCGTTAACGCCGAATGATGTATGTAATTTTTTCATGATCTTTGTTTTATATTGTGCGACAAAAGTAGGCACGCGGAAAGGAGAAGTCAATTAATAAAAGCCAAAAACCACTAGTAAACACCAAAAACACTTGAAATCAAGCGCTCTGAACCCTACTTTTGTGCGCGAAAAAATGTTAACTGCACGTGCAGTATTAACAAAACATCATATTAACCTGTTTTGTGTTGAAATTCGACACAGAACATTAAATAATTCAATCAAATTATGAAAATTTCCGTTATTGGAGCAGGTAATGTAGGTGCAACCTGTGCCGAGTATTGTGCACATCACGAACTTGCAGAAGAAGTCATCTTACTCGATATCAAAGAAGGTTTTGCCGAAGGAAAAGCGCTTGACTTATGGCAAACCGCACCCATCAACAATTACGATTCTCGACTCAAAGGCTCAACCAATGACTATTCGGCCACTGCCAACTCCGACGTCGTTGTTATCACTTCGGGCTTACCAAGAAAGCCTGGAATGTCTCGCGATGACCTTATTGCAACCAACGCAGGCATTGTAAAAAGCGTAACGGAAAACGCCATCAAGCACAGTCCAAACGCCATTTTCATCATTGTATCCAACCCACTCGACGTAATGACTTACTGTGCATTCCTCACCGCAAAAGTTGATTCTCGTCGCGTATTTGGTATGGCCGGCATTCTTGATACCGCGCGTTACAAAGCATTCCTCGCCACAGAACTAGAGTGCTCACCAAAAGACATTCAAGCAGTATTGATGGGTGGTCATGGCGATACCATGGTACCACTTCCTCGTTACACCACCGTAAGCGGTATTCCGGTTACCGAACTCATTGACGCCGATAAGCTGGATGCCATCATTGAGCGCACCAAAGTAGGTGGCGGTGAAATTGTGAAATTACTCGGCACCTCCGCTTGGTATGCACCCGGTGCTGCTGCGGCGCAAATGGTAGAAGCCATCGTTCGCAATCAAAAGCGAATTTTCCCTTGCTGCGTTTGGCTCCAAGGCGAATACGGCATCAAAGACCTTTACTTGGGTGTACCCGTTAAGCTGGGTAAAAACGGAATCGAAGAAATCATCGAACTCGACCTCAACGATGACGAAAAAGCTCTCTTGGCAGAGTCAGAAAAAGCCGTACGTGAAGTGAAAGACGTTCTTGACGGAATGGACTTGTTCTAATCGGCAAACACGTTTAATAAAAAAAACCTCGGCATTTCCGAGGTTTTTTTATATCCCAAGCTCTACTTGAAAGCGCCACATCCAGTTATTGGCAGGAATTCCTCCAACTTCAAATGCACGCTGCTCCCATGTAATATCCGTTTGCACTTTTAATCTGTGACCTTTGAGATACTTAGTTACACCCAAAGTGTATTGTTGAACCGTTGGCTCCAATACATCAATAACACCCTCCGGGTTCATACTGCTATAACGAACAGCCAGTTCATAATTAGAAGGCCAAATATAACTGGCTTGATAGTTTTGCCCCAAGCCAGTATAAATATAGCGAATATCACCATCTGAGTTTTGCGTAATTGGATCGTCACTCATTCTATACATCCACTCTGTTGCAAAAGCAAAACCACGATATTTAAGCAGCCAGTCGGACGCCAATGTTGTCATATCTCTAGGCTCAAATAAAAAGACGCCTATTTGCCCGCCGGTTCTCAAGGTTTGTACATTGTGACTATATGTAAAACCAGTCGAAAGTTTAGGTTTTTGCTCTCGCATTAAGTCTCCTTCAAAATAATCACCAAACCGCTCAAACAATCCAAATGGCAACACTTCTACCCTTCCTGTATACGCAAGCCCATTTGAGGTCGTCAATATGTTCCTGCCCTCCCCACTGGTCAACGCAGTTCTTACTACCACATATGCATTTTTATATACATTTTCGGTGTAAGCCGCTTGGAAACCAAAGTCACGATCTACATTAAGCGTTGCATTTACAATACTCCTATCTACAAACTGTAAGTCACCTGAAGAATTTACACGTTGACGATTCCCGGGTAATTTCGTCTGTCCGAAACCTAATTGAAGTTTATCTGTAGGACGATAGAATACCATAGCATCTCGAACTACATTTGGGAAGTTGGTATTCTCCCAATCCATATCGCCTCTTGTAAATGACAGCTGAATTACATAGGATATTTTTGGAGACAAAACAAAACCATCAAAACGCAAACGCAATCTTCGCACACGCGCTTCAATATCTAAATCTTCTCCTTCATTTCCCATTACCCCCACACGATTCTGCATTCGAAAACGCAAATTGAAAGAGTAAAGACTATCTGCTGGATAAATACCTATCCCTTGGCCAAAAGTAAAGTAAGGTACTTCACTAAACGCATCGGGAATGTTTTCCATAAAACGAGACGTGTCTGAAACCTCAGACTTCACAGCAGAAGGTACAGGATAGATTTGTGCTTTTAGCGCTGTAGCTGCAATACCAAACAGTAAAAAAAGGTAAAAGCGCATTTAAAAGTTTTTGCGTTAAGAAAACATCTCCTTAACCTTCTCAAAGAAACTCTTATCCTCTTTCTCAGGATTGGGCTGAAAACTGGGATCGTCTTTCCACTTTTCCAACATTTTCTTTTGCTCAGAGGAAACCGATTTGGGCGTCCACACATTGACGTGAATCAACATGTCTCCTGTACCAAAACCCTCTATGCTCTTAATCCCTTTGTTGCGAAGGCGTAAGATACGCCCCGATTGTACACCGGGGTCGAGTTTGATGCGCATTTTTCCGTTGAAATGAGGCACTTCAACCGGACCGCCAAGAACAGCTTGCGGGAAAGAAATGCGCAAATCGTAATGAATGTTGTTGCCTTCGCGTTTCAGAAGTTCATGTTCAATTTCTTCAATGAGGATGATCAAATCACCATTGATGCCATTCATGGGGGCTTCATTGCCTTTTCCTGACATTTTCAATTGCATTCCGTCAACAGCACCAGGAGGAATTTGAATGGTTACCGTTTCTTCCGTGCGAATGGTTCCATCCGGACCAGCACCGTCGGGTAATTTATCAATAGTTTTACCCATTCCGTTACAAGTATGACACGTTGAGGCGGTTTGCATTTGACCCAAAATGGTATTGGCCACGCGGGTGATTTGTCCGGAACCATTACAGGTTGTACAAGTCTTATAGGTAACACCGGGTGCCATTTTAGATCGTTTGATTTTGATCTTTTTCTCAACACCACCGGCTATTTCTTCTAAGGTAAGCTTGACTTTTACACGCAGGTTACTCCCGCGATAAGTGGCTTGTCTGCGTCGACCGCCTCCGCCAAATCCACCGCCAAAAGCACCGCCGAAAATATCGCCAAACTGACTGAATATGTCGTCCATATTCATGCCGCCACCACCGAAGCCACCATTGCCACGCATGCCATCGTGACCGAATTGGTCGTATCGTTGGCGTTTTTCGGGATTGCTCAACACCTCGTAGGCCTCAGCCGCCAATTTGAATTTTTCTTCCGCTTCCTTATCGTCGGGGTTTTTATCGGGGTGATATTTAACCGCCATTTTGCGATAGGCCTTTTTAATCTCCTCCGCAGATGCGTTTTTTGATATCCCTAAAACATCGTAAAAATCTTGCTTTGCCATGATATTATTTATTCTTTTCCGAATCGCTTTACCTCGCCATCATCTTATTCCCCAACCACGACTCGTGCGTAGCGAACGACTTTGTCGCCCAGCTTATATCCTCGCTCAATTTGATCAATAACTTTTCCCTTTAAAGACTTGTCGGGAGCAGGTACTTTGGTTATGGCCTCCATGTTATCCATATCAAAAGGCTCGCCCGTACAATCGTCCATAGGCTTGAGTCCTTTTTGCTTCATAGTCTCCATCATTTTACTATAAATCAGACGAAAGCCTTTAATCGCTTCTGTATTTGCCTCGGTTTCTTCGGTATTTTTAAACGCACGTTCAAAATCGTCAAGAATGGGCAATAGAGCCGTCATTAATTCTTTATTGGCGGAGGAAAACAGTTCTATACGCTCTTTAGATGTACGGCGTTTGTAGTTTTCAAACTCTGCGACCAATCTTATATGCTTGTCGTTTAGCTGATCAATTTGCATTTGCAAATCGTTTTCCTCTGATGCTTTTTCAGCGGATGTGTCTTGTTCTTCGTTCACGTTTTCATTGACGTTTTCCTCGCGGTCTTTGATATTTTCTTCCGCGGCTGGGTTAGGTGTTTTATCTGCCATAATTCACTGTTCTTTCAATGGTGATAGCTATGTGGCAAACATATTGCCACTTTAGCTTTTGTGCCACAATGGCACAACGGCAGAAAAACTTGCACAAAAGCTTTTTTCTAAAGGAGATATTTGGCGTAATTTTGACAGCTACACCAATAAATAAAATTATGCTGCCAAAATTTTTATTAGCCGACAATTCAGAGCTTCCCGAAGCGGTATTCATCGTTCATACCGAATACCCGCGATTTGTGCTAAACTTAGAAAATGACGATGTCACGTGGTTTGATGCCCTCGATCCTGAAGATGGAAAAGAAATACTTGAAACCGAAGTTCAAGAGCTGATTTCTGAAGCTGAAGCCTTTTACCAAAGGGAAGTTGATCACTACTTACCATGAGCTTAATTTCGCTGAACAACATCACCAAAACATTTCATCTCGGTGCACAGACCGTTCACGCACTGGATGGCGTTGATTTATCCATTGAGAAAAATGAATATGTCGCCCTTATGGGACCATCAGGCAGCGGAAAATCTACGCTGATGAATATTCTCGGTTGTCTTGATGTACCTACAACAGGCACTTATATACTGAATAGAAAAGATGTCAGCAAAATGAGCGAAGATGAATTGGCCGATGTGAGAAATCAAGAAATTGGCTTTGTCTTCCAAACATTTAATCTACTCCCGAGAACAACGGCGCTGAGTAATGTTGCACTGCCATTGGTTTATGCCGGTATTGGAAAAAAAGACCGAAACAAACGAGCAGAAGAAACCTTAAATATGGTTGGCTTAGGTGATCGAATGGACCACCACCCCAATCAGCTTTCAGGCGGACAAAGACAGCGGGTTGCCGTTGCCCGAGCATTGATCAACAATCCTTCCATCATTTTAGCCGATGAACCAACGGGAAACCTCGACAGTAAAACATCTGCCGATATCATGCGCTTGTTTTCCGATATTCACAAACGAGGAAACACAGTGATTTTGGTAACGCACGAAGAAGACATCGCTCTGTTTGCCCACCGAATCATCCGCTTACGCGACGGAAAAGTTGAGAGCGACACCATTAATGAAAACATTGCAACCCTACCTGCCCTGTGAATCGACTAAGTCTTATCATCCCACTCTACAACCGACCGGAAGAGATAAAAGAGCTTCTGGATTCATTGGTTGAACAAGGTAAGTTCCTACACGAGGTCATTGTGGTAGAAGACGGTTCCATCAATGATGCCAAAGACATCGTCAATGGCTTTTCTGAGCAATTGCCAACCAAGTACTTTTATAAACCCAACAGCGGACCCGGTCAAAGCAGAAACTACGGGGCAGAACGCGCTACTGGTGATTATTTTATATTTCTAGACTCCGACTGTATCATTCCTCAGAACTACCTGCTTAGCATACATAAGGAATTGGATGAATCTCCCGTTGACGCATTTGGTGGACCCGATCGCGCACACGAATCATTTACCCCTTTGCAAAAGGCCATCAATTACGCCATGACGTCTTTTTTTACAACTGGCGGTATCAGAGGAAGTAAGTCGGCATTGGATAAATTTTATCCGCGCAGTTTTAACATGGGATACACCAAGGAAGTCTTTGCCGCAACCAAAGGGTTTGGCCCTATGCGCTTTGGTGAAGACATTGACATGAGCATGCGACTTATCAAACTCGGGTTTAAAACCCGACTGTTTCCCAAGGCCTATGTCTTTCACAAGCGCAGAACCAATTTTCGCCAGTTCTTCAAACAGGTGTTCAACAGCGGCATGGCGCGTATTCACCTGCACCTCCTCCACCCTGGCTCTTTGAAACCAGTTCACGTACTACCGGCGTTGTTTACGGTAGGGGTTCTGTTTTGTCTTTTATGCAGTCTAATTATCCATCCGGCCTTTTTAGCACCCATCATGGCCTATGCCATGCTCATCTACATGCACTCTACCATTGTCAATGAAAGTGGTCGCGTGGGACTGCAAAGCGTTCCCGCCGCATTTATTCAACTCATGGGTTACGGACTAGGGTTCTTTAACGGGATATGGGTTCGGTTGATTCTCAAGAAAAATCCCAAGGGCGCGTTTGTGAAGAATTTTTATGAGTGAGTTTTTAGTTT
>PXCF01000047.1 GCA_003566715.1 Cryomorphaceae bacterium | reverse complement strand
GCCAATCAGCAGGAAACGCCCATCGTGGAATGGCACGCTTATATCCCCACGGATAATGTTCGGGAACTCTTCATCAAGTACGTGGAGAAACCCGATGGAAGAGGAATTGAGGTTCGTTGAGATTTAAAGAAATGGAGGATATGCGTACGATTAAACATTACATATTTGCATTGATTTCACTGATGGGCATCGGACAGGTCGAGGCGCGCTCGTGCGATAAAATCGCCGGTAATCCCGCTTACTTTAGTGCAATGGCCACTTCCGAAACCGAAGAGGCCGCCAGACTTTTGGCGCAAGATTACCTTATCAACCAGATTTCAACCACCGTACAAACCGTAAGTGAACTCACCACCACGGAAATTTCCGGCGAGGTCACCCAAGATTACACGTCTACCGGCACCAATGTGTCTTCGCTTCGATTGAAGGGCTTGCGCCATTTGGTGTGTAGTCAGAACAGACGCAACAACGAGGTTACGGTACTGGTCTATATTTCCATGGAGGACATGGAAACCAGTGCCCAAGCTGTAGAAACGCAGGTGCGCGAGTACTTCGAAATGATGGCCATGAAGGAGATGATGGGGGCTTCTACCTTGGCCGATGTCTATTTTGCCTATTTGCATACGTTTTTGTCGCCATTGCCCATTTCTTTGGAACACAACGGTCGAACCATCAACGATGCCAAAACCTATTTGGAGCTGATGTTGCGCGAGCACTTGAATAACGTTTCATTTGATTTTGCATCCATTACACCCGGAAATGGCGGCATGGAAGAACAATACAGCGTAACGGCCAATATCCCCAATGCCGATCCCATTTTAAATTACCATCTTCACATTCCTTCGTTGAACGCACGCGCTGTTTTTCGTGGTGGCAATGGTGTGCTTCACGTATTTATGCGTCCATCCGCTCCGGTAGAAACCATCAATGGGTACTTGTCCTTTAGCGCAGGCCGCATACCGGCTGAAGTACAAGAGGTAGCCAACTTGCGGGTGTTTTCTCGGTCTATGTCCATCGACTTGGATTTTTCCGAGGTCATTTCTGTAGATTTCACCACCGATGTTCAAGCGGATCACGTGGTGGCAATGCCCCAATTAGCGCACCTGAGTCCGCGGTCGTTTTCTTGGGAAATGGGCAATCAACGTTTGTCTAGTGACCAAATTTTACGCGTTCCTCTGGAAGACATCACTGGTCCCATTCGTTTGGTGATCAACGATAACCGTGCACTTTCGGTAAGCAAGACGATTGAAGGGGTTAGAGTGAAAACGATAGCGACAGCGCCGTCTGCCCCGGAAAAGAGCATGAAGGTTAGTGAAACACACGCGGCACATTTTGAGGCTTTATCACACTTCTCCGAAGTGCAAAATGTGTTGGCGCAATTGAGAAGAGGTGGTTTGGCGGTATGGGGTAAGGAATCTGATTTTGTCAACCCCAAAACCTGCTGGGTGTTGTTGGTCGATCCGCAAACCGAACAGGTACAACACGTGCTTTCGCCTCATCACCGGGGAAGGACCGATATTAAGTCCGGTAAAACATTTAACGAAGTAGGAGAACAATTTAAAGGGTTAATAGCCATATGGGTCGATTTTATATAGCGATATTATTTGTATTGGGTGCGTTGATGGCAACGGCTCAAAACCGCACCCAGATCACGCTGCGCAATGCGGATGGCTCTGCTGTGCAAAATCAGGTACAGAAAAATGCACAATTGTTTGTCAATGCCGCCAATGTTGCCTCAGCTCGTGGAAAGACCATCGACTGGGATAATATTGACGTGACGAAAAATGCCCGTGAACGCGTCAATGCCTTATGGGAAACGAGTGTCTTTCGCTGCACAGAAACCCGCTTGACTACCAGTATTTTGCGCTTGCCTGGAAACCGCTTTCAGGTGCGTCAAATACCGGTAGTAGTGGTGAATGAGGATCGTGTCGATCAAGAGTTGGTGTTAAATTTCTCTGCCGTGGGCGCTTTGGAGGATGTCTATTTTGGTATCGAGCGACACCGCTACACCAACTTGATGTCTGAGGGAAGAGATCTACGGGATTTTCGCCGCCGACAAATGATTTTGGATTTCATCGAAAACTTCAGAACGGCTTACAATCGCAAAGATTTAGACATGTTGGAAATGACATTCAGTGAGAACGCATTGATCATTGTGGGACGGGTACTTCAAGAGACCGAGCGTGGATTTGACGGTATGGCCTCCTTAGGTGATCGACAGGTGGAATTGATTCGCTTTAACAAGCAGCAGTACATGGAAAATCTTAGACGCGTGTTTCGTCGCAATGCCTTTATCAATGTAACGTTCGACGATATCGAGATTGTGCAGCACGGTCACCACGACGAGATTTACGGTGTCAACTTAAAACAGACCTGGCGTTCGAGCACATACGGTGATGAAGGCTATTTGTTTTTGATGATTGATTTTGAAGATGAAGACCACCCGCTGATTCACGTTCGCGCTTGGCAACCGGAAAAGGATACGCCGATGGAGGAGGTGATAGAGTTGGGAGATTTTGATATTGTGAAATAGTGTCTGTATATAAAGTCCAATAGCTTCGTTATGCTCAATTGAAAATACGGTCATTTACATAACGTTTGCGTGACTTTTACTAGCCAATAATAAGCAAATGAAAATGAATAAATTCGTGTACATCTTGTTGATAGGCCTTTCATTGGTGCTATTTAGCCGGTGTGCAAAAGACTTGGATTTGATGGAGGGAGAGGTAGGTGTTGTTCCACAGCAACCATCGGCTCCGACTGACACGATTCCTGATGCGGATGTCCCACTGCCTCAGCCGGTCATCGATTTAGAGGAAAGTATGGTTGACGTAGAAGGTGGAACGTTCGTTATGGGGTGTTCGCCTGAACAAGTTGGAGATTGCTTTTTTTTAGAAAGTCCCCCACACAACGTAACGATTGATGGCTACAGTATAAGTAAATACTTGGTTACCCAAAAATTATGGAAATCGGTCATGGGAAACAACCCCAGTGGATTTAATGACTGTGAGGAATGTCCTGCTAATAACGTCAGCTACAACGAAGTAATAACTTTTATACAAGAACTGAATAGGATAACCGGCAAAACCTATAGACTCCCTACCGAAGCCCAATGGGAATATGCTGCACGTGGTGGACACAAAGCAATTGTTACCAAACATGCCGGAAGTGATGACGTTGATTCGGTTGCCTGGTATGCCGGTACCAGTAACAACCGCATTCATCCTGTTGGATTAAAAAAACCCAATGAATTGGGACTCTACGACATGAATGGAAATGTTTGGGAGTGGTGTAGAGATGGGTTTAGAGAATACACCTCTGAAGATCAGTTGAATCCAGTTGGGCCGTCCGTTTCAAGTTCTTTATCTAGAGTGGTGAGAGGGGGGAGTTATTTACACAACGATAGGCATTGTCGTGTGAGTAATCGACGGATATCAACACCGGATTTTAGATCTTTAAGCTATGGCTTCAGATTGTTACACGAAATTTAGGAAACTTATATTTACCCTATGAGGAAATATTATTTATTGTTTTTCATCATTACATCCTTTGCACTTAGCGCTCAACTCAAGGAGTTTCACATTACCGAGCGCGATGCCGATGGCACATCGGTTGTTCAGGCCAGTGCGGAGTATCCCGATAACGCCATGGTTTTGGTTTATTCCAATCTACCAATTCTTGATTTTCGATCCTCGGTAGGGGGCATCAACCAGCAACGATACAACCAACGAGCCAACCGCTACGAAATTTTGGTAAGTCCACAGCGCCAGATATTGTTTGTTGCCGCCAGAGGATTTATTGAACAACGCGTAGACTTGATCAATCCGAGTCCCAAAGATGTCTTTCGCTATATGGTTGAAGAGAGAAAAGGACAGGATGAGTTATCGGTGTTTTTTACCGTTTCGCCAAATGATGCCAAGCTCTTTATTGACAATATCCCTACCGACATCAATCAGACGGTAAGTGTACCAATAGGAACAGTGAATATTCGCCTGGAAAGAGAAGGCTACCGCTCCATAGACGAGTCTTTGGTTATATCTACGGAGCAAGTCAACTACGTTTACAACATGCGTCAAGTAACATTGGAACCCGTGCGAATTCGCACCAATATAGATCGTGCACGCGTGGAAATAGACGATAATGAAAAGGGAAGTACCGATGCCGCCGGAGGTTTTGACTTATTTCTTTTTCCCGGTGTTTACACCATCAGAATGAGTCGAAGAAATTATCTACCCAAGGTTCAAACAGTATATGTGGAAGAAGAGGGGGACAATCTTTTCCGATTTGATTTAGAAAAAAACGTCGGCTACATCAACTTTGATCTAGAACCGAGAGATGCTGAGGTATTCATCAACCGAGAAAAGGTAGCGTTGATTGATGAATTCATCGAAAGACCGCCCGGTACTTACATGATTGAAGTGCGAAAAGAAGGTTTTTCCAGTTTTGCAAAAACTGTGGAGTTGGATAGAGACCAACGCGAATCAGTACAGGTTGAGCTGGTTCCTCAGCTGGGCACCTTACTGTTTCGTTGCTCGCCCTCCGACGCTGCAGTGGTCATGCGCAACAGTCAGGGAGACATTTACATGCGTTGGCGGGGCATAAGGGCGCATAGAGAAGTGCCTGTAGGGACATATGTGTTAGAGATTTCGGCTCCTCAGTATAGAGGGTTGAGAAAAAGTATTACCATCAGCGAAGGAGAAACAGCAGAAGTTGATGTTTCATTGGTGAATTTAAATCCATCAAAAAACCGAGCGGAATCTGAGTTGAAAAAAATCGAAGAGTCCTCCAATAATGTCAATAATTCCATACTCATGGCCACCTTTATGCCCCGAATAGGACATTCGGGAATCAGTTTAAAAAACTCAAGCTTTGGGTTGCATTACAACAATGTTGGTGAAAGGTGGGGCGGTTACTTTGAATTTGCCAGTTCTTTCAACAGAGCCAATAATGAATCGTTAGGAGATTTTTATTTTCCGGGTGATTTCAATAGTTTGGACTTTATAGGCGTGTTTCTCCCAGACGTGAAGATACAATCATATGAAGTTGGCTTTGGTGCAGCATATAGAACAGGGCACTTTACGTTTTTAGGGGGATTGAGTTACTTTTCGTATCAGTATTTTCAGAGGATGTCTCTAGGATTTATCGAAGACCCTTGGGTTTTGATTTCCGATAGAACCTTTCGCGGGGTTATTCCAAAAGCAGGTATATCAATTCAGAGCAATGGTATTGCATTGGGGTACAGCGTCGGTTTATATCCACCCAATAATTTTGGCTCTGTGTTTATGATGGGTATTAGTTTTTGAAAGAATGGATGATAACCTATGCAAGATAGTTGTTTATATTAGCTGTCGTACGTATTTAAACCACAGATAAACCCAATGAGGCAAAGCACATATATTTATCTTTCTTTTTTTCTTTTTTTCATCGTACATTCCTGCACCATCAAGCGTTATGGTGCGTTGCAGTGGCCGCAGGTCGAAAAGAAAGAAACAGTACTTTGCCACACCTATTACTGTTTGGTGTATGACTCTGTCCATATGCAGTCAAGGTGGCTGGCTTATGAACTCACCGGTGATATGACTACGGGGGATGCCAGACGAAGCAATCGTTTTTTTGTGGACACATTGGTGGTGGGTGAAACAGCCAATGACCAAGATTACCGTGGCAGTGGATACGACCGTGGACATCTGGTGCCGGCCGCAGATATGGTGTTTAACGACACGGCCATGAGAGAGTCTTTCTATTATTCAAATGTTAGTCCGCAAGTACCGGCCTTTAATCGAGGTATTTGGAAAAGACTGGAAGAAAATGTGCGCAAATACGCCCAAAACTTAGGGAAGGTATACGTGGTAACTGGTCCGGTTTTAAGCGATGATTTGCCATCCATTGGAGAAAGTCATGTATCGGTTCCCAACTATTTTTATAAAGCCATTTTGGTGTTCAACGATACCCTGCAAGAGGGGGTTGCTTTTCTCATGCCCAATGAGCGTGGGGAACACCAGTCCTTGTATCGATATGCCATGACTATAAAGGAGCTTGAACAAGCAACCGGGCTTAACTTTTTCCCTTCATTGGGTCGCAGAAGTCAAATTGAAACGACCGTGGACACGATTTTTTGGCAGATGTACGAGTAGATTGTGTCTTTGGGATGACCACTACGTCATTCATAGTTGCCGCGTATACATCACATGGCGCAATTCCCAACGTTACGTTCGTCATTAACCAATTCCGTTTTGTATTTTCGCCGGACGAATAAAATGATCATTTTAAATAAATCAGTCAAATGAGAGATGTAGTTATTGTTGCTGCTGTAAGAACACCCATTGGGAGTTTTGGCGGTAGTCTGTCGTCAATTCCCGCACCACAACTCGGTGCTATTGCTATTAAAGGCGCCCTAGATAAAATTAAGTTGGACCCTACGCTTGTGGATGAAGTGTTGATGGGTAACGTCATACAGGCCAATGAAGGCCAAGCACCTGCGCGTCAGGCCGCATTATTGGCCGGATTGTCTGACAGTGTGCCTTGTACTACTGTCAATAAAGTTTGTGCTTCCGGTATGAAAGCCATGATGATGGGGGCACAAGCCATTAAAGCTGGCGATGCCGATATCGTAGTGGCCGGTGGAATGGAGAATATGTCTATGATTCCCCACTACGTAGCAAACATGCGTACAGGACAAAAGCTCGGTGATGTTAAAATGGTCGATGGCATGTTGCGCGACGGTCTCCTTGATGCCGGCAGCGGACGTCACATGGGTAACTGTGCAGAAACGTGTGCCACCGATCACAATTTCTCTCGTGAGGAGCAAGATGCGTTTGCCATGGAATCTTACCGTCGTTCCGCAGAAGCATGGAAGAATGGTAATTTTTCCGATGAAATTGTTCCCGTGGAAATTCCTCAACGCAAGGGCGACCCCATTTTGTTTTCGGAAGACGAAGAATATAAAAACGTCAATTTTGAAAAGATTCCTGCTTTACGCGCGGTTTTTGCCAAGGAAGGATCCATCACAGCAGCCAATGCATCGACCATTAATGACGGTGCAGCGGCAACCATTTTAATGAGTGCAGAAAAGGCCCAAGAACTAGGCTTGGAACCATTGGCAACCATTCGCGGATACGCCGATGCCGCTCAAGAACCTGAGTGGTTTACAACGGCTCCGGCAAAAGCACTTCCCATTGCCCTTGGAAAAGCGGGGGTTGATATCAAAGACGTCGATTACTTCGAGCTCAACGAAGCATTTTCTGTCGTTGGATTGGCCAACATCAAATTACTTGACATCGACGCCGCAAAAACCAATGTCTTTGGTGGTGCCGTTTCTATCGGTCACCCGCTGGGATGTAGTGGTGCACGCATTATTGTTACATTGATCAATGTGCTAAAAAGCAAAAATGGTAAAATTGGCGCCGCCGGTATTTGTAACGGTGGTGGTGGTGCTTCAGCGATGGTTATAGAGCGCTAACATGAAGCACGGTATTTGTCTGCTGACTATGGTTCCCATGCGTTCGGAGCCATCACATCGGAGTGAATTGGTCAACCAAATGCTATTTGGAGAAGTATTCGACGTGATTGGCCGAACCAGAAACGGTGAGTGGTTGGAAATCCGACTTCGCCACGACAAGTATGAAGGATGGGTGGATGCCATACAAGTGCAGCTTTTAGAAAAGGAAGAAGTCAAGCGCCTCACCCAAACAGAACCTTCTTTTAGCAGACAAACCATTGACCTGTGTGTCAACGAAACCAATAAACTTACAACATTCTTGGTCCCCGGAAGTCAGTTGTGGCTTCCGGATGGCCAAGATCATTTTTCTGTAAACGCCGATGTTATACGCTATGAAGGCCAAGCTCTCAAGGGTAAGCAGTTACGTGATGAGATGATCGACTTCGCCTTTGGATTTATCAATGCACCCTATCTCTGGGGAGGAAGAACTCCGCTAGGCATTGATTGCTCCGGCTTTTCACAAATTCTTTACCGAATGTGTGGGTATTTCATTCCCCGCGATGCTTCTCAACAAGCCGGTATTGGAACAGCATTGGGCTTTTTAGAAGAAAGTCGCCCGGGTGACTTAGCCTTTTTTGACAATGCAGAAGGCCGAATCATTCACGTGGGAATTATTTTACCCGGTAACCAAATCATCCATGCATCCGGAACGGTGCGCGTTGATGGCCTTGATCAGTACGGCATCTACCACAAAGAGAAAGACACACATACCCACCGCCTTAGACTGATTAAGTCGATTTTAGATTAAGTGTTTTTTGGTGGTTTATGGTAAAGTTTACAACAACGCTTGTAATTTCTGCGTTTTTTGTCCGATATTTGACCCACTAAATAATTTTTACGATTCATGGATGTAATTTTTGATATTCTTAAATATGCTTTGCCATCTGTTTTTCTGCTCATCTTGGCGTACATGATGCTCAGTAATTTTATGGAAAATGAGGAAAAACGCCGTCATTATTTTTTAAAAAAAGAAACCCAAAAAACATCCATTCCTGCCAGACTAGCCGCATACGAGCGATTGGCTTTGTTTTTAGAGAGAATCACCCCTTCACAGTTAATCGTTCGCGTATCTTCAAAAAACCTCAACGTTAGACAGTATCAGGGTTTATTAGTCAAAACCATCAGAAGCGAATACGAGCACAACGTCTCCCAACAAATTTATATCTCAGACCGCGCCTGGAAATACATTGTCACGTCTAAATCTGCCATTGTGAGTATAATCAATCAGCTTGCCGGTGAGTTGGATCCCGAATCGCCCGGAATTGAATTGGGGAAAAAGGTCATCAATCACTTTATGGAAATGGATGCTGAGCCGAGTAGGAAAGCCTTAGCTTACCTGAAAAGTGAGCTTTCACGAGAATTGTAATATTATTTATTCGTCAATTTTTAACGCAAACACCATTTACTATGAGCACCGGAACCATTATTCTCATCGTTGTTGCCGCTTTGGTGATTTTTATTATCAGCATTTACAACAACCTCGTTAATCTCCGCAATCGAAGAGAAAATGCCTTTGCCGATATCGATGTGCAACTCAAACAGCGCCACGATTTGATTCCGCAGCTCGTCAATGCTGTTAAAGGGTATATGAAGCATGAAGAAGGCGTATTGACAAAGATTACCGAAGCACGAACCAAAGCCATGCAGGCCGGTACCATCGACGGAAAAATTGCCGCTGAAAATCAATTGACACAAGCCCTTTCCGGACTAAAAGTGGCTGTAGAAGCCTATCCGGACCTCAAGGCCAGCAATAACTTTCTTCAGTTACAAGAAGAGTTGTCCGATATTGAAAATAAACTGGCTGCTGTTCGTCGTTTCTTTAACAGTGCGACCAGAGAGTTGAATACCGCCATTGAAAAATTCCCCAACGTACTTTTTGCCGGTATGTTTGGTTTTCGCCGTCAAAATTCATTTGAGTTGGGCGATGATCGTGCCTCTTACGACAAAGCACCCGACGTGAAATTTTAATCATGTCGTATACCGGTATATACACGCAGATAAAGCGCAACAATCGCAAGTCGATAATGCTGCTTATCGCCTTTCCAACACTCATTTTGGCCTTGCTGTTTGCCATTATTTTGATCCTTAATTACGATCAACAGTATCAGCAGTTTCAGTGGCAACAAATTGAGCAGTATTTTTATCAATCCGCACCCGTTGCTATTGTCATTACTGCCGTATGGTTTTTTATTGCCTACTTCGCACATGCATCTATCATCAACAGTGCTGCTCATTCTGAAACCCTATCGCGCAAAGAGAATATGACGGTGTATAACCTCACGGAGAATTTGTGCATGCAAATGGGGATGCCTATGCCCAAATTACGGATCATAGAAGATAATGCATTAAATGCCTTTGCCAGTGGTCTCAACGAGAAATCCTATACCGTAACCCTCACCAGAGGCATCATTAATAAACTCGAACGCGATGAATTGGAGGGCGTCATTGCCCACGAATTAATGCATATACGCAATCGCGATGTTCGTCTATTGGTCATTTCCGTCGTTTTTGTGGGGATTTTTTCACTTTTAGTGCAAGTGGCCTTTCGCAGCTTTCTCTACGGAGGAATGCGCAGTGGAGGTAGACGAAATAACGGCGGAGTTGCGGTGATTCTCATTCTCGTTGTCATTGCTTATTTTATCTCGCTCATGTTTCGCTTTGCCTTATCGCGAAGACGTGAGTATATGGCCGATGCCGGAGCAGCAGATCTCACCAAAAAACCGCGAGCATTAGCGTCAGCACTGCGAAAGATTTCGGGCAATAGCCATTTATCTAACCTCGATTCCGAAGACGTCAAGGAGATGTTTATCGACAATTATCCCGACAATAAAGACGAAGGATTGGGGTTCTTAGGAGGTATGGACCGCTGGTTCGCCACCCATCCACCCATTGAAAAACGCATTGAGGTTCTTGAGAAGTTTTAAACATTGATTCGTCGATGGCGTTTTATTTTTAAATACACACACATTATGTCACAAACAGCATTCATTACCGGAGGAACGAAAGGCATTGGTTTCGGCATTGCCCAAGTACTTGTTAAGGCAGGGTTCAACGTCTGCATTACAGGGAGACGTCTTGATTCGGCCGAACGAGCCGCTGAAAAGTTAAATAGCATTCATATGGATGCAGCCTATGGCGTAGAATCTGATGTTAGAAGTTTATCGTCCCAGATTAACGCCGTTAAAAAATGTGTCGAGCATTTTGGCGCCATCGATATATTCGTTGCCAATGCCGGTGTGGGGCACTTTGCGTCCATCGAAGAAATGGATCCAGAAAAGTGGAAAGAAACGATTGATACCAATCTAACCGGTGTATTTAACAGTGCCAAGGCTTCTTGGGAAATATTGAAGGAAAGCAAAGGTTATTTCATTTCCATCGCTAGTTTGGCCGGCACCAATTTCTTTGCCAAAGGCTGCGCATACAATGCATCAAAATTTGGTGTAGTGGGGCTTACCCAAAGCATCATGCTCGACCTTCGCCGCCACAGAATACGCGTAACCACCATCATGCCTGGCTCGGTCACATCTCATTTCAATGGGCACACTCCCAGTGAAGAAGACGCTTGGAAAATACAACCGGAGGATATCGGTGAAATGATTCTCAATCTCTCTAAACTCAATGCCCGTACGCTACCTTCAAAAATTGAAGTACGTCCTACGATGCCGCCGAGCGTGCAGTGATGCTTTTTAAGTTCGTGCCGGCAAAATTCCCACTGCTCATGATCACCAAAACCACGGGTTCTTTAACATCGTTGGTGTAGTGATGTATATCTGAAAACATCAATGCAGCATCGGTAAAAACGCGCACTTGACGGCCAAAGGCTTCTTGGACATCGCTCTTAGACAAAGGCGGTAGCTTTTTGTGCGCCACTGCTTCGGGATTGAAAAACACCCAAGCTTCATCAGCGGCATGTAAGCTACCGTGGTACTGTGGCAAGAAATCGGGATTTAGTGAGCTGAAGGTATGTAGTTCAAGGGCAATGATCACGCGGTGATTTGGGTAGCGACTTCGCAGGGCTTCTGACGTGGCTTTTACTTTGCTTGGCGCGTGCGCAAAATCTGTGTACACACGATCATCTCCGTCTTCGTGCAATGGCTCTAGTCTTCTTTGCGCCCCTTTAAACTCCGAAATGGCTTCATAGAAGTCGTCGTTTTGAATGCCAATTTGGTTGCAAATCCAGCGCGCCCCTTCGATATTGGCCACGTTATGCTCCCCAAATACTTTCACGGGCACATCGTATTCGGGAAACGCGATGACCACTTCATCGTTTTCTAAACGCCATTCTGGTGTTCGGTAGGGGAAAGGCTTGACGAAATGTTTTCCATTCTCTACCAGTTTGCGCAGCTTATCGTCTTCTTCAAAATATACCAGGGCACCACCGGGCTGCATGGTGTCGAGGAATCCTTTAAATTGCTCGATGTAGTTTTCTTCTGTGGGAAACACGTTGATGTGATCCCAGGCGATACCACTCAACAAGGCGATGTTGGGCTGATATAGATGAAATTTTGGTCGTCTGTCGATGGGTGAGGACAAGTATTCATCGCCTTCTATCAGCATGAATTCGTTGTGGTCGGTGAGGTGAACCATACGTTCAAATCCTTCTAGTTGTGCCCCCACCAGATAGTCAATGTCCACACCGTGATAATGACAAACGTGAAGTATCATAGAGGTGATGGTGGTTTTTCCGTGACTGCCACCAATCACCACCCGAGTCTTGTCTTTAGAGGCTTCGTAAATGTACTCCGGGTAGGAGAGAATGTTTAGTCCGAGTTCTTGTGCGCGCAGCAATTCCGGATTGTCTTCGCGGGCATGCATGCCAAGTACCACAAAATCTATGTCTTTACTTATGCGTTCGGCGTTCCAGCCTATGCTGTCGGGAAGCAGTCCTGCTTGTTCCAGTCGCGAGCGTGAGGGTTCAAATATCTCATCGTCGGAGCCACTTACGTCATGTCCCTGGTGTTTGAGCGCGAGGGCTAAGTTGTGCATGGCGCTTCCGCCGATGGCAATGAGGTGAATTTTCAAAACGTCGATGGATTATATGGTTGGTTATTCTCCGGCGAATAATGGAAAACGGCTCATATACGTGTTGATTTCTTCGCACAGGTCAGCAATGGCTTTTTCTTCTTGGCGGTTGACCAATGCACGATCGATGAAGTCGGCAATGACGTCCATATCATTTTCTACCAGACCACGCGTGGTGATGGCCGGAGTGCCAATACGTATCCCGCTGGTGACAAACGGACTTTTATCGTCGAAGGGGACCATGTTTTTGTTCACCGTAATATCGGCTTCACCCAGTGCGGCTTCGGCTTCTTTACCGGTGATGTCTTTGTTGCGTAAATCGATGAGGATACAGTGGTTATCTGTGCCGCCACTGATGATGTTGTAGTCTCGTTCCACCAATTTTTCTGCCAGTCGGCGGGCATTCTTTTGGGTTTGCAGTTGGTAGTTAAAGAATTCATCGGTCAGTGCCTGTCCAAATGCCACGGCCTTTCCGGCAATGACGTGTTCCAGCGGGCCACCTTGGGTTCCGGGGAATACGGCACCATCTAAAACGGAGGACATCATGCGGATTTGACCTTTGGGGGTTTTCAATCCCATCGGATTTTCAAAGTCTTTACCCATGAGAATGATGCCGCCTCGAGGTCCGCGAAGAGTTTTATGGGTAGTACTGGTCACTACGTGACAATGGGGGATGGGGTCGTTGAGCAGTCCTTTGGAAATCAATCCGGCGGGATGCGATATATCGGCCATCAACAATGCGCCAACCTCATCGGCTATGGCACGAAAACGTTCAAAGTCGATGTCACGTGAATAGGCAGAAGCGCCACAGATAAGCAGTTTTGGTTTTTCGGCCAAAACCTTTTCACGAAGCACATCGTAATTGATGAGGCCGTCTTCTTTTTCTACGCCGTAGAAGGCCGTTTTGTATAGTTTTCCGGAAAAGCTAACGGGAGAGCCATGGGTGAGGTGACCACCGTGAGAGAGGTCAAATCCCATGATTTTATCGCCGGGATTGAGAAGCGCCAGGTAAACAGCGGCGTTGGCTTGAGAGCCGGAATGCGGTTGTACATTGGCGTATTCAGCCCCAAACAGTTCCTTGGCGCGATCAATAGCCAATTGTTCAACTTCGTCGACCACCTCACAGCCTCCGTAATATCGTCTGCCGGGAAATCCTTCCGCGTATTTGTTGGTCAATACCGAACCCATGGCTTCCATCACTTGCTTACTGGTGTAGTTTTCTGAAGCAATCAATTCAATACCAATGGTTTGACGCTCTTCTTCGCGAGCGATTAAGTCGAAAATTTCGTGATCTCTTTTCATAAATGAAAACTCTTTAAACGTTTTTAGGGGTAGCCTGCAAAGTGTTTGCTAATTTTGCCAAAAATAGAAACCAATGACATTACAGCAAGCAAAAGAATTGCAAAGCTGGGTTCCCATACCCAACGATTCAGATTTCCCTTTGTTTAACCTGCCACTTGGCGTGTTTTCTCGTGATGGAGAGGCCGTTAGCTGCGGGACGAGAATTGGAGATACCGCCATTGACTTGAGTGCTTTGCAGCAACTCGGATACTTTGACGCCATTGATTTGCCCGACGATGTGTTTATGCAAGACACCCTCAACGATTTTATTGCATTGGGCAAAGACATTCACCGCGCATGGCGCAAAGAAATGATGGTTTTGTTTTCTGCCGATGAAGGTAGATTGCGCGACAACGAAGCACACCGTGTAGATGCCTTATTCAATGTGCGTGAAGTAGAGATGATGATGCCGGTTTTTGTTCAAGATTACACCGATTTTTACTCGTCAAAAGAGCACGCCACGAATGTGGGTATCATGTTTAGGGGCAAAGAGAACGCCCTTATGCCCAATTGGTTGCATATACCTGTCGGGTACCACGGTCGTGCATCTTCCATTGTTGTTTCCGGTGTAGATTTACATCGCCCAAAAGGACAGCAGTTGCCGGCGGATGCAGATGCGCCCGTGTATGGTCCGTGTAAAATGATGGACTTCGAATTGGAAATGGCCTTTATCACTACCGAAGGAAAGCCGTTGGGTCACCGTATAAAGGTAGAAGAAGCGGAGGATTATATCTTTGGTATGGTTGTGTTCAACGACTGGTCTGCCCGCGACATTCAAAAGTGGGAATATGTGCCCTTGGGACCGTTTTTGGGTAAAAACTTTGGTTCGTCTATTTCTCCTTGGATTGTCACTCTTGATGCGTTGGAGATATTCCGTTCTAATAGTCCGGAACAATCTCCTCAACCACTGCCATACTTGCAAGGAAAGAAGGATGCTACCTTTGATATCAATTTGCAAGTAGATATTGAACCACAGGGTTGTGAAGCCACCACGGTATGTCGCAGCAATTTCAAGTATTTGTATTGGAGCATGGCGCAACAGTTGGCCCACCACACCGTCAATGGTTGTAACATCAACGCCGGTGATATGATGGCGTCCGGTACCATTTCTGGACCCACAGAGGATTCCTATGGTTCCATGTTGGAACTGTCTTGGAAAGGCACCAAGCCATTAACCATGAAAGACGGCAGTGAGCGAAAGTTTTTACAAGACAACGATACCGTCATCATGAAAGCCCATTGCGAACAAGATGGCTTCCGTTTGGGTTTTGGAGAAGTTAGGTCAACCATACTTCCGGCAATCAATGATTAAGCAAGGCGTTTTTTATGGCATAGTAGCACTATGGGCCTTGTCTGCCTGCAGTCGCTGCGACTTTGAAGGGGTGGAAAAGACCACCACCGGAAGTGTATCGTTTGAAGTTGAGCTGAGTCGATGTTATGGCTCAGCGCCAGCGAGAGAAGCGCGTCGGGGCTTACACATGACTAGTAAGGCTCAGTTTTTAAACTTTTTCCCCATGCGTACTGCCGCATGTGCCATTGGCGATAGTTTGGATGTTAACTTTGACACCCATCATCTGCTGGCCTATTACATAGAGGGAAAGTGCAATACCCGCGTAGAGAGAAATGTGACCATCAGCAATACCGAAAGACGCGTGGTTTACACCATTGTTCAAGAGGATTGCGGAAGATGTGGCACCGATAATTTGCTTCCGAACATTGTTGCCATTCCGGCTGTGGATGAAAATTTCGTCGTAGAATTTGAATTTGATAAGCTTTAACCATGGGAACACCAAGTGGATTGATTATGGATGCTGCTCGTATACAGCGTTCGCTTACCAGAATGGCCTGGCAGATTTACGAGAATCATCATCAAGATGAACAAATTGTCTTGGCCGGTATTCAGGGTAGGGGCGTAGATGTTATGCAGCGGTTGGCCGATATTTTGGACGACATTGCGACGTTTTCCGTTCACCGCATCGTAGTAGATATTGATAAATCAGAACCTTGGAACTCCGAAGTGGTTTTTAAGGAACTGGATTTTTCGCTGTTATCAACGGTTCCCATTGTTTTGGTTGACGATGTGTTGAACTCTGGAAAAACTATTCTTTATGCAATGAGTCCTTTGATTCGTCACGAAATGAAAAAACTTTCTTTGGCGGTTTTGGTGGACCGCTCTCACAAGAGGTTTCCTCTTCAGGGCAATGTTGTTGGATTGCGTTTATCTACTTCATCGCATGAGCATGTAAGAGTTTCGTTTACGGGCGAAGAATGTGTGTATTTAGAGTGATCTTTTATGAATGATTTTTATTTTTGAGTAGATGAACATAGCAAAACACCTGGCTGAAACAGATCGTACTCTTTTTAGCTTTGAAATATTACCTCCACTAAAAGGAGATGCCATAGATAAAGTTTATGATAACATTGACCCTTTAATGGCTTTTAATCCAGCCTACATCAATGTTACCTATCATCGAGAGGAAGCCATATTAAAACCGGTTGGCAACGGCCTTTTAAAGCGAAAAATCATTCGTAAAAGACCGGGCACCATTGGTTTATGCGCGGCCATACAGGCCCGTTATAAAGTGGATACGGTTCCACATTTACTCTGTGGAGGTTTTACCAAAGAGGACACAGAAAATGCACTGATAGAGCTTGATTTTCTTGGCATTAAAAATGTGTTGGCTCTCAGAGGAGACTCAATGAAAGGTCAAAAGTATTTTACTCCGGAGGAAGATGGCAATGCATTCGCTGTTGACTTGGTTCGCCAAATCCACGATTTAAACAACGGTATTTATACCGATGAAGAGCTCGAGAATAAGCACGCCACCGATTTCAGTATCGGGGTGGCGGGATATCCGGAAAAGCACTACGAATCACCAAGTTTGAATATAGATATTCAGTACTTAAAAGAAAAAATTGATGCTGGTGCTGGCTATATTGTGACCCAAATGTTTTTTGATAATACTGTTTATTTTCGTTTTGTAAAAAAATGTAGAGAAGCCGGTATCAATGTGCCTATTGTTCCTGGTTTAAAACCATTGAGTACCAAGCGTCAGCTCAGCATCATCCCTACGATGTTTAATGTTGATATTCCCGATGAACTTTCATTTAAAATATTGAAGTGTAAATCCAATGACGATGTTCGCAAGGTGGGCATAGAGTGGACCATACAACAAAGTCAAGAACTCAAGGAAAAGGGTGTGCCTGCGCTTCATTACTACAGTATGGGGAGAAGTAAGAACATCGAAGAGATTGCTCAACAAGTATTTGGATAGAAATTGTTGCCGATGAATAACTGAAACGCCTCACATACAAATAAAATGCTATTTTTGTATTATTCTAGAATTATTCTAGAAATAAGGTGATTCCAATAGAAATGTATACTGGGCGATTGTTAGGAATTGTATGTTTTATAATGCTTGCTCGTTTATCATTCGGGCAGGACATAGAATGCCTACCAACCTCAAATATGGGAAACTTAATTAGGGTATGTACAGGTAGTACGGTTACTCTAAACCCTGGTTCCAATCCGGGCGCATCATACAATTGGAATACAGGTGCCACCTCACAGACAATTAACGTTTCTCAAACAGGCGTATTTTGGGTAACCATAACCAATAACTGTGGGAGTATTACAGACACCGTAGAGGTAATTGTAGATCAGCCTGTTCAACCAAGTTTTGGCGGTACTTTAGGGCTTTGTCCACAAAGTAATGACACCTTAGTTTTTTCTTTGCCACCGGGTGCTATGTCTTATATCTGGAGTACCGGACACATGGGGCAAACCTTAGATGTATCACAGCCAGGCACTTATTGGGGGCAATACACCAATGCTTGCGGGACTTTTATTGACCATTTTCAGGTGATTTGGAGTGCAGCACCAATTTTTAGTTTGGGGCAGGATACAGCAATTTGCTCATCATCCGGTTTTACTTTGTCTGTTCCGAATAATTTGGGTAGTGTTGTTTGGAATACAGGAAGTCAGTCTAATCAAATTAATATTACTGCAACCGGAATGTATTCTGCTACCGTTACAAATAGTTGTGGTAGTCATACAGACAGTGTATTTATTACTGTGCTACCTACGCCTATTCCACTGTTAGACGATACCATAGGAAAGTGTCAAACGTCCAACCTCAACCTGACGATGTTTTCGAGTATGCCTGACAATACGACCATAAGTTGGTCTAATGGAACATCAGGAAATAATACCAGTTATAATACCAGTGGAAATCAATACGCTATTGTTCAAGGTCCTTGTATCGACGACACTATATCGTTTTATATCGATGAGGTAACCCAATTACAACCACTGAACCTAGGTGATACCATCATATCATGTGATGAAGTTATTTTGGATGTTGGTGCGCAGTCTCCTTCAACCCAAATAAATTGGAGTACAGGGTCTTCCAACAATGAAGTTTCAATTACTTCAACAAATTTTGTTCACGTTACCTTAACCAACGCTTGTGGCTCAGTTTCAGATTCTGTAATGGTATATACCTTAATGCCGCCAGATTCCGCCGCATTACCTGATACCATTATGCTTTGTCCGGACGAATTGCCCTACACGTTACAGTGGCCACAACAAAGCGATTCATTGAGTTACTTGTGGTCAACCGGCGATACAACTTCTTTTACTGAGATAACGGATATTGGACAGGTATCTGTTTTGATGTCTAATCGCTGTGGGGTTCTTGAAAGATTTATTCTCATAGATACCATTCCACCGATTCAACCATTTCAACTTCCCAATGACACCACCTTTTGTGAGGGCGAAAAACTGGATGTTTTCGTTGAAGACACGATTTCATCTGATACGCTATTTGCTGAATATTATTGGTTTAGAAATGGCGCGCAATTCGCAAGTGTGCCAAATATAGATATTAGTCAGTCAGGAACTTATACATTAATTAAAACCAATCAATGTGATTCTATTGTAGATCAATTTGTTGTAACGGTCATTCCAAAGCCAAGAGTGGTTATGCCGGATACAATATTTGTTTGCATAGGAGATACTGCTTGGCTTGAACCGGATACCAATGGTACTTTTTTTCAGTGGAGCAATGGGTTTAATTCACTTGTTCAACCGGTAACTCAAGCAGGAACTTATTCTGTAGTGGTTGCAAATAGTTGTGACACCATCACGGATGAAGTAGTGGTAGTTGTAGAGCAACTATTTCCCTTCTATTCTACCATTGATACGCTTGCCATTTGTGAAGGTTCTATTCTCGTGCATGCCCCCATTCCAAATGCTCGTTATTTATGGTCAAATGGAACTACCCGTTCTTCTCTACGTGTTCACAATACAGGTGTTTATTGGGTAAAGATCATGAACGCTTGCGATACGGTTGTTGATACAACAACGGTTTTGATTACAGGTCCACCAGATAGTAGGTTGGGTACCTTTATTGATATTTGTCAAGGAAATGCCATTATCCTTGACGCTCAAAACTTTGGGAGTACTTATTTGTGGAGTACCGGAGATACTACACGAAGAATTTCGGTGGAACAAGAGGGGATGTATTACGTAGATATTGAAAATCCTTGTGGCTTTTATAGAGATTCCATTGAAGTTTTTGTCGTGGAACCGGTAAGAAGGGATCTTGGGAATGATACAGTTCTTTGCGAAGGCGATACGTTTTTATTAGATGCAGGGAATGAGCGTGGCCGGGCAAGTTTTGCGTGGAGTACAGGTGATACAACTCAAGTTATTTCGGTAACTGAAACGGGAAAATACTACGTCACCATTTCCAATGCTTGTGGATTTCGCGTAGATACGGTTAACATCACTTTTCTCGGACCTCCTGTTTTTTCTCTGGATTCGGTATATAGGTGTGTATCTATGGAGTCCATTCGTGTTCGTGGCCCCATAGGAGATGGTTTAACGTATCAGTGGTCAACCGGTCAAACGCAGCAAGAAGTAAACATTGGAGATACAGGTATGTACTGGTTAACTGTTGATAATGGTTGTTTCACCTATACTGATACATTTTGGCTGGTAGAAGAATACCCTTTGGATATTTTTATTGGAAATGATACAACACTATGCGAAGGGGAGTCCTTAACACTTACGGTTCAATATGTTCCTCAACGTTTAAGTGTTAGATGGAATACAGGACATTTTGGGCGTTCGCTTACGGTTGATAAACCCGGCAATTATGTTGCTTTGGTGCGAAATACTTGTGGTGAGTTTTACGATACGGTTAGGGTTCGCTATGATGAGCCTCTAAGTCCAGATCCCATAGAGCGATTTTTTTGTTGGGGAAATACGTATGAGTATAACTTATCCCTTCAGCGTCATCAACGATCTGTACTTTGGTATGATGGCGACACCTCAATGATAAGAGAATTTGATAAAGGGGGATCTTACGACTATCAATTGACCAATGCTTGCGGAACGTTTTTTCAGACGTTAGAATTAAGCGAAGAGTTCTGCGATTGTCCATTCTATGTTCCCAATGCCTTTACACCCGATGGAGATGGAATAAATGATTTTTTTAAATACGGTTTCGAGTGCAGCATCCTGCGTTTTGAAATACGCATTTTTTCCCGCTGGGGAAATATGGTGTTTTATAGCAATAATGAAAACACCTATTGGGATGGAACCAATAATGGTACGCCACTCCCAACAGGTGCTTATACGTATGTGATCAACATCATCTACTCAAAATATGGACAACCCACGGCAAAAGACTTGCAAGGGGTTATCAATATAATAAGGTAAACTACATGTTTCTGCGGTACTGACCGCCAACCTCAAACATTGCATCGGTAATATCCCCCAACGTACATACTTTGGTGGCTTCCATTAGACAGCTAAAGATGTTGTCGTTGTTGATGGCTGCTTGCTGTAACTTGTTGAGCTCTTTTTTACTGCGCTCAGCCCAATTGGCTTTTAAATTATTTGCTGTGGTAATCTGTGCTTCTTTTTCATCGGAGGTGGCACGGATGACTTCTTTGGGTAATACCGTAGGAGAGCCTTTAGAGCTCAAATAGGTGTTCACACCAATAATGGGGAATTCCCCGTTGTGCTTAAGCGTTTCGTAGTACAACGATTCCTCTTGAATTTTTCCGCGCTGATACATAGTTTCCATGGCGCCGAGTACCCCGCCGCGCTCGGTGATGCGGTCAAATTCTGCCAATACGGCTTCCTCAACCAAATCGGTCAAGTCTTCGATAATAAACGATCCCTGGAGTGGATTTTCGTTTTTGGCCAATCCCAATTCTTTGTTGATGATCAACTGAATGGCCACGGCACGACGAACGCTCTCCTCCGTAGGCGTGGTAATGGCCTCGTCGTAAGCGTTGGTATGCAAACTGTTGCAGTTGTCGTAAATGGCGTAAAGTGCCTGTAGCGTGGTGCGAATATCGTTGAAATCAATCTCCTGCGCGTGAAGTGAACGGCCGGAGGTTTGAATGTGGTACTTCAACATCTGCGCACGTGCGTTGGCCCCGTACTTATTCTTCATGGCCTTCGACCAGATTCGTCTTGCTGCTCTACCGATGACGGCGTATTCCGGGTCAATACCGTTAGAGAAGAAGAAGGATAGGTTGGGGCCGAAGTCGTTAATGTTCATGCCGCGACTTAGATAGTACTCTACATAGGTAAACCCATTAGCCAGGGTAAAGGCCAACTGCGTAATCGGATTGGCACCCGCTTCGGCAATGTGGTAACCGGAAATGGATACCGAGTAGAAGTTGCGTACTTTTTGTTCGATGAAGTAAGATTGGACATCACCCATCAAACGAAGCGCGTATTCTGTACTGAAAATACAGGTGTTTTGCGCTTGGTCTTCCTTGAGGATATCCGCCTGGACCGTACCGCGAACCACACTTAATGTATTGGCTTTAATGGTTTGGTAGACATCAGCCGGTAATACCTGATCACCGGTAACACCCAAGAGCATTAATCCCAATCCATTGTGACCTTCGGGGAGTTCGCCGCGGTAGGTGGGGCGATGGTCTTCTCGGCCTTTATATATGGCATCAATCTTCGCCTCTACCTCTTTTTCCAGGCCATTTTCTTTGATATAAATCTCACATTGCTGATCAATGGCAGCATTCATAAAGAAGCCTAAGAGCATGGGAGCCGGACCATTGATGGTCATCGACACAGAAGTGCTTGGTGCACAGAGGTCAAAACCACTGTAGAGCTTCTTGGCATCGTCTAAGCAGCAAATACTTACCCCGGAGTTACCAATTTTTCCATAGATATCGGGACGGGTATCCGGGTTGCGACCATACAGCGTTACCGAGTCAAAGGCGGTTGATAAGCGTGCCGCCGGCATACCGGTGCTCAAGTAATGAAAGCGTTTGTTGGTTCTCTCCGGACCACCTTCTCCGGCAAACATACGGGTGGGGTCTTCGCCTTCACGCTTAAACGGATAGATTCCAGCGGTGTAGGGAAAGGCGCCGGGTACGTTTTCTTGCAATTGCCACTGAAGGATGTCGCCCCAGCCGCTGTAACGCGGAGTGGATACTTTGGGGATTTGGGAGTGTGATAAGCTCTTGGTATGTGTTTTCATGCGAATCTCACGATCGCGTACTTTAAAGATGTACTCGGGAGCTTTATATTTTTCCACCAATTCCGGCCAACTCTTAATCAGTTCTTTGTTGTGTGGATCAAGGTCGAGCTCCACCCGGGCATATTCCTCTTGAAGTTTCTTGATCAATCGATCTTTGTCTTCGATGTCGGTGCCTTGGAGATGCTCGATGGACTCGTGTAAGTTGTACAGCTTCTGAGCCACTTTGGCTTGCTCTTTTGCCCAATCGTTGTACTTGCGGTTGTCTTCAGCAATTTCTGAGAGGTAACGCGTTCTTGCCGGAGGGATAATAAATACCTTTTCCGACATCTCGTCGGCGGCCTTAAACTCGGAGTTGTAATCGGCACTGCACTTTTCGTTGAGGGTACGGATGATTTCTTTGTACAAGCGGTTCATGCCGGGGTCGTTAAACTGAGAGGCAATGGTTCCGTAAACCGGCATCTCGTCTACGTTGGAATCCCACAAGTTGTGGTTTCTCTGGTACTGCTTTTTTACATCGCGAATTGCATCTAAAGCACCGCGCTTGTCAAATTTGTTGAGGGCAATCAAATCGGCAAAGTCGAGCATGTCGATTTTTTCCAACTGTGTGGCTGCACCGTATTCTGGTGTCATAACGTACAAGGAAGCATCGCTGTGGTCGAGGATTTCGGTGTCGCTCTGACCAATTCCGGAGGTTTCTAAAATGATGAAATCGAAACCGGCTACTTTGAGAATGTCTACCGCTTCGCTGACGTATTTCGATAGTGCCAAGTTGCTCTGACGCGTGGCCAGTGAACGCATGTAAACACGGTTGTTGCTGATGGCGTTCATGCGAATGCGGTCGCCTAACAAGGCGCCACCGGTCTTGCGCTTGGAGGGATCTACGGAAATTATGCCTAAAGTACTGTTTGGAAAGTCAAGCAGGTATCGACGCACCAATTCATCGACCAGCGAAGATTTTCCGGCGCCACCGGTTCCTGTGATACCAAGTACGGGCGTTTTAACTTCTGCCGCTTTCTGGCGAATGCTGCTCAATACAGCTTTTGACTCTTCGGGGAAATTCTCTGCGGCAGAAATCAGTCGAGAAATACCGTTCCAATTATCAGGAGATAAATTTGTTACCTCGCCATTGAGATTCTGTCCTACGGGGAAGTCTGATTTTTCTACCAAATCATTAATCATTCCTTGTAAGCCCATAGCTCTTCCGTCGTCGGGGTGATAAATGCGGGTGATTCCGTAGTCTTGAAGTTCTTTAATTTCCTCCGGTAAAATGGTGCCGCCGCCGCCGCCAAAAATTTTGATGTGGCCGGCACCTTTTTCCTTAAGCAGATCGTGCATGTATTTGAAATACTCCGTGTGTCCACCCTGGTATGAGGTCATAGCAATGGCCTGGGCATCTTCCTGGATGGCCGTGTTTACGACTTCTTCGACGCTGCGGTCGTGTCCGAGGTGGATGACTTCACAGCCCGTACTTTGTATGATGCGTCGCATGATGTTAATGGCGGCATCATGGCCGTCAAAAAGAGAGGCGGCGGTAACAATTCTAATTTTATTCTTGGGTTTATAGGCGTCAATGACTGGATGCATATCTTGGTATTTTAGTGCGTCAAAAATACGTTAGTTTGAGTAAGGAAAAAAATGCTACTTTTGTTGTCTGCATTGGTTTTTATTCGATTTTAAAACCATACAATCATTAAATTAACTGTATACGACCATGAAAACACGTTTACTTTTCCTTTTAGGGTGCATGACTTTTTCTTTATCAGCTCAATTACAATTTGATATAGAGTCCACACACTTTAGCATACCCATATCGGATACGGCACATTCAGTAAGGTTTTTCGGTGGTAATAATCTTGCCATGCCTACGATATCTGCTACGCAGGGACAAGCGTGGAACTATACTTTACCCTTTGGAATTGATAGTGTTACACAATTTAATCCGTACGACAACAATCCCAATTTTCCCGATGCAGAAGCGGTTATTCAATACCAAACATCCCTTTCTGATGCGGTCATCGAAGGAGCCAAGGCATATTACAAGAAGAATTCAACAGGGTATTATTTTTTGGGAATAGAGACCGATATTGAAACGTTTGAGTTGGGGAGTGTCACCGGCCAACCCAACGATACCTTAAAAATATTGAATACCGTCAATTACTTTGGCGATGATGCGCCCATCGTCCAATACCCTCTAAACATGGGAAGTGCATGGTCCAGTGAAGTGGATGCCAACATCGACTTTGAACTGACGGTACAGACGTTTAATCTTGAAGATGAACCAGGTACATGGAAGCGTACCATTATTACGGTGGATACGGTTGTGTCGTTTGGTACACTCACCACCCAACTTGCTGGTTACACAAATGTTCCATCCATTATCGCGGAGCATTCGGTGACGACCATCGATAGTTTTTTTGTGGGCGGACAGCCAGCAAACGCGTTGTTGCTATCCTTTTTTAATCTGACCCAAGGAGAAGTTAGGGAGTCGAAAATGCTTCAGCTCTATACCCAAGGTTCCGGTCAAGCCCAGCGCCGTCCTACGACCATCAATTTTTATCTCAACCAAGCTGGCAATGATATAGAGGGAGGCGACTACACCAACGACATCTATTTATCCACCAGTGTGGTAGATTTTTCAAATGGCCTTGACATACAGGTTTATCCCAACCCGGTAAGCAATGGCTCCTTATTTCTAGAGCGAAAAGGGGATTTTACAAGCGCCTACAACCTTTCTATGGTTGATATGAGTGGGAAAGTACATGTTCAAAAGATTTGGCCGTCTGCCGATAATCATTTTGATGTTGATATGCGCGTTATGCCCTCAGGTATTTATACTTTGATATTGGAAAGTGGTCAAGCGCGAAAAACCTTCACCATTATTCACACGCCATAACCATCATTATATGAGGCGACCGCCAAGCTTGCAAAAAGGCGATACCATTTATTTGCTATCCACTGCGCGAAGTGTATCAAAAACTGATATTCAACCATTTGTTGTGTGGTTGAATTCACAAGGATTTTCAATTAAATATGGCAACACCATCGGCCCGGCTCACCATCAGTTTGCCGGTGATGATAAATGCCGAACTGAAGATTTTCGACGCGCCTTGAACGATGAGCGTGTTAAGGCCATTTGGTGCATGCGTGGTGGTTACGGCACCGTTAGAATGATTGACCAATTGAAGGAAGAAGAGATTGAAAAAGCCAATAAATGGCTTCTGGGCTTTAGCGACGTTACCTGTATGCACGGGTTGTTTCAAAATACCGGACTAGAATCTATACACGCCCCAATGGGAACCCTATTTACCTCAACCAATATAAAAGCTTTTGAACAAGTACTAAACTTGCTCAAAGGCAGTATTAATACAGTTCTGGTAGAGCCCCATTTGCTAAGTAATATTTCTGGGTTAAAAGGCCGTGTATTTGGTGGAAATCTTTCGATGCTCTACAGCATGCAAGGATCCCGATATATGCCCGTTCCCTCAGAAGAAAACAGTATCTTGTTTATCGAAGAAATTGATGAATACTTGTATCACATTGATCGAATGCTTTGGGCGCTGCGCAACAGTAAATGGTTGCAGCAGTTTTCTGCCATTGCGGTAGGAGGGATGACCGATATGAACGACCATAGCATTCCCTTTGGTTGGCAGGCGGAAGAAATCATTACCAGTCACGCAGAGGCGCTTGCTTTGCCGGTGCTCTTTGGTGTGCAGTCCGGTCATATTCACAACAACATGCCCATTTTGTTGGGCGGATATAACGAATTCATTACAAAGCAAAAAGCATGAGCTTATCAAAGGCCAAAGAAAAACGCATCAAACGACTTCACAGCAAAAAATTAAGGTACGCCGACGGTTTGTTTATTGCTGAGGGCAATAAGCTGGTTAGCGATTTAATGAGTGTCGGTTTTATACCGGAGGAACTTTTTGTTATCAACGAAACAGATGCGCATTTGTTTCCCCAAGCCGAGCGCATCGAACTGGCAGAGAGAAAGCGCATAACGACCTTAGACAATCCAGCCGGTGCTTTAGCGGTTTTTCAAATGCCAAAGGAAAAAACCATTGAAGACGTGCAGTCTTCATGTTTGGTGCTTTTTGGGGTTCAAGATCCGGGAAATTTGGGAACCATCATACGCACAGCTGCGTGGTTTGGTCATAAGCAAATATTGTTGCTCAATGGTTGTGTGGATCCATTTAACCCTAAAGCCATCCAAGCCAGCATGGGTGCGTTGGCGTTTATCGATGTTATTCAGGGTGAGGCGAAAGACTTACAGCGTCTGCAGGCCAAAAACTTTGTTTGTTATTTGGCTGATATGGATGGCGAAGATGCGTTTGTGGTTGATTGGCCGGAAAAATGGTTGATGGTCTTAGGTAGTGAAGGCCAGGGGTTAAATGGGTTAGAAGTAGATGGTATAAAAATCGCTATTCCCCGGTTTACTCAAAGAGGTCCGGAATCCTTAAACGTTGCCGTAGCAGCTTCGGTGTTGATGACATTACAAGCAAAAAAAATGCGGCCATAAGCCGCATTTTAAAAATGGTTGTTGAAGAAAATTATTCTACTACAAAGATTCCTTTCATGGCAGCATGTCCGGGATAGGTGCAAATGAATTGATATATACCGGCTGCAGGGGCCTCAAATTCAACCTCAACGACTTCGCCGGGGTTGGCCATGGGTGTGTAAGCAATGATGGCATCGTGTTCTGGTACGTAGTTGTTGTCCGGACCAGCTTCAATGGCCAAGGGATAAATCTCATCGGCGCTTCCACGCTCAACCAAGACAAAATTGTGTACCATAGCAGCAGCTTCAGCAACATTGTCGAGTACCACGCGTACGGTGGAGCCGGCACCAACTCTAACCTGCTTGGGACTAAATTCCATATCGGCCATGGTTTCTCCTACAGTGGTTAACTGAATTTCAACGACGCCGCCTTCTTCTTCCGCTGTTTCAGATGCTTCATCTACAGGTTCTGTTGATTCAATGG
>PXCF01000105.1:2500-7542 GCA_003566715.1 Cryomorphaceae bacterium | reverse complement strand
GACCACGCGCACAACGATCATGCGCATCATGACCACGACCATGAAAACTGCGATCACCCATCTCATAAGCACGGCCACGAGGTATCTGAGGATGACTTAGAAATTACGGTAGGCTTGGTGAAGTTTGCCGGACAAATGGCGCGTTTTCAGTTGCCGCGACATATCAATCAAAACACCAATATGCAAGCTGCCTTGCCCGCCATCGAGGTGAATAGGTTGCTGGGGCTTTTGGGCGTGGGGATTTCAACCCTTCAGTGGTTGGCCATTATCATCATGTTGCTCTCTGCCATTAGTGTTTTTGTGGCATTGTATAATTCACTGCGCGAACGTCGTTACGAAATGGCTTTGTTGCGCAGCATGGGGGCACCAAGAATACGCCTCTTTGTTCTGGTTATCAGCGAAGGTGTTATGTTGGCTTTCTTGGGGTTTGTTGTGGGCTGGTTGCTCAGTCGTTTTGCCATGCTAGGGGTAGCGGCACTGGCCGAAGAAAGTTATCGCTACAGTTTGCGCGTTTGGGAATGGCATTTGCAAGATACCGTGTTGTTAGGTATCAGTGTGCTGATTGGCGCCTTTGCAGCCTTGTTACCGGCCATACAAGCTTACGCAACGAAAATTCACACCGTATTGGGCGGGAAAAGCGCATAATCGAATACGTATTAACGAATGGAACAACATGAAATTAGTCTATAGAATCATACTGCCTCTGATGTTTTTTGGCAGTTCTTTGGCAGCGCAAGACATTCTCACTTGGATGGAGTTGTCTTCTACCAAAGTAGTGACAGACTTCGATAATCCGCAGAATTTCCAACCGGACTTTTATCAAGGACTTTACGAAAGAGAACATTCGGAAGTGATGATAACCGGTTACATTATTCCCATCGATGTGGAACAAAACACCTACGCACTGTCTATGAATCCGTTTTCCAACTGTTTTTTTTGCGGACAAGCCGGGGTTGAAACCGTAGTGGAACTCTTTTTTGATTCGAAAAGACAAACGTTCAAAGTTGACGACTACGTGGTGTTAACCGGAACCTTTCGCATGCACAGAAACCCGGGTATGGGATTCATTTATTCACTTCACAATGCCAAAGTAAAAAAGTAGCATATATGCGTAACCTCATTCTTTCTATAGCTTTATACGGTTTTGCTTTCGGTGCTCAGGCACAGCAAGAAGGAACAGTCATCACTTGGAAAACACTCACCGATGTGAAGTTTACCGAAAAGTACGTGGAGAAATACCAAGACTGGTTTTTGTTTCCCAACTTTGGTCCACAAGTAAAATCCCTTGACGGACAAAATGTGGCCATTAAAGGATACGTCATTCCCATTGACTTGGAAGAAGGTCTGTACGCCTTGTCGGCCTTTCCATTTGCCGCTTGTTTTTTCTGTGGCGCTGCCGGTCCGGAGTCGGTGATGACCCTCAACATCAAACAGGCCAAGCGCAAGTACAATACCGACGATGTGGTCACGTTCAAGGGTAAGCTCAGGCTGAACGATTCCAACATCGAAGACTTTAATTACATACTCGACAACGCAGAAGAAGTTAAATTTCACTATTAATGCAGTTTTTATCACCACTTGTTTTATGGGCACTCGCTGCGTTAAGCATTCCGGTGATCATTCACTTATTTCGCTTTCGTCGGTTTAAAACCTTCTATTTTAGTCAGGTAAAATGGCTGCAAGCGCTCACGCAAGAGCGCAAGGCCACGCGACAATTAAAGCACATTTTAATATTGAGTACGCGTTTATTGGCGCTTTTATTTCTGGTGCTGGCTTTTGCGCAACCCGCTTTTCGCACAGACAAAGCAGCGACAGATCAAGCCAAGCACGTGGTGATTTTTATAGACAACACGCAAAGCATGATGGGCGGTGACGGTCAGCAAACGGCTTGGTCGGTAGCGCAAGAAGCGGCATTAAATCTCATTCAATCCTATCCGCCCGATTATCGATTTCGCATTCTTACTCATGCCGAAAATCCGGGTGAATACAACTGGCTCACCCGCGATGAATCCGTAAAAGCCATACAGGGGGTGCGTTTGACCTTTGGTAGTTTGACATGGAATCAAGTGGCGGAGAAACTGCGCTATGCCACCGAGTCACACCCAACGGCAGTAGTGGTGCTTTCTGATTTTCAGTCGGACGGAACAAGTGCCGTGGATAACTGGCCATCGAATGCCCGTCTGGTGCAAACCAGTCCCTCGGGAATGCCCGACAACATTTCGCTCGATACATTATACTTTCCCAATCCACCAACCCGTCCCGGTCAAACCATGGAAATTGAGGTTATATTGACCAATCACGGAGAAAGTGAAGCCAAAGACGTACACGTGCAGTTGGAATTAAACGGGGATTTTAGAGAAGGACAGCGTTTAGACTTGGCTTCCGGAGAAACCAAGCGCGTGACCTTATCCACCCTTTTGAGAAAAAAAGGATTTCACACCGGGCGTGTCAGAATTGACGACTTCCCCTTGACCTTCGACGATGACTTATATTTTTCGTTTCGCTTGCGCGACAACATACCGGTGGTACTCATTCAAGAAAGTGATGGCGCGCTCAATAAGTTATACGCCGATGAAGTATTTGACACCAAAGTGTTTTCTCCGGGCAATGTAGCTCTTTCGGCCTTACGCGAAGCGCACGTGATTGTACTCAATGCCATCAACGAAATACCACAAGGCTTGGCCAATGCCATTCAATCCTCAGGGGCAAGTGTATATCTTGTAATGCCGGAAAAAATGAGTGTATCCTTAAGCAGTTTTCTATCGCTCATGGGTATTCCCGAACCAACGTCCTTTCGCGAGAGCGCCGTGCCCATTAGCGAGATCAATTGGGACGATCCGCTATTTTACGGCGTATTTGCTCAGCGTGAAGAGCGTCCGAAGCTGCCCAAAATCAATTCATCATGGCAATTCCCATCGGCAGGTTTAACGTCGGTGCTGACATTTGCGGATGGGCGTCCGTATATTTTTAGGGTCAATGCCGGTCAAAACATTTTTGTGCAGGCCTCTACTTTAAAAGAGTTTTCCTCAGATCCCTTGTTTTTGCCGATATTCCACAACGCCGCGTTATACGCAGAAGGTACCCAGCAACCGTACAGAATTATTGGAGAGGAAGTGGTACGTAGATATGTCGTGGCTGGAGAGAACAAACCACTTCATATAGAACTAGACGGCAAAGAGCATCTGCCATCGCAGCGGAGAATTGATAATCAGACTGTTCAAGTGCGTTGGCAACATACCCCCAATAAACCGGGTAACTTCCCACTGATGGCCGGTATGGAAACCGTAGACATTATTTCGCTGAATGCAGATCGACAGGAGAGTCGGTATCCAAGGATGAGCACGACAGAGATTGAAGATGCCTTTGGTGTATCGCCCATGCAAATCCATATAAAAAACCAGTATCAATTGAGTGGAATGATGACAAATGATGGAGGCAAACCAATTTGGTGGTGGGGGATGTTGTTGGCAGCGACATTTTTGATATCTGAGTTGGTATTGATACGTTTTTTACCTTAGTCTTTGCAAGAAAAGACCAAATACTTATTCACCCATAAAAAAAATCAAAGGTGTTCATGAGAACGCTTAGCTTAGTTCGTTACACTCATTTTTGAATCACTCACTTACTACGGTAAGCTCCTTGGGTTCAAAATTTCGAAAGCCTCGTCTTTGGTCTTTTTTGCTAAAGACTAAAAATTTGGTCGTTTTCGTGCAGTCACTAACTTAGCACCCACTAAAAGTCAATGTATAGGCTGAAACATTTTTTTACATACGTAACACAGGTATTTTAACCACAAATGTTCATAAATGACAATCTTTTTAAAATCGGTAAAAGTGGTTGACTCAGGGTCTCCACACCACGGCAAAATCGTCGATATCAGATTAGCAGATGGGGCGATTGCGGCCATTGGAGATTTAGAGCCCAGCGAAAATGACCAAGTGGTTGCGCAAGATGGATTGTGCATATCTCCAGGTTGGATTGATTTGCACGTTGATTTTGCTGATCCCGGTGAAGAAGAACGCGAAGATATTGAGAGTGGGGTGGCGGCGGCCATTGCCGGAGGATTTACCGGAGCCGTTCTTATGCCTTCGACAAATCCGGTTGTCGACAGCAAGTCGCAAGTGGAATATGTGAGAAAAAAAGCAGAACACCTACCTTTTTACCTATATCCTGCGGGGGCACTTTCTCGCCAATTATCTGGAGATGAATTGGCCGAGATGTACGACATGCAACGGGCGGGGGCGAGGTGTTTTACAGATGATGTGAAAAGCAATCTCAAAGCAGATTTTATCACATTGGCTTTGGAGTACGTCCAGCAGTTTGATGCGCCCGTGTTTATTATGTCGCAGGAGCCATCAATGGTGAAGGGCGGACAAATGCACGAGGGTGAAGTCAGCACAAAGCTTGGACTCAAAGGCATGCCTTCCGCTGCGGAGGTCATGCAAGTGGAGAGAGACATTCAATTGCTGAGATATGCCGGAGGCCACCTTCATTTTATGGGTATTTCTACGGCAGGAGCGGTGGAGGCCATTGCGCGCGCGAAAGACGAAGGGCTTCAGGTAACCGCCGATGTCAACATTGCCAATTTGGTTCTAAATGATGAACGATTGGTAGATTACGACGCCGATTATAAGTACTATCCGCCATTGAGAACAGAGCAAGACCGACTGGCATTGATCGATGGACTTAGAAAAGGCATCATCGACGCCGTTTCATCTGATCATCGGCCGCAATTTGAAGAGACAAAGAAATGTGAGTTTTCCTTGGCGTCGTTTGGTAGTATTGGCTTAGAGAGTTGTTTTGGACTACTGGGTAAAACGGGATTGAGTGTAGAGGAACGCGTGGATGTTTTGAGTAAAATGCCGCGCATCATATTGAATTTGCCTGAACTTGTTGTTGATGAAGGTCAGTCGGCACAGTTCACGCTCTTTTTACCCGATGAAGCATGGATATTTAATAAGGCTCATATTCAAAGTAAGAGTAAAAACACCCCGTTCATTGGCGAAACGCTGATAGGCAAAGCTTACGGGGTTATCGTAGAC
>PXCF01000095.1 GCA_003566715.1 Cryomorphaceae bacterium | reverse complement strand
TGGGCCAACGGTAACGCTTTACGAAATCGTACCGGCTTCCGGGGTGCGTATTTCCAAAATCAAAAACCTCGAAGACGACATTGCGTTGAGTTTGGCCGCTTTAGGTATTCGCATCATTGCGCCTATCCCCGGTCGTGGAACCATTGGTATTGAAGTGCCCAATCAGAATCCACAGATGGTGGCCATGCGCAATCTGCTCAGTTCGGAAAAGTTCCAAAACAGCAAGTTTGAGTTGCCCATTGCCCTCGGCAAAACCATCAGCAATGAAACCTTTATTGCCGACTTGGCTAAGATGCCGCACTTACTCATGGCCGGGGCAACCGGACAAGGTAAATCGGTAGGGCTTAACGTCATTCTCACTTCCATTCTCTACAAAAAGCACCCTTCTCAGGTAAAGTTTGTACTGGTTGACCCCAAGAAAGTGGAACTGACTTTATTCAACAAAATTGAGCGTCATTACCTAGCAAAGTTGCCCAACAGCGAAGAGGCGATTATTACCGACACCAAAAAGGTGGTATATACGTTAAATTCTCTTTGTATCGAAATGGACGATCGCTATGAGTTGTTGAAAAACGCCATGGTGCGCAACATCAAAGAGTACAATCAAAAGTTCATCCAGCGCCGTCTGAACCCGGAAGAAGGTCACCGCTATTTGCCTTACATCGTTTTGGTAATTGACGAATTTGCTGACCTAATCATGACGGCCGGAAAAGAAGTAGAAACGCCCATAGCGCGTTTGGCGCAGTTGGCCCGAGCCATCGGCATTCACTTGATTGTGGCCACCCAGCGCCCGTCGGTGAATGTGATTACCGGTATCATCAAGGCTAACTTCCCGGCACGGATTGCCTTCCGCGTAACCGCTAAGGTCGACTCACGCACCATTCTCGACGCCGGTGGCGCTGAACAGCTTATCGGTAAAGGAGACATGCTTTTGGCCACCGGCAGCGAACTCACCCGTATACAGTGTGCCTTTGTGGACACCCCGGAAATTGAAGACATTACGGATTTCATTGGATCACAACAAGGCTATCCAGACGCTTATATCCTACCCGAGTTTGAAGGTGAAGAAAGTAGTGAGGCCAGCGATGTTGACTTATCCGACCGCGACGCCATGTTTGAAGAAGCGGCGAAAATCATTGTGCAGCACCAACAAGGTTCTGCCTCGTTGTTACAACGTAAACTTCGCTTGGGCTACAACCGCGCAGGTAGAATCGTTGATCAGTTGGAAGCCGCCGGCATCATCGGACCATTTGAAGGCTCCAAAGCCCGACAAGTGCTCATACAAGACGAAACCAGTTTGGAACAGTTATTGAAAAATCTGTAACCACAAAAATTTAATACCAAAATCACCATGCGTATCCTTTTTATACTTCTCATGGCCTCCGGAACCATCTTTGCTCAAACCACAGCAAAAGAAGCCAAGGCGTTATTGGAAGAAGTGTCTACAAAAATCAAAAAGTCTCCGGGCATTTCCATTGACTTCACCTACACCTTTGAGAACCCACGTGCTGATGCGTCTATGAAACAAGAAGAAAAAGGCAGCATTGTATTGGCGGGCGATAAATACCGCTTGGAATTTATGGGCGTTGATCGTTTACACGACGGCAAAAAGATTTATCAGTTTTTACACGACGACAAAGAAGTGCAAATCATGGATGCGGAGGACGACGACGAAGGGTTTACGCCGGGCTTTATCCTCGATATGTACAAGGAAGGGTTCAGTTACGCCATGGCCGGCACCTCTACCGTGAATGGAAAGAAAGTACAGCATGTGATGCTGAAAAGCATCAAGTCTCCCGACATTGAGCACATAGAAATTCAGGTCTTTAGTGACAGCAAGCAAATGCACAAGATGACACAAAAAGGCCGCAACGGCTCTGTTACCACATTTTCAGTAAACAAATACACCGAATTGACCCAAGCGCCTAACCTTTCGTTTAATCGAAAAAAATACAGTGCAAAAGGATATTACATTGTAGAATAACCGAGGCCAAACCAAGTAAACCTTCCATGAAGGTACTAGACCGTTACATATTAAAGTCTTTCCTCAGGCCATTCACCATCACATTTCTTGTGATGGTTTTTTTTCTATTGATGCAGTTTGTATGGAAATACGTCGACGATCTAGTAGGCAAGGGCGTTGAGTGGTACTACATTTTGGAAATGCTGCTCTACATATCTGCCACCACCGTTCCACTGGCACTTCCCATAGCTGTTTTACTGTCCAGTTTAATGACCTTTGGTTCTTTTGGTGAACACAATGAATTGGCCGCCATTCGCGCCAGTGGCATTTCCCTGCTTCGCATGTTTCGCGTTTTGGTTATTACGGTTGCTATCATCTCATTTTGCGGTTTTTTGTTTGCCAACTACGTCATGCCGGTTTCTCAGTTTAAAGGCAAATCCCTACTCAGAAACATCAGCAAAATGAAACCGGCGCTTAATATTCGTCCAGGTATTTTCTACGACGGCATCGAAGGTTACAGCATTAAAATTGCGGAGAAATTTGGCCCCGACAACAACCAATTGAGAAACATCATCATCTACGACCATACCGACAACCTCGGCAACATCAAGGTGACGACTGCCGCGGAAGGGGTCATGGAAATCACGCCCGACAATCGCTTTATGATTATTGAGTTAACCGACGGACAAACCTACGAAGAACACCAGCCGACAAAAAGAGAAGACAAAGAGCGCAACCCCTTTTCCTCTACCCGATTTGAATATGCTGTTATTCGCTTTAGCTTGGAGGACTTCAAGTCCGAGGACCTACGGCAAGAAACGAGAAAGGACTTCAACATGCTCAACAACGCCCAGTTGATGCTGGCAGTGGACTCCTTGCGCTTGGTGTTAACCGATCAAAGAGCACACTTTCATCAGACGATGGCCGAGAGATACGGTTACATTCTCGATACGGCCGCTCGACCGCCAACCATGAAGGATACTGTCATCGATATTCATCCTGATATACTGGCCAACTTTACCAAGCGAAAACAGAAAATGGTGGCTGAAAACGCGCTTCGTATTGCTCGAAGTAATAGGTCATACTACGACCAAGCAAAAACCAATTATCATTGGCGTGAGAGAACCATTGCAAGACACAAACTGGAATGGCACAAAAAGATATCCTTATCCTTTGCTTGTTTGGTGATGTTTTTCATTGGCGCCCCCTTAGGCGCCATCATCCGCAAAGGCGGCATGGGTATGCCTGTGGTTATTTCCGTGGTCGTTTTTATCTTGTTTTATGTGATGGCGACGGCCTTTGAGAAAATGGGCAGAGAATTGACGTGGGATCCCATTTCAGCATCTTGGCTTCCGCCTTTGCTGTTCCTTCCGATCGGCCTAATTCTCACTTACAAAACAGCCAACGATGCCGAGTTTATGGGCATGGAATTCTGGTCTAAACTCTGGCGCAAAATCACTTTCCGCAAAAAAAACTCATGAAGGCACTCATCATAGCCAACAAATATCCCTATCCGCCGCGCGATGGCAGCAGCATTGCCATTCTCAGCAGTTTGCGCATGTGGCAAAGAATGGGGTATGAAGTAACGCTGTTTGCCCTGAACCCCAAGAAAAGTGAAGTCCCGGCGGATATATTACCGGCGGATTTAAAGGGGAAAATAATTACCCACACCTTTTCCATCAATACCGACGTCACCCCTATTGGCGCGGCAAAAAATCTTATTGGCCAAAGACCTTACCACATCAGTCGATTTTTAAACTCCGCCATTGCCGACGCTTTAAAGCAATTGACTTCAGAAATGCGCTTCAACTTCGTTCAGTGGGAAGGGCCATTTATGGGAGAATATTTACCCTTCGTTCAGGGTAATAGCAAGCACATCATGCGCTCTCACAACATCGAGCACCGCATATGGCTGAGGGTAGCCAAGCATACCAAAAACCCAATATTAAAGCGATATCTTCGGTTGCAAGCCAATCGATTGATGCGTTTTGAAGACCGTTTTACTAGAAAAATGAACGCTGTTCTCCCCATCACGGAAGTCGATGCGCAATATTTTGCAAAGAAATTTCCGAGTATCCCACGCCATGTAGTTTTACCTGGCGTAGTCGTCGACCAATACCCCCGTTGGAAGGATGGTGGCAACACCGCCGTATCATTGGCAAGTTTTGACTGGGAACCCAACCGCGAAGGCATGGCGTGGTTCATCAATGAAGTGAAACCGTTGCTAAACACTGAGATTAAAGGGGAAATAGCGGGCAGACACATGCCTACGCACTGGACACCGTCAAAAAATTGGAAATTCCATGGGCATGTGGATGGTGCCCACGAATTTTTGCTGGGTGGTCGACTACAGTTCATCCCCCTCTTAAGCGGTAGTGGGATACGCATTAAAATCGTGGAGGCCATGAGCATGGGCATGCCGGTGGTGGCTACCGATATCGCTGCTGAGGGAAGTGGCTTGACTCCCGGAGAACACTATTTAGAAGGAAGCACCCCCGAGGCGTTCGCAGAGGCATTAAACAAGTTATATAGCTCCCCTGACGAGCGACAAAGACTATCGGAAAATGCCTTTTCTTTTGCACAAGCCCATTATAATCTAAACACCATAGCAGAAGAGCTGTTAAGGTTTACCAAACAATTATAAACGCTGCGAACGTTTCTATAAAAACATTACTTTTGTTTATCAAAAGACAAATCTATGATCACACACATATTTCGTATTTTCGTTGGTGGCCTCTTCATTTTTTCCGGCTTGGTCAAACTGAACGATCCCATGGGCATGGCGTTTAAGCTACACGATTACTTTGCGCCGGATGTGCTCAACCTCCCCTTTTTGGTACCCATTGCCCTGCCATTGGCCGTGGTCATCGTCATTGCGGAAGTGCTACTGGGGGTGGCCTTGCTTATAGGATTTAAGCCCAAGCTGACCATTGGCTTACTCTTGGCCATGATTGTCTTCTTTACGTTTCTGACTTTCTACTCGGCCTGGTTTGATAAGGTTACCGACTGCGGTTGTTTTGGCGACGCCATTCCGCTTACCCCTTGGCAATCGTTTACCAAAGACATCGTTTTACTGGTGCTCATCCTTTGGTTGTTGCGTTTTCGCAAAAATATTAAGCCGATGTTCACCCCAAAAGTTGGCGCATTGGTTATGGGCCTTACACTATTGGTGAATGCCGGCATTGCTCGTCACGTACTTCGCCACTTGCCGTTCATCGACTTTCGTCCTTACGCCATTGGCAAAAGTATCCCTGAAGGCATGAAGTCTGCCGAAGAGCTTGGCTTAGAGCCGCCAAAACACGTCACCGTGTACACAATGGTAAACGAAGCTACCGGCGAAGAGACTGTGGTTGACTCAGATATCTACGTCAGTGAGCGTTGGTGGGAAAAAGAAGGTTGGGCGATTGACAGTGACCGCACCACTTCCAAGAAAGTGAGAGACGGATACGAGGCGCCCATTCACGACTTTGTGATTGATTTGGAAGGCGAAGACATCACCGACGAGGTTTTAAACATGGACAAAGTGGTATTGGTTATATCCTACGACATGGAAAAAAGTCACGGCAAGCTGTATCCACACGTCAACCGATTTGTTGAAGCTGCGGAAAATGCCGGCGTAACTGTCTTAGGCATTACCGCGACCTCAGCCTCTAAAGTAGAGGTATTGCGCCACGAGTACCAAATTCCCATTCCATTTGCGACGGCAGACCAAACCACGTTAAAGACCATTGTGCGGGCCAACCCCGGCGTAGTGATTTTGGAACGCGGTGTGGTGGTTGACAAGTGGAACCCCCGCGACTTACCCGAGGGGTATTTTAAATAAGTCCACAAAAACCTTCAACCTACGTGAAACAAGCCACATACACATTAACCATTTTATTGGGCGTTGTTACGTTGGTGTTCTTTTTGTTTACCGTACTTCCCGGCGACCCGGCACGTATGATGCTCGACCAGCGGGAAGATGCCGAGACCTTGGAGGCCGTGAGAAAAGTTCACGGCTTTGATTTACCGCTGAGTCAGCAATACCTCTGGTTCGTCAACGACTTACTGCCCATTTCATACCACCGTAAAGACGACATGCACGTGAGCAACCTCGATAAGCGCTCTGTTGCTTTTAGCATTTTCAGCAATGACAATGGCGCATTGGTCGTCAAGTTGCCTTACTTACGTGAGAGCTTTCAAATGCAAGGCATGAGTGTCAACCGCATCATTGCCCGCGTGCTGCCCAACACAGCGCTACTGGCCATTACGGCCATGGCCATTGCCTTAATCTTGGGGATTGTTTTGGGCGTTATCAGCTCCATGAAACCCGGCAGTTGGTTAGATACCTTTTTGGCTTTTTGCAGTACCTTGGGCATGTCTATCCCCTCCTTTTTATCGGCCATTATAGCGGCCTATCTCTTTGGATTTCTCTGGGCAGATTTTACCGGACTACCGATGAGTGGCAATTTGGTAGAGTGGGACGATTTTGGAGAAGAACAGCATATAGCGTGGAGAAATCTGGTGCTTCCAGCACTTACTCTCGGCATTCGACCTTTGGCCGTGATTACGCAATTAACGCGTTCCAGCATGCTGGAAGTTTGGTCACAAGACTACATACGCACAGCCAGAGCAAAGGGGTTAAACACCTTTCAGTTGGTTTATCGCCACGCCTTACCCAATGCCTTAAATCCGGTGATCACCTCGGCTTCGGGTTGGTTGGCCTCGATGTTGGCCGGAGCGGTATTTGTGGAATACATTTTCGGTTGGAATGGATTGGGCAAGCTCATCGTTGATGCATTAAATACTTTAGACTTGCCGGTAGTGATGGGGTGCGTTTTGGTCATTGCCATCACTTTTGTAGTGATTAACTTTGCGGTCGATTTACTACATGCTTGGATGGATCCAAGAATCAATCACGAATAATTATAAAAACACATGCCTACTAAGCGCACCTCAATTATTGCTGGTAATTGGAAAATGAACTCTGGTATCAATGAGGGTATCCAACGTTGCCAAGAGATTGTAAAACTCTTGCCGGAAACAAATGCTGAAGTCATAATTTGTCCACCATTCCCTCATCTTTACCCCTTATCTGAAGTGTTAAAGAACACCCCGGTAATGTTGGGTGCACAAACGGTACACAAAAAAGCCTCTGGTGCCTATACGGGTGACGTTGGCGCGTTCATGGTGGTAGAAGCTGGTGCCGAATGGGTTATTATTGGTCACAGTGAGCGCCGTCAGTACTACGGAGAAACCGGAGCAGATATTCGCGAGAAAATTTTACTGGCGCAAGACAATGGTCTCACGGTCATTTTCTGTGTTGGAGAGCGCATTGAAGAACGCGAGAGCAACGTCTATTTAGACGTAATCACTCGACAAATCAATGAAGTTTTAGACCCGTCCATCAATTTTGATAAATTGGTCATTGCTTACGAACCGGTATGGTCTATTGGCACAGGAAAAACGGCGAGTCCGGAACAGGCCAATGAAGTACACATGCACATTCGTCAATGCATCTACAACATCAATGGCGGAAAAACTGGTGAAAATATTCGGGTCATATACGGTGGATCAATGAAACCTGATAACGCCGCTGAGTTATTGGCGCAAACAGATATTGACGGAGGACTGATTGGAGGAGCTTCGTTAAACGCGGCAGATTTTTGCCAAATTGTTTCACATGCTGGCTAAAGGCTACAAAAGCCTTTAGTCTTGGCTTGGGGGAAATGTAAGGTCGAACGATGTGCCTTCGCCGAAAGCAGAAGACAAAGAGATTTTGCCATTCATTTCCCTAACAGCTTCTTTGACAATATACAAACCAAGACCTGTTCCGTATACCTTGTGGGTACCACGGAAGAACATTTTAAATATTTTTGATTGCACCTCCTCCTCTATCCCCATTCCGTTATCAGCGACACGCATAGATAAGGTATCATTTTCCACCTTGGCTGAAACTTTAATGACTAAATCAACATCCGGTCGTTTGAAGTTAATGGCATTTGAAAGTAGGTTATTGAGAATGATGCGAAGTCTAAAATCATCGAGCAACCACACTAAATTTTCGTCTACATCGATATTAATGGTTGCTTTATAAAGCGAAATAGTTGCACTTAAGGAATCAATGACCTCATCAATGACTTCTTTTATATTAACCTTATTGCGGGTAGATTCAAAGCGATTATTGCGGTAATAGTTTAAAATATTTTTTATGTAATCATCTATGCGCAACAAACTTTCTTTGATGATTTGAAAATACTCCAACGATTGATGATCATTGATTTCCATTTCTGCAATATTCACTATGCCTAAAGAAGTAGCTATGGGCGCCCTTAAGTCATGAGAAGTACTGTAGATAAAGCGATTTAACTCTTCATTGGTTCGCTGAAGAGTCTCCATTTTCACCTTGAGATTGAGTTTTGTTTGATAAAGTTCCGCTCCATTCTCTATGGCAAATCGAATATCGTCTTCATTCCAAGGCTTAGTCAAGTAACGATATACGTGTCCTTTATTGATGGCCTGAACCACATTCTCTATGTCAGCGAAACCGGTAAGCAAAATCCGTATGACTTCGGGATGGGTTTCTCTGATACGCTGTAAAAACTCTACGCCGGTCATCTCCGGCATTCGTTGGTCTGAGAATACGATTTGCGGATTCTCTTGATTTAACAACTTTAGAGCCTCATCCGGATTTTCAGCTACCAATACATGATAGTCGCGCCTCAATGCAGCCTTAAACGAGCGAAGGTTGTTCACTTCGTCATCGAGGTACAATACGCAAATCCTATCCTCTTTCAATCTGATTCAGAATTAATGATTAAAGGCAAAGATACAGTTATTTCTGTTCCAACACCAGGTGCCGAATCTATCTTAAACTGCCCTTTATGCGCTTGTATAATTTTAAATACAATAGACATTCCTAGTCCAGTTCCTTTTCCAACATCTTTTGTAGTAAAAAATGGGTCGAATATTTTTTGCTTTACCTCCTCCGGCATTCCAATACCATTATCTTTAATAAAGATTTGCAATTTTTCGCCCGTATTGAGGGTTTTAATCCAGATCTTAGGTTGATGTTTTATGTCTTCTTCCACTCTAGAGTTTAATGCATCAATGGCATTTGAAAACAAGTTCATGAAGACTTGATTGAGTTTTCCGGGATAGCACTCAATCACGTTATTATCGTCATACTCTTCTACGATCTCAATGATACCCTTGGTTTTATTGTTGAGCAACACCAATGTTGATCTAATTCCCTCGCTAATATCCGCCTGCTTAGCGTCTTCTTCGTCTAACCGGCTAAATGAGCGAAGTCCAACAACAATTTGAGATGTTCGTCTTGCGCCTTCGTCAATTCCTTCGATCAATTCATTGATTTCATTCACCACAAATTCGTAGTCAATTTTCTCTTTCTCATCATTAAATTTACGCAAAAGCTCAGGAACCTCTTCCAGAATTTCTTCTGCTCGTTGTTGAAGAGCGAAAATATCATTAATATCAAGCTTCAGTGGCTTGAGGTTATTGATCACAAAGTTTATGGGGTTGTTGATCTCGTGAGCAATACCGGCTGTAAGCTGTCCTAAGGAAGCCATTTTCTCTTGTTCAACCATCTGTGTCTGCGTTTCTTTAAGAGCAGATACTGTTTCTTCCATGGTTCTATTTGCCCTTATCAAATCTTGGGTCCTTTCCCTTACCCTATTTTCTAACAGAGCGTTTTGCTCGCGAATGATACGCTCATTTTCCAAAGAAATATCGAGGGCAACTTTCTGGGTACGATCCTTTTCTTTTTGAAGAATTTTTATTCTATCGGCCAGTGCAAATGACAATAAAAGCACCTCACTGGCTACACCAATTTGCACCATGTGATTGGTAATAAATGAATACGGTAACAACCCGAAATTGCGTAAAGTAAATATGGTGAGTCCGATGAGAAAAACAGACCATGCCGCCAAAAAGAAGTAAGCTGGTCGATAACGTTTTCTTGCAATTGCAACGGAAAATGCAAAGCCATATAGAGCCAAAAACAATGCAAGAATGTCAAAGTATGAGGTAAGTCTGGATGAGAGGTGAAAAAAAGTAACAACGATTAAAATGACATATACCATTTGAAAGAAGCGCAAAGGCCAATAAAATACTGGCGCATAAAATCTAACCCGAAGAAAATGGATGGCAAACGATATGGCAAAAACACCTGATAATGCAGTGCTAATGAGCAAAAAACGATTGGCAAAAACCGGTGCGTCCGGAAACAATACTCGGCTGTGAAATCCATTTAAAGACGCGTGTGAAAACAGAATAAACAGCAAATACATGATGTAGAACGAATAGGCCTTTTCTTTTACAGTAAAAAACAAAAATGTATTGTAAAATAAAAGCGCAATGATGATTCCGAAAAAAGCGCCAAAAAACAAATCAATGGCGGATAACTGTTTTAGTAAATTGGCATTATCAAGCGTTCTAATTGGAATAATCAAATGATCATGAGAAAACACATTGATATAAACTGATTTCGCATCTTCAGGAAGCTTAAAAACGAACAATTGATTGGGATACAAGCGACTACTAAAGGGAATCATATCACCGGTGTGTACGATTCTCAATACTTCCTCTTTGTCGTTGAGTATATACGCTGAAACTTTGTCTAATAGTGGATACTCTAACACGATGACCTCATCTAATTCTTGTCCAGCGATTTTGATCCAATAGGAGCTCGACGATAAGCCAAGATTAAGAACGGTTGTTGAAGATGGCGTGAAGGAATCTACGGGTAAGGATATGACGTCTTTCAGCTCATAACCTTTATCTTCAATGTATAGCAAGGGAAGGTGTTGGTTGGAGGCAAACGTCAACAGTGGCAGCAGATACAGCAGCAAACCAGCGATTACTTTTAGTGCTTTATTGTGCAACTCATACTTTTCAAACCTTGGTAGGCTCAAAAAACCGCTACACAATGGAAATTTTATTTTCATATACCTTTTTGGCCGGTTTGTCATTCTTTGGCTTCCAATTTCTGTAAACACTTTACTTTAAATACCATTACTTAAAAAAACAGACTGTGGATAATCCTCTTGCTTTTAGATGTCTCAACAATCTCTATTCGACAAATATAGAATAAATCATCATTAAAAAAAGACAAACGTCAACTTTCTTAAAGAATCCTTACTTTGCTCTATCTGGGAGCGTATAGCACTCCAGCTGAGTGATCATGTGTCACCCCAGTAACATCAGAAAGTACATTGTTTTTATTCGCAAACCGCAAATACCCCAAGTAAGCAAAAACGATGGCTTCTTTAAAATCAACCGTTAATTTATCGGGTACAACCAAGCGTGCGGGGCATTTTTCGTGGAGAACTTCCATTAAATATCGATTGTGCGCACCTCCACCACTCACTAAGATTGCGTGTGCATGATTGGGGATTTGCTTCACCATGACACCAGAAAAAGCCTCTACGGCTGTATGCAGGGCATCTTCCGTAGAAACGCCGTCAAATACGGGCATGATCTGTTCTTCCACCCATTCTCTACCCAAGGATTTAGGAGGTGTTCGCTGAAAATAATCAAAACGCTCTATGGTTTGCGCCAATGACGCAATGTATTTACCTGCACGTGCCATTTGACCATCTTTGTCATAGGGCAGCCCTTCGCGCCGACTTAGCGCATTAAATACCATATTACAGGGAGATAAATCCCAGGCCAAAGCACGAGCGCCTTTTCTCGTGGTGATGTTAGCCATTCCTCCGAGATTTAGCCAAGCATCGTATTCGGGAAATAAGTCTAAGTCTCCCCTGGGAACCAGTGGCGCTCCTTGCCCCCCCATCAGTACGTCTGCGGTGCGAAAGTCGTTGACTACCGGCAACTGAGCGGCGATGGCCAATGCTTGTCCGTGACCAATTTGCAATGTCAAATGATGTTCAGGCTGATGAAATATGGTATGTCCGTGAGAAGAAACCAAATCTATATGACCATATTGCTCGGAAAAAACACGCACTTGTTCGCCCAACCAACGTCCATAGGACAAATCCAGTGCGGTCAGTTCTAATCCGGATTGCTGGTGCGCCGTTGACAATGACGACAGCCATTCCTGTGGATATGAAAGATGGTGGGTGGCCAACAGGCGCCATTTTGATTCAGAAAACTTCACCAAAGCCATGTCGAGACCATCGAGTGATGTACCCGACATCAGACCCAAAACCCGCATACTATGCTGATCCAAGGTTTTCGTATTTATCTCTATTGGTGGGATCGATCTTCTCGAGCATTTCTCTCAGCGGCACGGTATTAACCGGCTCTCCATCGCTAAAAATTCTGATGATTTCCGGTCGCTTTGCATCTAAAAACATTTGCAATAAAATACCGGTGGGGCGACGCTTGTGAACCTCTTCAATCGAGATGATCGCGTTCATAACGGCTTCCTTGGCTTGGCGATGCTTGCTTTTATCATACATCAAATCAAGTCCCTCACGGTGATAGGTGTAAAGCGCTTCAAGCAGTGGCTGATTGATGGCGTTATTGAGGTTTTCAGATATCCAAAAGCGATTGCGCTGACCGATCCCCTCTCCATCTCTCCAACCTTTGTGCTGACGCTCTCCTTGCATAAAGTTGACAATATCTTCTGCCTTAGAATAAAACTTTGCTCCCGAACCCTTTTCAAACGAATCGGCATCTAAACCAAGTATCACGTAGAGGTAAAAGGCGACCAAAGACACCAAATTAGGGTTTGACGTATTGGGATTGAACTCCATTAATTCGTATTCAATGTAATTGAACGTTACGTCTTGGTCGCGATGGTTGAGTAAGGTACTTAGGTAAGTTGTGTTGTAAACTGGTCGCGCAGACTGGACTTGCAGTGAGCCACCGAACTGATCTTGGCCAATTTGTTTATCAATGACCAAGACAAAATTGACATCAATGCGCTCATCCATATCGTAGGTATCACCTGTCCATTTGGTGTTGTTGATAAGCTCAAATAAAGATGTCTCCAGCGTCTTGAAAATCTGAACGTCTTGTCTTTGAATTTGATCGTGATTAACGGTTACCTGTGCGTTAAACTCCTGCGAGAACGCGGAATTTGCCGCCACAATAAAAAGCAAGGCCGCTGTTAATCGATATGTTCTATGAAATACGCCCATAAGTCTGATGCCAATAATGATTTATCTTTAAGCGGAAAGTGAACCTCCTTCTTATCTTCACTCAAAATCCATACCTCGTTTGTATCGTGGGCAAAGCCTGTTTGTTCTCCACTTACATTACAAACGATGAAATCGGCATTTTTCGTATGTAGTTTTTTGCGTGCATTGTCCAGCAGGTTCTCGGTTTCCAAAGCAAAACCAATGACCATTTGTCCCTTTTGTTTTTTATTACCTAAGGTCTTTAAGATATCTACATTGGGAATCAGCGCAATATGCATATCCGCATCGGATTTTTTTATTTTTTGCACCAACGCTTCTTTGGGTTTGTAGTCGGCAATGGCGGCAGAAAAAATAGCTATATCTACTTCGGGAAAGCATTGAGCGCAAGCCGCGTACATGTCGTCGGCCGAAACCACGCGTGTAACCTGCATGCCCTCCAAATCAAACGCTGTATCGGTGGGACCTAAAATGAAATGAACATCTGCGCCTAACCTTGCAGCTTCTTTGGCCAGGGCATACCCCATTTTCCCGGTGGCGTGATTACCAATATAACGAACCGGATCGATGGCCTCTTTAGTGGGACCGGCATTGACCATGACCTTTTTACCCCGAAGCGGAAGTGAGGCTGACAACCTGAGCTCTACTGCCGCAAGAATGTTCTCCGGCTCAGCCATTCGCCCCTCCCCTTCCAATCCAGAGGCCAATTCCCCGGATTCAGATGGAATGAGATGGTAGCCACGCGACACCAATGCTTCTATATTGGATTTGGTGGCTTCGTTGTGATACATGTCTAAATCCATAGCGGGCGCAAAGAAGACAGGACAGCGGGAACTCATAAACGTCGCCGTCAAGAGGTTGTCAGACTTACCTGAAGCCAACTTGCTCAAGGTATTACTGGTTACCGGTGCCAAAATAAGCACGTCTGCCCACAATCCTAAGTCCACATGATTCACCCAGCCTTTTTGTGGCTTTTCATGATCAAAAAAGTCGACATCCACCGAGTGATCGGTGAGTGTCGACAATGTCAATGGGCTTACAAAAGACGTGGCTGGCCGGGTCATCATCACACGGACTTCACACCCTTTTTTAACCAGTAGTCTGACCAAAAACGGAATTTTGTAAGCCGCTATGCTTCCGGAAACGCCAATTAATATTTTTTTGCCCTTTAAAACCATGCAAATGTATTGGCGAACGGTTTAATTTTGCTCATCTTCCGGGCGACGGAAATAAATCTTTCCTTCCAACCACTCTTGGAGAGCAATGGCCGAAGGCTTAGGCAAGCTTTCGTAAAAACGGCTCAATTCAATCTGCTCGCGATTCTCGAATACCTCTTCCAACATCTCGTTACTGACGCCAAACTCCTCGAGCTTATCGTGAATCTCTTGCTTGATTTCTTCACCTACAGCTACTGCGCGCTTACCAATGATGGCAATGGCCTCGTAAACATTTCCTGTAGGTGCATCAATGGCGTTGTGATCGTTGGTTTGAATTTCGCGTGATGCATTGGATTTTTTAAAATCGGTCATGATATTTCAGATTGCATTTGATTGATTTGTTCATTGACGGTGGCCAATATCTCCCGAGTCTCCGTCACTTTTTTACTTGCGGGAAAAGCTTCTTCAAACTGCTCAGCAGCTGTTCTGGTTTCTATGTAGCGCTGCAATTGCTTGCTTTCAATGGAAAAACGAGCCAATTCATAACGCGATTTCACGATGAGATACATCACCTCTTCGCGATATTTGGTGTCGGGGAAATCGGCGATCATATTGGCCAATGCAATGGAGGCCGATTGAAAGTGCCCGATGGTGTAATATTGCTTGGCGTTGATATAGGCCTTTCTCTCAAGTTTTTGGCGCAGTTCAATAATGAGCTGATTACACTCCTCAAGTCTTGGACTGTTTCTATAGGTATTGACAAATAGCTGCAATTGATTGATGGCCTTAAACGTAAAACTCTGCTCTAGGCTAAAGTTCGGCGATTCTTTGTAATAAGAATAACCCGTGAGAAACATTGCTTCTTCCGCGTATTTACTCTTGGGAAAGGTCTTGGTAAAATTCTTGAAATGATAAGCCGACAAAATGTATTCCTTGAGATGAAAATGGGTTAAAGCCAAATAGTAATAAACCTCTTCCGCCTGTGTTGAACCTCGATATAATGTCAATAGCTCGTCGAAAAGCGGATACGCTTTGGCGTACTTTTCATCTTCAAAATATTCTTTGGCTTTCTTAAATTTATAGTCACTGTCGGAACTCTTGAGCACCTTTTGATATTCGCTACACCCGCCTAGGGCGAAAAGGGCAAAAAACAATACCGGTAAAAAGGACCTAAAAAGCTGAAGCTTTGACATAAACAATTACACGATTTGGTCTGCAAAGATACGTAAAATAAACGCATGCAGAAACATTCATTTTCTTGAGCGGTGAACGTTTCTTTCACCTTGTTTATTGTCTGCAAACAAAGATATCTCAGCGGAGATAAACCTAGCCGTTGATGCCTGTTTTGTACCTCTCCAATGCGCGCTCTCTGGCCCACTTGTGGTCAACTATGGGATCGACGTACTCGTTGGTGTCAAATTCCTTTACATATCGTTTGACATAGGTGTGATTGGGGTCAAACTTTTCCTGCTGGGTGTAAGGATTGAAAATGCGGAAATATGGCGCTGCATCGTTGCCACAGCCCGCCGCCCACTGCCAACCACCCACGTTGGCAGCTAAGTCAAAGTCCAGCAACTTCTCGGCAAAATATCGCTCCCCCCAGCGCCAATCGATGAGTAAGTGCTTGGTCAAAAAACTAGCCGTCAACATGCGGATGCGATTGTGCATATAACCGGTCGTATTGAGCTCCCTCATACCGGCATCCACCAATGGATAACCCGTTTTACCTTCACACCAGGCCGTAAAGTGTTCTTCGTTAATCTCCCATTTAATGTTGTCGTACTTAGACTTAAGGGCCTTATGTGGCGACTGCGGATTGTGATACAGGGTCATTTGGTAAAAGTCGCGCCAGATTAGCTCATTGAGATAGGTCTCATTGGTAGATTTAGCACGCCTCACCAATTCGCGAATAGACACCGTTCCAAATCTCAGGTGCACACTCATACGAGAAGTTCCTTTTACCGACGGAATGTCGCGCTTTTCGTGGTAGTGAGCCAGGATTTCGTCGGATACATTTTTAGTGGGAAACAAACGCACATCGGTTTCCTCAAAGCCCATGTCTTTTAAAGTAGGCATAGACAAAGGCTTGGTCTTAAAAAAGCCTTCGTTGTTCACCTTGGCCTCAGCGTAGTGATCGTTGGTTAAAGCTGCTTTCCACGACTTGCTGTAAGGGGTGAAAACCGAATAATACCCGCCGTCGTTTTTGGTGATTTCCGACTTTTCAAAAATGACTTGGTCTTTACAACCGGTAAAACTGATGTTTTGGGATTGTAAAAAGTCGTAAACCGCTTTATCTCTTTCTTGGGCGTAAGGCTCATAGTCACGTACGACCGAAACGGAGGCAATGTTGTATTCTTCTACAAGCGACTTCCATATGTCTACGGGTTTACCGTAGCGAACCAGCATGCTCGACCCAAGCACGTGAAGCTCCTCGCGCATCTGCTCTAGGGTACGATGGATAAAATGAACCCGCTGATCTTTCTTGTTTTCTAAAACATCGAGAATATCCGTATCAAAAATAAACAGAGGTAAAACCGGATGCGCACCATCGTTGGTTGCTTTGGCTAGTGCGCGATGGTCGTGTAGCCTCAAATCTCTACGGAACCAGTGGACGTTTATTTTCATGGACGGGCGTAAGGTTGGTTGCCAATTTTTTTGCGCGAATAATAGGCGTCAAGTCCACTCACCAACGTGGTTTCTAATACATCGTGCAAGATTTCTCCGGATTGGTCAATGGCTTGTTCATCCATCCAGATGTGCTTGACCTCCCCCACCAAAAAAATGGTGTCGTTAGCGGCAATGTGATGCTTTTCTACAAATTGCAAAGCCATTCTCAATGGACTTTCGCCAACAAATGGCGCCGGAATGTCTTTTTCGTAATGCGGTTCCCAACCAACGGCCTGAAATTCCGAGACCTCACGCTCGTACTTGGCCGAGGTTTGGTGGGCTTTTTCTACCAACGATTCCGTTACACTATTAAGCGTGTACCAGCCACTATCAAGAATGTTTTCTAAAGTATGGCGCGGAACCGTAGCTGGTCGAAACACCATGCCCAACAAAGGTGGGTTGCCACCGATGTGGACAATGGAATTAAAAAGACCAATATTGGCCACGGGGCCTTGGGTGCCCACCATAAAAGGCGTACGGATACCAGACAACGTGTTAAAAAAGGCCACTTTGTAAAAGCGGTCCTGTTCTGCAAGGTCTTTTGGTTGGATATGGCGCACGAATAATTATGGTTTAAGGTTGGACATTCCTCCGTCAATGTGCATGGTTTGTCCACTGATCCACGAACCTTCATCGGAGAGCAGCAGTTGTGCCATAGCGGCCATTTGGTCGGCCTCACCTACCGCTTTCAAGGGGTGACGCTCGGCAGAGGCTTCTTTTTTTCTGTCGCTACCAAGAAGTCCTTTGGCCATAGGGGTATCTGTAAGTGAAGGAGCAATAATATTGAACCGCACTTTTGGTGCATATTCCGCGGCTAATGAACGAAAGAGCCCTTCTAGGGCGCCTTTGGCCGACGCTACCGAAGCGTGAAAAGGCAAGCCAGTGTTTACGGCAACGGTAGAGAAACCGACCACAGAAGCATCGCCGGTTTTACGCATCACGGGTAGCGCTTGTTGCAACACTTTTACCGCTCCGTAAAAATTGATGTTCATGTCTTCTACGTAGGTTTCCAATTTTATGCGATCGAAGGGTTTTAGGTTGATACTACCTGGACAATAGACAAGACCATGTAACTCATCGGGTAAATTAAGAGTAAATTCATCGGCAGTGACATCGACTTCTTGAATGTGCATACCAGACGGCAAACTGCTAAAGCCATTGCGATTGGAGGCGTAGATATTGGCACCCTTATCAGACAAGCGCTTAACAATTTTCTCACCTATGCCTGAATTTCCTCCAATGACTAATATGTTCTTGTTTTCCATGACTATTATGCTTTAACTATTTCAATTCCAGTTGACGATAGAACTCTTCTCTGGTTTTCTGATCGGAAAACGCGCCGGAGAAATGAGAAGTAACGGTTGAAGACTGTCCGTCTTCAATTCCCCGTGTAATGACACAAAAGTGTTCAGCATCTACCACTACCGCCACATCTTCAGTTTGCAACACCTGCTTGAGTTCACGTGCTATTTGCTCGGTGAGACGCTCTTGTACTTGAGGCCGTTTGGCAAAGTGACGGACAATTCGGTTGATTTTGCTCAAGCCAATCACGTGTCCGTTGCTGATATAGGCCACGTGCACTTTTCCAATAATCGGCACCAAGTGGTGTTCACAATAAGAGTGTAAGGTTATGTCGCGCTCTACCAGCATGCGGTTGTAGCCATATGAATTGGCAAACATTTGCACATTGGGCTTATTGGCGGGATTCAAACCGGAGAATACCTCTTTGACGTACATCTTGGCTACGCGATGGGGCGTATCGCGCAAGCTATCATCGGTGAGGTCGAGACCTAAGATAGATAAGATATCGGCTACCTTATCGGCAATGCGGTCTATTTTTTCTTCGTCGCTCACATCAAAGGCACCTTCGATCATAGGCGTATCGATTTTGCCGTTAAATACGTGGTCGTCTTCTATGTGATGGTGACCGTTTCCATTCACATGGCCATTGAGCTTTCCGTTACCGTTAAGCACCGACTTCGACGAAATTTCTTGGGGTTTCATATAATGTTACTTTAAGTGTTAATGATGAGGGGACATGGTCACGCAAGCGTTTCCATATCACCACGGCGATATTCTCGGCGGTCGGGTTAAGGTTTTTAAAGTCTTCGGTTTGTAGGTTTAAGTTTTTGTGATCGTAACGGCTTTCTACTTCTTTTTTTATAAGGTCTTTCAGCCATTTCATATCGACCACGTAACCGGTCTTGGGGTCAATGTCTCCTTTGACAGCTACAATGAGTTCGTAGTTGTGACCATGATACATTTCGTTGTTGCAAAGACCAAACAATTCCTCGTTTTCACGATCGGAAAGCTGGGGATTGTGTAAACGATGTGCGGCATTAAAATGAGCCTTTCGGCTAACAGTGACTTGCATGATTATAATGATTTACACCTTTAACAAACGTTAGAGGTAAAATGATTTGGAAGCGAGAAAAAAAAGTGCAAGAATCAGCGAGACAAGATGGCCTGATGAAAGCGTTCAAAGACGATGATAAACCAAGCGGTATAAATATTGGGATTCTGCTTGATGTCCTCGGCAACATCTTCAAGTGGCAACCACTTGTAGTCCTCCACTTCATCGGGATTAGGCACGGGGTTTTGGTTGTCGTACCCCACAAAAACGTGGTCATACTCGTGCTCCATCATGTTGTTGTCAAACTCGGCCTTATAGGTAAAGGTAAAGAGCTTTTCCAAATGGCAGTCAAAGCCCATTTCTTCTTGCATTCTACGGTGGGCAGCATCTTCAACCTTTTCTCCATCTCTGGGATGTGAACAGCAGGTGTTAGACCAAAGACCACCACTGTGATACTTATGAGAAGCGCGTTTTTGCAGGAGCAATTCACCATCGGAATTGAGCACAAAAACACTAAAGGCACGGTGTAACAAGCCCTTCTCGTGGGCTTCGATTTTCTCCATCAGTCCAAGCGGCTCATCGCGCTCGTTGACCAGGATAACGTATTCGGACATATGTAAAATTTAGAGGATATTAAAACTGTGGCGAAAGTAAGAACTCAAAAGCAAATGGTACTTTTTTCGATTGGGAATACGCACGCGTTTTTCTAGAATGACACTTGGCTCTAGTCCGCGGATACGCTGAAACAAGGCATAATAATAGACATAGGCCACATGCACCCCAAAGCGAACGCCTCGAGGAAGTTGCTTGATCCCTTCGTAACCGGCCTTAAAATCAATTTCGATATCTGCTTCGATGGCCTTTTTGGTATCGGCATCAAAATCTTTCATATCAACTCCGGGGAAATAAACCCGTCCCAATTGAAAGTAATCGGCGTGTAAGTCGCGAAGAAAATTTATTTTTTGAAAGGCACTTCCCAATTTCATGGCTGCGTCTTTGAGCTCATCGTATCTCTTTTGATTACCGTCTAAGAAAACACTGAGACACATCAAACCAACAACTTCGGCAGAACCGAGGATGTAATCTTCGTAGCTGGTTTTATCGTGGTCTTGCATAGACAAGTCCATGCGCATACTCTTGAGGAAAGTGCGTATATTTTCGTGATCGATATTGTAAGTATTTACCGCCCACTGAAAAGCGTTTAGTGCCGGGTTTAAACTAATCTTTCTTTCAATAGCAACGAAAGTATCTTTTTCAAACTCATCTAAAAGCTCCCTCTTGGGAAACCCGTGAAAAGTATCAACAATTTCATCGGCTAAGCGAACAAAACCATAAATGGCATAGATACCATCGTGATATTTTTTATCCAAGCAGTAAATGCCCAGAGAAAACGACGTGGAATATGAATTGGTAATCATTTTCCCAGTACGCTTGCTGACAGAATTGTATAAATCAATCATAGGAGTGTGAGGTTTTGCGTGTGTTTATGCTACGCTGCTTGATTTCTTTGGTTTAAAAGCCATGTCTTTTACAATTTCCTCGGCCACAACGATACCTGAGATGATGGAAGGCGGGACACCGGGACCTGGAACAGTAAGCTGACCAGTATAATACAAGTTGTTGAGTTTTTTGTTTTTCAAGCCTGGTTTTAAAATGGCCGTTTGATCAAGGGTGTTGGCCAAACCGTATGCGTTTCCTTTAAATGCGTGATAATCGGTCACAAAGTCATTCATGGCATAAGAGCGTTTAACGACAATATTATCGCGAATATTTTGTCCCATAGTCGACTCAAAGCGATCCATGATTTTGTGAAAATATTTTTCTCGCATCTCTTCAGTATCCTCTAAGTCTGGGGCCAATGGCACAAGAAACGTCAAGGCCTCGCAACCTTCCGGAGCGGCATTGGGGTCTGTTTTGGAGGTATTAGACACGTAGTATAGTGGGGTTTCTGGCCAGCGCGGTCGGGTATAAATGGCATCGGCATGCTGATCAAAGGGTGCGTCGAAATACAATGAGTGATGTTCCATGTTTTCAATGGGTTTGTTTACACCGATGTAAAACAACAAACTCGAAGGTGCCATTTTTCGTTTGTCCCAGTAACGCTCAGAGTAGTTTGAACGGTCGGCGGGCAATAAATGACGGTCTACGTGATGGTAATCGGCACCCGCAACCACCACATCGGCTTCAAAAACTTCATCGCCAACTTTCACACCACTGATGTTTTTTCCGTTGAACTCAAAACCGGTAACTTCCGCGTCGCACTTGATGGCCACTCCTTTTTCAATGGCCAAAGATTCCATGGCGCGTACCACCGAATACATGCCCCCTTCAGGGTACCAAGTACCAAGTTTTAGATCGGCATAATTCATAAGGGAATAAAGCGCCGGCGTGTTAGATGGAACGGCACCAAGAAATAATATAGGAAACTCCATCAACTGACGCAGGTATGGATGCTTAAAATAAGCGTTGACGTGCTTGCGCATGGAACTAAAAACATCCATACGAATCAAGCCTTTCAACAATCGAATATCGATAAACTCAGTAAGTGAACGCGATGGCTTATACACCAAATCATTGATACCAACCTTGTATTTATACTCAGCCTCGTCAAGAAATTTTTGTAATTTATCAAAACTCCCCGGCTCTAATCGCTCCATCCACTCCGAAAGTGTTTTCATCGAGGCATCGACGGCCACCTTTTCTTCTTCGGGAAAGTAAACCTCGTAACCCGGATCTAATCTGTTCAATTTATAATAATCGGAAACACGTTTATCAAAGCGTGAAAAAAAGTCTTCAAACACATCCGGCATCCAATACCAACTTGGCCCCATATCAAAAGTAAAACCTTCAGAAGACCAGACACGCGCACGACCGCCCACATGATTGTTTTTCTCCAATAACGTAACTGACATGCCTTTATCGGCAAGATTGATGGCAGATGAAAGGCCGGCAAAACCTCCTCCAATGACGATGGCGCGTGGGTTATTCATGGTGTGATTGTCGTGTTTAGGCTATCTACAGCTTTGGTAAAAATACAGAATTAAATAATATGACTAACGGTAATCTTGAAGTTTGTCCATCATTTTTCTTCTCGCCAAGAAAATGCGACTTTTTACCGTACCCAACGGGATATCCATGATCTCCGAAATCTCTTCGTACTTATATCCGTTGTAATGCATCATAAACGTATCCAAGTAAGTGCTCTCCACCGTTTCCAATTGACGCATCAAATACGCTTGATCTACCAAACGATCGGTACGCACATCCTTTTCGGCCTGGCGACTGTTGATAAAATAATTATTATCCGTTTCGTCCACAAATGTGTTTTGATTCTTCTTTTTTCGGTAATTGTTGATGAAGGTATTCTTCATGATGGTATACAACCAACCTTTGATGTTGGTGCCTTCCTGGTACTTCTCTTTATTCTTTATGGCTTTAAAGAATGTTTCTTGCATCAAATCATTTGCATCGTCACCACTTTTGGTCAGCTTGAGGGCCAAGTTTTGCAAAAATTGTTGATGCGCACTAATCATGTTTCCAAACTCTGCAGTTGACATAACGATGTTTTGTTTAATTATTATGAAGCAAAGATAAACAGAAAACCGACACTACAGCAAGTTTTGTTTAAATAAAATATTAAAAAGTATAACAAAAAATACTTGATGATGAACTTTTGACGCTTAAAATCTGATATTGAGACGACTGTAGAATCAATTCCAAGATAGGTTGATCATCAACCAAATAATATCCAGCAAAGGGTTAATTTACCTTAAGAGAAAATAGGGTGGCTGATCATTCTCTAGCTTAATGTTTGTGAGAGAGATCAAAACAATAATCCGGACTTGATTTCACCAATGTCGGACAATACACATCACGGTCACAAACACACAACAATGTTTATACCCCAGACGCCAAGTTTCAGATGTCAGACTCCAAACCCAGCACCTCAACCTCAATTTCCCGCTCTTTTGCATTCACCGAGAAATCGCGAATAATTTCTTTGACATCAAAATCAATGTAGCGAGACTGTCTGGCATCGATGGTTATATGGGCCCCGTTGGGAATGGATTTAAAGTACTTCAATACACTTCCTTTGTTTAAAAACGTCACCTCTTCTGATAGCTTTAGGGTGAATGTTTTATCCTGCGTTTCTTCTGTTGTTGCAAAACTATAAGGGTTGAGATAATTGTTTCGAAGTATAGAAAAAACGCCCACCGCCATTCCAATAGCTATTCCGGTGAGTAAATCTGTGAGCAAAATCCCAATAACCGTAACGACAAATGGCAAAAACTGGTTGAGTCCATGCGCATACATACGTTTAAATAACCGAGGGCTAGCCAGCTTATATCCCACAATAATGAGAATAGCTGCCAAAACAGACAAGGGGATCAAATTGAGGACCTCCGGTACCGCAACGACAAATATCAAAATAAAAAAACCGTGCATAATGGTCGATAGCTTCGTGCGGCCGCCAAAAGAAATATTGGCCGAACTCCTTACGATAACCTGTGTGATGGGCAATCCTCCTACCAAACCCGACAACACATTACCCACGCCCTGAGCCTTCAATTCTCTGTTGGGCGGAGTGATTCGCTTGTACGGATCGAGCTTGTCGGTTGCTTCTGCGCATAAAAGTGTTTCTAGACTTGCCACCACAGCAACGACCAAGGATACCACGTACAATTTTTTATTGGCAAGCATGTCTACAGAAAACGCAGGAAACGTTAAGTTGCCAACCAAACCAACCAACCCCTCGGATACAGGAATTTGAACCAACTGTTGATCCGTAAAAGAGAGCGAAGTGAATATCGGAAGCAGTAAATTCATAGCTATACCAAGCAAAATTACCACCATTGGGCCTTGAATGATTCGGAAGATTTTGTGTTTGTTTTGAAAAAAGGACTCCCATAAGATGAGAATAACCAATGCCAACCCACTGGTTAACACTGCTGCCGGATTCAAGGAATCACTTATTGTTTTGAAAGCCATCACCGAAGATCTTGCATCTCGAAAAGCCAAAGTAGTCGACACGTCAGAAACATAACCCACTGCTTGGGGAATTTGCTTAATGATGATAACCAATCCAATACCTGACAGCATACCTTTAATAACGGAGGTGGGAAAATAATAACCGATGATTCCCAGCTTGAGATACCCCATGATCAACTGCAGAATTCCCGCTAATATTAAGGCCACCAAAAAAGATTCCCACGTACCTAAGGACTGAATGGCATCCATGACAATAACGACCAAACCGGCCGCCGGGCCACTCACACCTAATGGCGAGCCACTTAGTGAACCAACCACTACCCCGCCAATTACACCCGCTATAATACCGGCAAACAAAGGCGCACCAGAAGCCATAGCAATTCCCAAACACAACGGCAGCGCTACAAAAAATACGACAATGCTGGCCGGCAAATCGTTTTTGAGATGCTTAAACAACGTTCTCATAAAGGGATACACTTTTAACAGACAGAGGACTTCACCCGAACTTCGTATGGGCACAACGCCTATTCGACAAAAGTAGTGTTAAGATGAGAAACAACCAGTATGTATTGTAAAGTGATATGAGCTACTATATGGCTGCAGAACGCAGGAATATTTATATCTCTACTGAACTTAAAATAGCGCCTTTCAGATCTTCTACGTTTTTAAAATATCTAAATCTTGTGGCGTCAACGTCTGACGAATATGACGCCTCCATGGCTTGAAAGCCGGTAAAATGAAACCAACAGTCTTCCTTGCCAAACATCGTGTCTATTTCCTGAAAATACTTAGACAGCTCTTCTGAAAATGGCCTGGTGGTCAATACCGAAACAAAATTCCTTGCACCCGTGGTTTTTAAAACAGAATACAAATAATGGTGTGGCACCGACTGCCCCAAGTAAATAACACGCTTGCCGTTTTTTCGCAGGTAATAGTACAAGTAGAGCAAACTGAGCTCATGCATCTCTTGGTCGGGGAGGTATAATACGTAAATATCGTCATCTTTACTCGCCCCTATCATCAATTGATCAATGGCAGAAAAGAGCTTCTGACGAATCAAATTGGAAATAAAATGCTCATGCGCCACATTGATGGCATTGGTTTGCCACAAAACACCCACCTCACAAATGAATGTGCCAATGATGTTCTTAAAGGCTTCCTCTGCGCCCATTTGAAAAATGGCTGTATTCAAAACCTTTTCAAACAAGTCTTGATCAAAGTCGAGCATAGCCACTTTCAGACTGTTGATCTGTGACACGTAATCGCCCTTGTAAGACGACAGCTCTAAAACTTTTTCGTACATCTCTTTGTCGGTCATCTTACTGACCTTACTGATGCGGACACCATTCTTGACCAAAATAGAAATATTCAACAACCGCTTAAGGTCATCGTCGAGATAGTAACGGATATTAGTATCCGTACGCTGAGGCTCCATAACATTGTAGCGCTGCTCCCACATTCGAAGTGTGTGCGCCTTGATACCCGATAGATGTTCGAGATCTTTTATAGAATACTTGGTCTCCATTAATTCTTTCTGCAAAATATTTTATGTGTATGGTTGGCAAATGTACCTTTAAACAATGCTTAAACACAAAAAATGTTCACAATTAGGTAAAAAAAATTAAACAAAACTTCTCTTCATTCGGCTCTGAATTTTCAATTCTAAATTGTAGCTTTGTGGTTAAATCAATCCTTACATGCGTACATACACTTTAATCTTAGCGCTTATTTTCCAATTATCTGTCAATGCACAAAGTCAAGATCTCATCAAGCTCGATCATGAGCAGGTCGACTTTTCCAACCCTTGGAACATTGTCTTATATATCGTTTTCCCCATACTATTGACCATTTTCTATATCCGCTGGTCAATAGGAAAACGCAGAGAGCGCGAGGAACAACAAAAAAATAAAAAAGACAATACCGATGGAAATTAAAAAAAACTGGTGGATGCTGGCCACACGCGGCGCCATCCTTATTGCCCTTGCGCTATTTATCTTCGGGTTTGAAAAAGTGAGCCTAACCTTCATGTATTGGGGCATCGCGATGTTGCTGCTCGGTGGCGGCACCTTATACTTCACCATGCAGAGACGCAAAGCAGATAAACCCTGGCTTTTCCCGCTTCTACTTTCCATTACCGATATTGTACTCGGGCTTCTGGTTGTCATTTATACCGACCAAGCCGTGAAAATATTCCGCTTAGTGGTAGGCGGCTGGGCCATTGGTATTGGGTTTGTCCTCATTTATATGGCACTCAAATCCAGCAAACAAAAATGGCTCTTGCAAATCAACGGCATGGTCTCCGTCGCTTTAGGTGTTTTAATCATCGTTGACCCATTCGGCGAAGGTCAAAAATTTGACAATGTGATATTGGGCATCTACAGTGCCATGCTTGGTGGTTACTTAGTGTTACTTGCCTATAGAATGAGAAACAAAGCCGATTCCGTGCCAATGGAGATTGTTGAGGCCGAGGAGCACGATGAGGACGAAGATGATAGTTAAGTTAGTGGCTGTCTAGAAAGTCCGATAGCTTCGTTATGCTCAATTGAAAATCCAATCATTTACTATTGTAAACTCCTGAATTTCCAATTTTCGCAAGCCTTGCTCTCAAACTTTCTAGCCTAGCCACTTAGGCTTTGAATGCAAGTGTTAAGTTGTCCGATAGCTGCGTAAGGTGCAATTAGGGTTAGCGCAAGGCTAACCCCTCCAACATTCTTCATTCTTCATTCTTCATTCTCAAAACCGTCGCCCCCATCATCACCACAATAGCCACCACCGCAGGGTGCAGGTCTTGTGGCCAGAAAAACCAACCCAGTAAGGTGGTCAATAACAGCACGCGGTGAACGCGATTGAGGGTGTGGGCTGTTTTTTTTCGCGACGGCAGAACCGCCAATAACAGCCACGTAGGCATGGCCCAGAGGAGATTAAAATTCCAGGCCGTGGCGTTGTGATCGGTGGCGAACCACAGCAAGACCATAACCACGCCAACCAGACCAATGAGACCCTGGGTAATACGGGTGAGTACATTGCCCAACTTATTTTTCCACCACAAAAAAACGAAAATCAACGCCAGCAACCAAAAGAGTTGAACGGGTGTTCCCCACTGCCACCGCGGTGCGCGAACCGGCAGGTCTAAAAGCATGCGCTCTTGTGCCACTAACGGACGGGTATTGCCTTGCTCATCCAGTAAGACGGCTCTATCAAACGCCAACTTCATTTCTTCGGGCAAAAACATGCGGTGAAACGGCGTCACCTTTTTATCGGTGGGAAGCCCTAAAGCCAGGTCGATACCGAAATCACCCCAAGGCACGTTGAAGGTGTATGCCTCGATGTAGTCGCGGAAACTCATGTCGTTTTCCGGCGCCAGTTCTAAGCGGTAGT
>PXCF01000120.1 GCA_003566715.1 Cryomorphaceae bacterium | reverse complement strand
GTATATCGAGCTGCTGCCACGCCCCACTTCCGCTTACCGTCTTCCGCACATTACTATAACCCACATACTGAAACACCACCTCTTCCGTTCGTCCGGAATCCAAAGACAGTTCGTAATATCCATTGACATTGGCCGACACCCCCTTTCCCGTATTCGGCTTAAACACCGAGACAAATGGCAGTGTATCACCCGCCTCATCCATCACGTAACCACGTACGCCCTGCGCCCAGATACATGGCGTTACGAAAAATGCTGCTAATGCTGCTATGGTAATTCTTATAGATAATGGCATTTTTTTGTTAAGTTGTTGAGGCGTTAAACGTTTACAGCTTTGAGCTAATATCAGAGTAAATATCAAATACTCACATTTCGCACACTCATCATTCATTCTTCATCCTTAATTCTTAATTTTAAATTCTAAATTAAAAAGGCGAATATAACCCTATTTTTGTCCCCCAAAACACCCCCATGCAAAACGCCACGGTATTTTCCTTGCCCTTCCTCGCACCGGTTGACTGGTACTTAGCGTATGTGCGTGTGGAAAAGCCAGTGCTGGAACTTTATGACACTTTACCACGACAAAGCATTCACAGTCGCTGCCTGATCGACGGACCACAAAAAATCGTACGTTTGTCGGTACCCGTGATGGACAAAGGCAAAGTTATCACCCGCGATGCACGCATCAGTTACCGAGAGCGCTGGATGGACGAGCACCTAAACAGTTTGCGTACCGCCTACCGTTCCAGTCCGTTTTATGCCTACCTCGAAGACGACCTGGCCGACATTTTCCACCACAGATACAGTTTTTTAGCCGATTTAAACATCGCCCTACATCGCCAAATCCTCCAATGGCTTCGCCTGCCTAAAACGCCCTTGACCTTCACCCAAGAATGGGAAAAAGATTACCCCAACGATCTGCGCAACCGCCCCAAAAACGAGCCATTTGCTCACATCAACGTCCCGCAATACCCTCGGCAATTCCAGCAAAATCAAGAGGTGTTGTCGATTATTGATTTTTTAGCGAACGAGGGAGGAGTTTGGTAATGTAGAATGAAAAATGTAGAGTTGGACGGAGAGTGGTAGAGACCGATTATTCCCAAGGGATGGCATGATAAGGGAATAAAAATGCACATTAAATTCACTGCAAAGGCTCAAAGAGCGCAAAGCTACTCTCCATCCTCTGCGTCTCCGCGGTGAAAAAAACAATGCAATTGTATATATACTGCTGCTATTATTTCTACCCGTCCAACCAAACCTCCAAACTCCCAAACCCCCAAACTTCCTAACAAAGATTAAGCTCAATAATGCCTCCCATTATTCCCCTGCTCTCCCTATCTTTGCGGACTTAAAAATGCACAAACACTTATGATTAATATAACTTTTCCCGACGGAAATGTGAAGCAATACGAGCCCGGCGTCAGCGCGTTGGATATTGCGAAAAGCATCAGTCATCAATTGGCGAAAAATGTGGTATCGGCGGCATTGGATGGAAACACCATCGAACCAACGCAGCCGATCGACACGGACGGGGAAATCCATTTATATACGTTTAATCAAGAAGAGGGTAAACGGGCATTCTGGCACTCTTCTGCTCACCTTATGGCCCAAGCCATCCTCCACTTTTACCCCAATGCCAAACTCACCATTGGTCCACCGGTAGAAAATGGTTTTTACTACGACGTCGACTTTGGCGAGGATACGCTTTCGGAAAAAGACTTCCCCAAAATCGAAAAGCAGATGCTGGAATTCGCCCGTGAAAAGGCCAATTTTCAGTTGCGTGCAGTCTCTAAAGCCGATGCATTAGCTTACTACCAAGACAACGAATACAAAACCGAGCTGATAGAGAACCTCGAAGATGGTTCCATTACGTTTTGCGACCACAGCAATTTTACCGACTTGTGTAGAGGTGGACACATCCCCCACACGGGATTGATTAAAGCAGTGAAGATTATGAGTGTAGCCGGTGCCTACTGGCGCGGCGACGAAAAGAATGTTCAGCTCACCCGCATATACGGCATTTCCTTCCCCAAACAAGCCATGTTGGAAGAATACCTGGAACTCTTGGAGGAGGCCAAAAAACGCGATCACCGCAAGTTGGGCGCAGAACTCGGACTCTTCACCTTTAGTCAGCGCGTAGGTAAAGGCCTGCCCTTGTGGTTGCCAAAAGGAGCTGCCCTACGTGAGCGCCTCGAACAATTTCTCAAGACCGCACAAAAGCGCATGGGTTACGAGCAGGTGATAAGCCCACACATTGGCAGCAAAGAACTTTATGTATGCTCTGGACACTACGCCAAATACGGTGAAGACAGTTTTCAACCGATAAGTACTCCGGAAGAAGGTGAGGAGTTTTTATTAAAACCCATGAACTGTCCGCATCACTGCGAAATGTTTAAGGCAACCCCACACTCATACAAAGACCTCCCCGTTCGCTTTGCCGAATTTGGCACCGTGTACCGTTACGAACAAAGTGGAGAGCTACACGGACTCACCCGTGTGCGCGGCTTTACCCAAGACGATGCCCACATTTTCTGTACAGCCGACCAACTCAAAGACGAATTCAAAAAAGTCATTGACTTGGTGATGTATATATTCAATGCCATGAAGTTTGAGGAATACGTGGCGCAAATATCCCTGCGCGATCCGGAGAATCCCGAGAAGTACATTGGCAGCGATGAAAATTGGGAAAAAGCACAGTCGGCCATCATCGAAGCAGCCGCGGAAAAAGGTCTAAAAACCGTCACCGAAACTGGGGAAGCGGCGTTTTATGGTCCAAAATTGGACTTCATGGTCCGCGACGCCATCGGTAGAAAGTGGCAACTAGGCACAATTCAGGTTGATTATAATCTTCCTGAGAGATTTGAATTGGAGTACAAAGGCGCAGACAATCAAATGCACCGACCGGTGATGATACACCGCGCCCCCTTTGGATCTATGGAGCGTTTCGTGGCTATTTTGCTCGAACACTGTGCCGGGAAACTACCGCTTTGGTTGGCGCCAGAGCAGGTGATGATTATCCCAATCAGTGAGAAATTTGCCGATTATGCAAATAAACTTGTACAAGAGCTAGAAAATTACGATATTCGCGCCCTCGTAGACCATCGTGCGGAAAAGGCCGGGCGAAAAATACGAGACGCGGAAGTTGGTAAGTATCCATACATGCTTATTGTCGGTGAGAAAGAAGTCGAATCACAAACGGTTTCTGTTCGCAAACAAGGCCATGGCGACTTAGGTACACAAAGCGTAGCTGAATTTGCTCATCACATTGAACAGGAAATCAAAGAACTTGTTAATGTAAATGAGCTGTAATAATTGTTTAATTAAAAGAACAACACACTGAGGAGACCAAGTAACAGAGGACGACGCATTCAAAAACAAGAGCCTCAACACAAAATCAATGAAGCCATCCGCGTACCCAAGGTGCGTGTGGTTGGTGACAACGTGGAGCCAGAAGTATACCCTACCAGCAAAGCCCTTAATATGGCGCAAGATGAAGGGTTGGATTTGGTAATGATTACCGAAAAGGCAGACCCACCGGTATGTCGCATCATTGATTACAAAAAGTTTCTTTACGACCAGAAAAAGAAACAAAAGGAGATGCAATCCAAGGCGCAGAAGGTTGTGGTAAAAGAAATTCGTTTCGGACCGCAGACGGATGACCACGATTACGAGTTTAAGAAAAAACACGCCCATGGATTTTTGGAAGAAGGCTCCAAGTTGAAAGCGTTTGTGTTCTTCAAAGGTCGGTCCATTGTGTTTAAGGAGCAGGGAGAAATCCTTTTGCTTCGTTTGGCACAGGATCTTGAAGATGTGGGCAAGGTGGAAAGCTTACCCAAGCTTGAAGGTAAGCGCATGATCATGATGATGGCGCCAAAGAAAGAAAAGAAGTAATCAACCCCGAATAATCGTGTTTTTTTAAACACACAAATTGAGAATCATGCCTAAGATGAAGACCAAATCCAGTGCTAAGAAGCGTTTTAAGCTAACTGCTACTGGTAAGATCAAGCGCAAGCACGCATTCAAAAGTCACATTTTGACCAAGAAAGCGACAGACCGCAAGCGCCGTTTGACCCACTCTACGCTTGTAGATAAGGCCGACGAAAAAGCGGTAAAAGAAATGTTGTGCATGTAATCCATTCAAGCTAACACTTGAAAGGAACACACGCATCACATTTGGTTTTTAAAATTTCTAACCCTGTTACGGGCACAAAAGAATTGAATGTCAATCGCCTGTAGCAAAAAAATGTAAACTATGCCAAGATCAGTCAACTCAGTCGCCAGTAGAGAAAGGCGCAAAAGAATCATGAAGCAGGCCAAAGGATACTTTGGTCGTCGCAAAAATGTTTGGACGGTAGCTAAAAACGCCGTTGAAAAAGGTTTAACTTATGCTTACCGCGACCGTCGCACCAAGAAGCGCAACTTCCGCGCTTTGTGGATCCAGCGTATCAACGCCGGTGCACGTGAGCACGGTATGAGCTATTCCGTTTTCATGGGTGGTGTAAAAAAGGCCAACATTGAAATCAATCGCAAAGTTTTAGCTGATTTAGCAATGAATCATCCTGAAGCGTTTAAAGCAGTTGTGGACAAAGTTGCCGCCAGCAAATAATTATCAAAGTGTTGATTACTTTAAACCCGGTCATATGGCCGGGTTTTTTATTTTTTATAACTGACGATAATTGGCATATTCACGCATGGTGGCTCCAAAAGATTGGTAGAAGCGCTCCAAGCCGGGAATGTCGCTGCCTTCAAAATCAAACACGCCACCGCGTTCTGCACCCCACATCAAGGCATTATCAATGAGCATGGTCATGGCTCCATGGTCTCTACCATAAGCGTCTTGGCCGCTAAACAAAAACACCATGCGTTTACCCGTAAAAGCAATAAAACACGAAGCGCACGGACTGTTGCGTTCGTCGTGTACCGTCCATACAGCTCCCATCTTTCGATAAATCAAAGTGTACATGATCTGTCGCATGCGGTCGTAATGCCAATCGGTAAAGTCCACCTGCTTCCCTTTGTTTTTTTTGAAGAGCAAAATCAAGGTATCGGGGGTGTCGTTTTCAAAAATTCGCAGCTGCGCCTTCTTGGCCTTTTTTAACTTGCGGTTAATGGATTCGCTGTAGCCGTTGTAAATGTCTTGATAAGATTGCGCCAATGACAACTCATAGGTTCGACGCATACGGTGTTTGATATTGGCAGGAAAGGGATTGTCTACGTTAAAATACAAATCCCGGTGTACGTACTTGCGCGGAATGGCCTTGATAAAGGCACCTGTGATGTCTTCCGTGACTGGTTCTTTTCCAAAAATACCCAATTGCTGTACACCGTATGGTCGGTATAGATAAGGAATAACACCCCATTTTTTGTTGTGGACCAACGGCATCACCCATTGATAGTCGCCATATACCAAGGCATCCCAGCGTTGGGCAATCATATCAAGGTACCAGTGTAAGGCATAAAAATGTCCGGAGGGATCCTTGCGCACGGCCGCATCCCACTTATCCCAATCGAGATCGTCTTGTTTTACCAAATGTATCATACCGTCTCTTTTTGTGCGTGTGTCAACAAGAGCACCAACGCTTTTGTCCAGCCCTTCCACTGCTTGCGCAACTCCGAAAAGGTACGGTTGTGCCAAACCAAATTAAGTTCACCACCATGTTGTTTGACCGTGTCTGCAATGGCCTTCATTTTTGGCAATGCCGCTTCTGCGGAGAGCTGCCTTACCTCGCTATAATAGGTATCTAGAAAATAAAAGGGATGAATGATAAGGTCGGATTCACGGTTGTCGTCGATATCGAAAAATGGAAACGACAAGGTGGTACCGGCTCTAAACCCATCGTGGTCGGGATAACCCATGCTGTAATCGTCTTTTATACCTAACGAAATCAGGTGACGATATGTTTCGGGAAACTGCAAACGTATGTAGTGCTGACGGCTTTGCGTGACGGGGCTACCAAGAATTTGATTGAGCTGTTGCAACTCTTTGTCCAACATGGCCGGATTGCCAAAGGCTGAATACGAAGGGTGCCAGGCCACCTGTGATTGTTTGTTCAGCTTGCTCAGCATGCCCTTAAAATGGGGGTTACTGGGGTTTAGGCTTCTGTCGTGTGGCGACAAGCCTGCGCAAAGCACAAAATGGATGATGGGCACATCAAACGATTTTGCAATGGCACACTGCGCTTGATATGTTAGAAACGGATCATTCGCACTGTTAAACAGTGTTTTTATGCGTGAAAGCAAAGTCGTATCCATGCGAAACAGAGATCGCCCCACACCGAGGAGTGAACGAACAGCGCCTTTATATGCGTAAGCCGAGGCATTATCCACATCCACCGTGACTCTACATAAAAATTTGGGTTGACTGAAAGGCGATTGCTTCCAATGCGCCGTCAAGATTCCAATAAGCGCTTCACGCCATTCATCAACGATTGGTCTATCGAGAAAGTCTAAGCGATACGCTAAACTTCCCTTGGCCGGAAAGCGTCCGTGGTGGTCTAGTTTGCTGCTGTCATATTCTTCGTAGCGCGACAAACAAAAGAACATTCCCGCAAACACATCAAAGCCCAAACAGGTATCATCACCGGGAAAAATTCTCAAATCACTACCCTCCCCTTTTATCTGCACTTTACACTTTCTCCCTTCGCTGTGTTCCAGAAATCCGTGGTTGTGGATTCGGGGGATGTCGTCGTCATATGCTTTGGCTGTATATCGAAGTTTACACGCGTTCGAATCAGAAAGAAAGGCTTGATGATCGGAATAAAGCGTATAGTCAACCGATAGCCAGCGCGAGAACAGTACATTCAGCACATAGCGAAGCCTGGCCGTGTCGTAAGGACTAAAAACGGCAATCATGTGAAGAGTCCACCATTAAAATGCAGGGTTTGTCCCGTAATATAGCCACTGTTTTTACCAATCAGCCACAAGAGCAAATCGGCCATTTCACGTGGATCACCCAGTTCCCCCATCGGTATACGCTGACGGATATTTTCGCGAATGGCTTCCGGAACTTCCTCAATCATACCGGTATTGAGGTAACCGGGAGCAATGGCGTTGACCGATATGCCTCGTCCGGCCGTTTCCGCCGCTTGGGCACGCATCATCCCCAGCAGCCCGGCTTTTGAAGCGGCGTAGGCGGCAGTCCCTGCCACGCCTTGTTGGGCAACAATGGAGCTAATATAGAGGATTCGTCCCCAACGCAATTCACGCATGGCGGGCAAGCAAAGCGACGACATCAAAAAGGCTGCATTGAGATTGACGGCGAGTACCCGTTGCCAGTCCTCAAACGATAACTTCCAGCTCATTGCGTTGGCATTGATTCCGGCGTTGTGGATGAAGATATGCGGGTGGCCAACCAAATCAACGGTTTGTTGATGAATGCTTCTCACCCCTTCTTCCGTGGCCAAATCGCCCGTAATCAGGTGGAGTTGTTTGTGTGGTCGAATGTTTTGTGGATTGTTACCAGCAACGGCCACCAATGTATATCCCGAACTGAGGAGGCGGCCGGTCAATACCTGCCCTATTCCTCCGGAGGCTCCAGTAAGAAGAACTGTTTGCATGTCCGGGATGGGTGTTAGTGATCGAGTTAGTGATCGCGACAGGATTACTCCCTTCGGTCGTGATCCGTGTAGTTTCATTATAACATGTAGT
>PXCF01000147.1 GCA_003566715.1 Cryomorphaceae bacterium | reverse complement strand
CATGCGCTGGCTGCATAATCAATCCGCTAAACGGGTTATTTTAATATTGTATAAGCTGGTGTTTAGAGGTGTCGTTATTAACTCTAAATAATCATTAATTTACAGTTTTAACACTTATTTTCCATTAGTTTCATAAAAAACCAATAAAAATCTTATAAAAAAGAGGTTTGTTTTCGTTAAGCAGATAATGGTAATGTTACCAATTAAAGATTGTTTTTGCTTCGCAAAATACTTAGCCACGAATGACACAGATCCCTCACTTCCTCTAACGCCTCAACAACTCAACAGCGGAACTCCGTAATAATATAACCCCTTCAGGGTTTTGGGAGAGGTCATTGAATCGATTTTTTTTCTATAATCATGTCACCCCTACGGGGTTTAATAATAATCCGTCGCATATACCGTCATTAATCGTTTCCACCCCCTGGTTCCGTCACCAACTCATAACCCATAACTCATAACTCAAAACCCATAACCCATAAACGCCTCAACAAATTAACGCCATCACTGCTCCCGTACTCCCAGCTCTTCGCCCTTTGCCAAAAAAAAATGAACCATTCAGTCCCATTTGCGTTTTTATTTGTGTTATATATGTTGTATATTTGATAAGTCTATCACACACACGCAACACCAATCATTAAAACCCTTTAATGCCATGGGATTGAATTTGGAGAAAGCTCTTTTGCATGAACGGCAAAAAGAAGCGAATGAAGAACAAATACTGCGCGCTTACTTGGATGTACTTGAGCAAGATAGAAATCTAGAAGCGCGTATTGCAGAAAACATCAAAGAACCGAATAAGCCTCGTCTGACCCCAGTGAACATTGATTCTATGGAGGCCGGTAATATTTATACCGAAAGGCAAATTAGAAATATTTGTGTGCGCTACCGCCTGCGGTTTCTAGATGCCGCTTTGTTTAAGGGTGATATTCCTTATGAAGCCATCAAAACCATCAAGCAAATTCAGAACAAAGACGGCATTGAGCTAAAAAACTTCAAAATCGTTGCCCCTGCCGGCTTGTTTCGCTTAAAGTATAAAGACAAAGACCCCATTCTATTCCTCAACCTCGGCAACGGTTACTATTACAAAATCCACAAGTGGGGAAAAGACCTGCATCCGCTGCGTGGCATGCTGATGTATCCTTTCCGCAGCTTCACCACCATGTTTAAAAGCATCATCGGTGTGTCGTTTGCCTCCGCTGCATTGATGCCTTCCTCGGTGATGATGGGGCCGTACGACAGCTCGTCGTTTCCCATCCGGGTGATTTTCTTTTTCTACATGTTCATTGCATTGGCCGGACTCACCTCTCTTTACGGCTTTTCGCGTATGAAGAACTTTAGCGAAAGACTTTGGAACAGCCAATACGACGATTAATGGTATCTTCGCGCACCTAAATGCGAAGTTAATGGCACTTTATTCTTTAATGGTTACCCTCGACGATGAGCGCAATAATGTATTGCGCCAGATAGTTGTTGATGGTGACCAATCTCTCTTTGATTTACATAATGTATTGGTTGAATCCTTTGGCTTAACCGAAGGTGAAATGGCTTCTTTTTACCACGTAGAGGGGGAGTGGGATACCACCGAAGAAATACCTATGGAGGTGTTTGACCCCAAAGTGCAGTCCAAAACCATGTACAGCTCAAGTATAGAAGACGTCTTTTCCGAAGAAAACAGACTTGTTTACGTCAATGACTTTATTGCTTTATGGACCTTTTTTATCGAGCGGGTAAAATTGGCGGAGGATATATCTCAACCGGGCGTAGTGGCATCTATCGGTGAATTACCGGACAGTCCGCCGGCAAAAACTTTTGAAGGCGATGCGTTCAGCGATGATGTGGAAGATTTTGGAGAAGAGGAGGAAGACGATCTCTGGTAAGTCAGAAGAATAATTCTACCATCAGGATGTAAATCCCCATAACCAATACAAACCAACCGAAGGCCGGTTTAAGTTTGTTGCCGTCAATCTTTGCAGACAAGAAAGAGCCGATAAAAATACCGACAATAGCCATTAGGGTAACTAAGAGAATCATTCTCCACTCAAATGAGGGGTCGGTAAGATTGGGTTCTCCCAAAAAGCCCAACATGGATTTCGCAGCAATGATGACCAGTGAGGTGCCCACAGCCATTTTCATGGGGAGTTTGCTGAGAATCACCAGTGCCGGAATGATGAGGAATCCGCCACCGGCACCGACCAATCCGGTCAATACGCCGACGACTGAGCCCTCTAATAGTATGATCGGGTAATTAAAAGCCTGCTCGCTCGGCAAACCAGTATCATCTGCAGATGTCTTCTTCTTTTTAATCATGCTGTACGATGCCAATATCATCAATACAGCGAATAAAACCATCAGGAAGACATCTTTGGTAAATGTGAAGTTGCCGAATGAAAAGATGACATCGGGTAGTGCGGGCACAATGAATGCACGCGTGGCGTATACAGCTATGATGGAGGGAATGCCAAATACAATGGCCGTACGCAGGCTGACCAGTTTGCGCTTAAAAAACGCCACCGAGCCAATGGCGCTGGTTACCCCAACGATGAATAGAGAATATCCCGTAGCACTGGTGGCATCGGATCCGAGAAGGTAAACCAAAACGGGCACGGTAAGAATACTGCCTCCACCACCTATTAATCCAAGGGTAATGCCAATGGCAATCGCGGCGATGTATCCGATGATTTCCAACATGAAAAATGGGTGCTTGCTTACTCCTCGTCTAGAATGTCGAGCATATCTCCCTCAACTTCCTGAGGTTGCTGCAACATTCCGGGAGCTTCTTGTGTTTGTGCCGGGGCACCAGTAGCACGATCAATCACCGAGCTGCCTTCTTCTGCTTCACCGGGCTGAAACAAACTGAGGTTCATAGTAAGAGCTAAGGCGCAAAGTGTGATGGCCAAGCCCCAAGTGGTTTTATCTAAAACATCGCCGGCCTTTCTGGCGCCACCAAACAATTGGGAGCCACCGCCGCCAAAAGTGGAAGATAACCCGCCGCCTTTTGGATTTTGAACCATGATGATAACAATCAACAAAATGCTGATAATGATGATGAGTATGCTCATTAACTGAACCATTGCGCTATATTTTACTTGATTACTTTCGTTGCTTGAAAATGGTTTGCAAATTAACTACTTTTTTTTGGAGTAGTCAACTTAAATTTTTAGGTGTTGTGTAAAAGAAAAAAAAAGATTAACATTAGCAATATCACCTTTTTCCTTTCTCCCTCAGCGATTGAATCTGTCTTTTAAACAATTGACTTTTCTCGGGAATATTTAATTGGAGAATTTCGTACGCCTCAATGGCTTTGTCGATCAGTCCTTGGTCTACGTATAATTTGGCCAAGGTCTCGGTAATCAGCTCGTTGTCGTCAAGGGGCTCCTTGCTAAAAGCAACCGGAGAACAGGGTCGATCATCCAGCATGGGTCTGCGTGGCGGGGTAATCTCCGGTAGTTTTTGCAAAAAGGCATCAACGCGCTGCCATTTTTCGCGCTTTTCTTCTTGCTGTTCACTGCCAACTTCCTTCGGGGCATCAATCGGGTCATTCTTTTTATTCAGCTTTTGTATCCAGTCGTTGAATGAAAGTGGTGCCTCTTCTTTAGATGACGAAATATTATTGTCAACGCCGGCGGCCTTCTTTTTTAAAGGCGTTTGATTCTCATCCTTGGTTGATGCTGCTTCAGTTGTTTCCTTTTCATCATTGACATCAGCTGTTTCCTCGATGTGTTCCTCTTGTATTGGTGATTTTTTGGGATTGTCGTTTTGGGTTGGGGCACCATCATTGCTTTCCGTGACTTCAATGGGTTGCTTGTCCGTTTGTTCTTCTAAAGTTTTGCTTTCAGCATCAATATTTATCGGATGCTTTGTACGATGCTGAACGTCACTGTTGTCTTCATCCTTAGCCGCATCTTTTGTTTGGGCGATGATGGCTTCGCTTTTTGCCTTTAACGCTGCAATACGCGCCTGCCAGTTGTTCGAAGAATCGGATTTTGTTTTTTCGGTCACCGGCTTTGCAGTAATAGTTTTTGTGCCCTTTGTGTTCTCAGGTTTAGCATCAACCGGCAAGACAGCTTTAGATTCCGCTTTTTCTTGCGTCGTTATCGTTTCGGATGTTTTTGAATGGGAAGTGTATTTCTTTACGACCTCTTTTTGAACTAACGATTTTTGGGGAGCTTTTTCCGTTGTTTTGGTTTCACGTTTTTGAGCAGCTTCTTCCTTGGTAGCTACATACGTATTTGCCTTTTCTTTATCTACGGCTTCAGGTTTCTTTTCTTCTTTATTCTCTAAACTGGCTTCCGACTTTTTGACTTCCTCAATCTCGGTTTTTTTGGGTGGGGTAAAGTCTAAGGAAGGTTTAGCCGGCTCTAATACATCTACGGGATTGAGGTAGTTGAACAATGCTTCTCTGCTGGGACAAACCAAAGCCGCTTTTTTTTGTTGGGCTTGAAAACGGTGGTCTACATTCGTTTTTAGTGCGTTGAGCAAAAGCATTTGCGCAGCCGCAAAAAGGGGCTTTTCTTCACACCAAACGGTCAACTCGGCTATGTCCTCTTTTGTGAGAGGAGATTTGCTTAGCAGCTTTTTATAGACCTGTTGACGTATGGACATAACTTACCAGTTTACAATGGCGCGATTGAGGACATTTTCCGCCAATTCCTCATTTATTTGCCTGATGAGTTGTTCTTCGATTGAGCTGAAATTGGCATCGGCGTCGAAGTCGGCAAAGCGCGAAAAGTTTTCTTCGTAGCTCTTTTTGGGTTCAATGTGATTTTCAAATATAACGCGAATACCAATAGTAAGCCTACTCTGTGAGGATGTTTGGTCGGCCTGTGGCGCCAATGGTGTAATGCGGTAATCGGTAATGCTGCCTGAAAAATGAAAGTCGCCGTCGTCGTCCACCAAACGGAGGTTGGTTTGCTGCACGAAAATATCTTTGATGGCTTCCGTTAGAAATTGGCTAAGGTTTGGTTGTACCAAAGGGGCATTGTTTGGAAACCGATCCACACTCACTGTTTTGGCATCTCCCACATCACCACCGGTAAAGGAGTATCCACCGGTACAGGCCACCACAGCTGCGGTTATAATGCCAAATATCATGCGCCTAAAGGTCATACTGCTTGATTTTTCGATAAAGGGTGCGCTCGGAAATTCCTAGTTCCTGGGCGGCAGACTTTCGTTTGTTGCTGTTTCTCTCCAGTGCTTTGCGAATGAGTTCCTTTTCGTTCTCTTCCAGAGAAAGACTCTCTTCTACTTCGGTGTATTCTTCGGCCACATTATAGGGAGCAAATGATTCAACATCTTCGTCGTCTACCGACTGTAAAGGTAATACATCATTTTCGTTTTCTTCAAATACGCGTTTGACCAAACCGGCATTTTCTTCTTTGAAGTCGGGAATGTCGTTGCCCTTCATCAATTCAAAGGTTAGCTTTTTGACGTCGTTGAGTTCTTTTCTCAGTTCAAATAGAATTTTGTATAGCAGCTCTCGCTCCTCATTGAAGTCAAAGGACTGTTTTTTATCGGATATGGTTGCCGGTAAATTGGATTCCATGATTTGTGGCAGATACTGCTTCAAGCTTTCTACGTCAATACTCTTGTTGGTTTCCAAAACGGAGATTTGTTCCACCAAGTTTCTGAGCTGTCTGATGTTTCCGGGCCAGCGATACTTTTGCAGCAGCATACGTGCTTCATCGGTAAGAACGATGGGGGTGGTATGGTACTTTTCACTGAAGTCGAGGGCAAATTTTCGAAACAGAAGATAAATATCTTCATTGCGGTCGCGCAAAGGTGGAATGTTGATCTCTACCGTATTGAGGCGGTAGTAAAGGTCTTCTCGAAACTTGCCTTTTTCCACCGCTTTGAGCATGCTTTCGTTGGTGGCGGCAACGATGCGAACGTTGGTTTTTTGAATCTTAGAGGAGCCAACTTTAATGAACTCACCGGTTTCGAGTACACGCAATAAGCGTACTTGGGTGGCGTGTGGTAGCTCCACAACTTCATCGAGAAAAATGGTGCCGCCGTCGGCTTCTTCGAAGTATCCTTTGCGTGTACCGGTTGCACCGGTAAAGGATCCTTTTTCGTGTCCAAACAATTCACTGTCGATGGTCCCTTCTGGGATGGCGCCGCAGTTTACAGCGATGTATGCATTATGCTTGCGATGCGAAAGCTGGTGGATGATGCGGGGAATACTCTCCTTACCAACACCACTTTCCCCTCTTACCAGAACGGAAATATCGGTAGGCGCTACGCGAATGGCTTTTTCCAATGCGCGGTTGAGTAAATCGGAGTTACCTATAAGACCAAACCTGTTTTTGATGGCTTGTACATCGTTCATATGCAAGGCGTTTATTTCAAGGTGTAGCGTAGTTCTAAGGGCTTGTCTTGATAAATTTTTGTGGTTGTCAGTTTGTTGACAACAAATGGTGCACGGGCTTTGATCACAATATAATCGGCATCGGGGATTTTTTGCTTGAACTTCATGCGCATTTTTTGCCCGCTCCAAATGGATTTCCAAATGACTTTGTCTTGGCTGTTATACGCCCATACTTCATAGCCCGTCATCAAGTTTTCTATGCAACGTCTATCTGCATCGGCAATGCAAATATCCAACAAACCGGTGCGTTTTACATTTTCTTCAACCACCAAAAACTGAAGGTTGTTGTCCACATACTTATCATCGATAAGTTCTTGAGCAAATGCAGTGGCGTGACCGATGATGAGGGTGATAAAAAATAATGTTCGCATGTATTATTCGTTGGTAGTTATAGCGCCAAGTAATGTGGCACTCGTGCAGTCTTCAATTTTTACGCTGACAAAATCACCGGGCTTCTCGTTGCCGGTTTTGTCAAATACCACCATGGTGTTCTGGTCGTTGCGGCCACACCACTGCGCATCAGAGCGCTTGGAATTGCCTTCGATGAGAACCTCTTCTACTTTCCCGATGCGGGCACGGTTTCTTTCGAGTGCGTGTTTGCCCTGTTTTTTAATGATCTCTTGCAATCGACGGTTTTTAACTTCAAGAGGAATGTTGTCTTCCATTTTACGCGCGGCGTAGGTATTTGGTCGTTCGGAATAGATAAACATGTAGCCAAAATTATACCGAACGTAATCCATCAGGGTCAACGTATCTTGGTGATCTTCTTCCGTTTCTCCGGGAAAACCGGCAATCATATCGTGCGAAATGGCGCAGTCGGGAATGATCTTGCGAATGCGGTCGATCAGCGCGATGTACTCTTCACGCGTATGGCCACGGTTCATGTCTTTGAGCACTTTGGTGGAGCCCGACTGAACCGGTAGGTGAATGTAGTTGCAAATATTCTTGTAATCGGCGATGGCGTGGAGTACGTCGTCGCTCATGTCTTGCGGGTTAGACGTGGAGAAGCGAATGCGCATATTGGGAACCGCTTCGGCCACCATTTTGAGCAAATCGGCAAAATATACCGCACTGGCCTTGGCGATGTCCGATGCTTTCTCAAAATCTTTTTTCAATCCACCGCCGTACCAAAGGTAGCTGTCTACGTTTTGTCCAAGCAATGTTACTTCCTTATAGCCGTTTTCGTAGAGATTCATGCATTCTTCCACAATGGTTTGTGGGTTGCGACTGCGTTCGCGGCCACGGGTAAAGGGCACCACGCAGAAGGTACACATGTTGTCGCACCCGCGGGTG
>PXCF01000097.1 GCA_003566715.1 Cryomorphaceae bacterium | reverse complement strand
ATTTAACCTCGGCGCCACCAACGATAATATCGAGGAAATTTTACGCGCTAAGGATTCCCGTGCAGCCGGTGTTAAGACCTTCATGGGTTCTTCCACAGGCAATATGTTGGTCAACGACTTGAACGCCTTAAATCGCTTGTTCTCGGAGTCGCCGTTAATGATCATCACCCACTGTGAGGACGAAGAAACCATTCGCAGGAATACAGAAGCGTTTCGTGCGCGCAATGAAGAGCCCAAGCCGGAATGGCACGCACAAATACGCTCAACCGAAGCCTGTGTGAAGTCTTCACAACTCGCGATGGATCTTGCCAAAAAACACGGGTCGCGATTGCATATTTACCACATTTCCACCCGCGAGGAGGCAGAGGCGTTTGATAATACACTGCCATTGGAGAAAAAGATGATTACTTCCGAAGCCTGTATTCACCACCTTTGGTTTACCGATGCCGATTATGCCACCAAGGGCAATTGGATCAAGTGGAACCCGGCGGTAAAAACCGAAGATGATCGCGCCGGAATTTGGAAAGCCTTGCTCGATGACCGCATAGACGTCATTGCAACCGATCACGCGCCTCATACCCGAGAGGAAAAAGACAAGAACCTTTGGGAATCGCCGTCCGGTGGTCCATTGGTACAGCATGCTCTTCCCGCGATGTTTGATTTTTTTGACAAAGGTCTGATTTCACTGGAACGCATCGTAGAAAAAATGTGTCACAATCCAGCCATTCTATTTGGCATTAAAGATAGAGGCTACGTGAGAGAAGGGTATTATGCCGATTTGGTACTGGTTCACCCCAGTACGCCCTGGACGGTAAACAGCAGTAATATTTTATACAAATGCGGCTGGTCGCCTTTTGAAGGGACCAACTTTAAAGCAAAAATCACCCATACACTTGTCAACGGTGAATTGGCCTATGACAATGGACGGGTAACAGTTAAACCTCATGGGAAAGCGCTTGATTTTGTTCGTCGTTAGCCTTTTGCTGACTTCTTGTAAAGTGCCTCCAATACAGATTCCTGAAGATGTGTTGGACATGGAAACTATGGTTGACCTGATGGTTGATGTTCACTTGGCGGAAGGGGGAAGAGCCGGTGGATCAAAAATGTACAACGAAGCTCATATCGTCGATTTTTATGAGGCAATTTACGAAAAATACGGCCTAGATAAAGCGTCGTTTGACCATTCCTTTTCGTTTTACAACCAAAATCCGGCACTTATGCTAGAAGTACACGATAAAGTGATTCGTCGCCTTAACGAAATTGATGCGCAATTGGAAGCCGTTAAGGATGTTCAACAAGACACCCTACATTTTACGGAAGACGATACGTTAAATAACGAATCGGTAACCAACGATACCGTGGTTGCTATTGAACCAATAAAAAATTGAATTTTATGACACAAGGAAAGGTTACGTTAAACATCGAGAACCACATCGGAACCATTGCGTTCTTTCACCCATCAAGCAATGCTTTACCGGGGGCTGTTTTACAAAAATTAGCCGATACCATCACAGAGGCCGATAAAAATGAAGACGTAAGGGTCATCGTTGTCCGTTCTGCCGGCGATCGTGCGTTTTGTGCCGGCGCCAGTTTTGACGAGCTGTTGGCCATCGACAATACCGAAGACGGTCTTAAGTTTTTTAGTGGATTTGCCACGGTAATCAACGCCATGCGTAAAACATCAAAGCTCATCATTGGCCGCGTACAGGGGAAAGCCGTTGGTGGAGGTGTCGGTGTGGCTTCATCGTTTGATTACTGTTTTGCCACCAAACACGCTGCGGTTAAGCTCTCGGAATTGGCCGTAGGTATTGGGCCTTTTGTGGTAGGTCCAGCGGTAGAGCGCAAAGCGGGATTAAGTGCCATGAGTGCTTTGGCCATCAATGCCACAGAGTGGAAGGATGCCGAATGGGCGCGAGAGAAAGGTATTTACAATGACGTCTTTGATACGGCTGAAGAGATGGACGAGTACATCCAAACACTGGCAAATAAATTAGCTGCGTCAAATCCCGAAGCAATGAAAGAACTCAAGCGAATTTTCTGGGCCGGTACGGAGCATTGGGACGAGTTGCTGGCTGAACGTGCCGCCATTAGTGGGCGTCTGGTACTGAGTGATTTTACAAAAAACGCGATAAGCCAGTTTAAAGCTAAAAGCAAGTAATTTTTCGATATTATGAAACACTTTTTTCTTACCATCACCAGCTTTGTTTTTATTGAATTTTCATTACCTGCACAAAATAGTACAGAGCAAATGAAACAATTTAGAGAACAAGCCGAAAAAATTGCAGAAAAAGCCGAAAGCGATACGGGCTGGACAATAAGTGGTTCTTTCTCCGTAACCGCCAATGCCATTATGCTTCAGAACTGGCAAGCCGGTGGAGCTGAAGTGGCTTCCGGTGCAGCAATCTTTAATATTACTCCCATCTACAACCAAGGACGCTCTAGTTTGGTGACCAACTTGGTGATGGCCTATGGTCTCAACCGTCAGGATGGTGTGATGTTTAAAATGGACGACCGCATTGATTTTCAAACAAATTACAACTATCGTTTTGGCGATAATTGGAACGTATCGTCCCTATTGAGTTTTAGAACGCAATTTTTTGAAGGGGAGTCTGCACCAGCCTCTGGCAACATCATCTCTAATTTTATGGCTCCAGCCTACTTGGTTTATGGACTAGGAATTACTTATAAGCCGAGCAATAGGCTGGTGGTGTATATGTCACCTGCTACTGCCAAACATACGTTCGTGTTTGACGATTCAATTTCTGCCAGACAAATGTATGGTTTGGCCAACCCGGGGGATAGGCATCGCTTTGAAGCTGGTGCGTATGTCAATATATTTTATCGTGAACAATTAAACGAAAAAATCAATTTTCAAATGCGTTTAGATTTGTTCTCCAACTATTCAGATGTTGAACGAAAACCACAAAACTTAGACGTAAATGCAGAAGCTCTTTTCTTTTGGAAGATTACCAAATTTCTCAGTTTCAATGTGGCACTTAACTTGATTTATGACGAGGATATTATGATTCCTGTAGAGCGCGCTGATGGTTCAATGGGAGAAGGGCCGCGTACGCAGTTGAAGTCGGTGCTGGGAGCGGGGTTTGCTTGGACCTTTTAGGGGCAGCCCAAAGCTGGAACCTTTCGAGTACCATACGATTTTACCGTGATTAAACATGCATTGCTGATATAGGTCATAATTCCATCCAAAAGGTCAGTTTACCTTTGTAGGGTAATTGGAATGTGACCGCAATGAGCAAAGAAACATATGATGATGAAGCCTTCCGCGATTCGGTGGGGTTTATCGATGAGTCGGGTAAGCGTAACTTTATCTACCCCAAAAAACCCAAAGGGGATTTCACGAAATATCGCACATGGCTCAGCTGGGGCTTGCTGGCGCTCTTATTCGCCGGCCCCTTTATTAGAATCGATGGTCAGCCGTTTCTTCTTCTCAATGTATTGGAACGTAAATTCGTCATTTTAGGTCAGGTGTTTTGGCCGCAAGACTTCTATTTACTAGTTATCTTATTGATCACATCGGTGATTTTCGTCATCGTGTTTACCGCGGCTTTTGGCCGGATATTTTGTGGCTGGGTATGCCCGCAGACCATTTTTTTGGAAATGGTGTTTCGTAAACTGGAATACTGGCTCGATGGCGATCGCGGTCAACAAATGCGCATCGCTAATATGCCGTGGAACGCGGAGAAAATTCGTCGCCGAATGGTGAAGTGGAGCATCTTTTTCGTCTTATCATTTGCCATAGCCAATGTCTTTCTTATGTATTTGGTGGGTAGTGAAAAGGTGTTCCAAATGGTAAGTGATGGCCCTGGTGCGCACATGGGAAACTTCACCGCATTGCTCATTTTTAGTGCCGTTTTCTTTGGTGTTTTCGCTTGGTTTCGCGAGCAAGCCTGTATCGTGGTTTGCCCTTACGGCCGCCTTCAAGGTGTGCTTCTCGACCGCAATTCTATTGTGATTGCCTACGACAAAGTACGCGGCGAACTGCGCAGTCGATTCCGTAAAAACGAAGACCGTGAAGCCGTTGGTAAAGGCGATTGTATCGACTGTAAACAATGTGTGCACGTGTGTCCTACCGGAATAGATATTCGCAACGGTACGCAACTGGAATGTGTCAACTGTACGGCTTGTATTGATGCCTGCGACGATATTATGGACAAAATAAACAAGCCACGTGGTCTGATTAGGTATGCGTCGGAAAATCAGATTTCCAAAAGTGAAAAGCCACGATTTACCACGCGACTGAAACTCTATACAACCGTCTTGTCGGTCTTACTCATTGTGATGGGGGGCTTATTGTTTGCCCGCTCAACCATGCAGGCCAATATTTTGCGATTACCGGGCTCCAACTATAAAGTTGACGCAGAGGGTATGGTGACCAATCTTTACCAGTTCAAAATTCTCAACAAGAGCAACGAAGTTCAGAACTTCACCATTGTGGCGGAAGACTTTGATGACGCCGTGGTCAAACCCGCTGGTAAAGCGGAGTTATCCGCCGAGATTCAAACCTTTGCCGAGGGTATTTTGATCATCAGCATTCCGAAAGAATCATTGGAGAGTTCAAGGGAAACCATTACGCTATTGATTCGCTCTGACGACGGAACAATACTCGGTAAAACCAAAGTTGGATTTCCTGGACCATTAAACAGATAAAAAAAACAACCATGTCAAATAACAAATCGAGATTTCGTTTGCACTGGGGAAATGCACTGGCTCTCTCCTTCGTTTTTTTTGGGATTTTTATTGTCGTTTTGGTGGTAGGTACGTTTCGTCAAACAGTTGACCTGATTGAAGAAAATTACTACGATGCCGAAGTGATGTATCAAGGGCGCATGGAGGAGATGTCGCGCGTGGAAGCATTACCCGAATTACCGTCCTTAACCCAGCAGGATGCGCGGTTAATAATTTTTGTTCCGGGCAATCACGTCAGCGAAGGAAAAGCGGTATTTAAGCGACCGAACAACGCCAAATTGGACTTTGAAGTGCCGTTGTCAGCTGGAGAAACCACCGTTGAGCCTTTATCTTTGATTAAAGGTAGTTGGGTGGTAGAGGTGAGTTGGGTAACCGACGGCCTCAAGTATTTCAAGAAGTTTAACCACTATCACAAGTAGCATGTATGTAGCCGCTGCACTTTTATTGGGCTTTATGGGCAGTGCACATTGTGTGGGGATGTGCGGACCGCTGGTGTTGGCCATGCCCTACGGCAAGGGAAAGCGGAGGTATCTCAACATGGCTGTTTACCACCTCATGCGTGGCGTGATGTACGCCTTGATGGGACTGCTGATTGGTTTGCTCGGCATAGGTTTTCACTTGGCCGGATGGCAATCGCCCATATCCATTGCGGCCGGTTTGATGGTCATTGCCATTGGGATTTGGCAAATGCTGCGCAATGGCAAGTTTAAGGTCAACATCAAGTCGCAAAGGGTGTTTAAATGGCGACAAAAGATTCTCAATCAATCGGGCGGATTGGGCAAGCAAGCGCTGTTGGGTTTTCTCAACGGATTGCTCCCTTGCGGACTGGTATACACGGCTCTGGCGGCATCCATTGCGGCCGGTGGTATGTGGGCGTCTGCCCTGTTTATGTTTTTATTTGGCGTGGCGACCATTCCGGCGCTCTACATCATTGGGGCGCTTCCCACGTTGTTTCCCGGTTTCAAACAACAGAGCCTGCAGCGTTTCATTCCCGCTGTGACCATCATCGTTGGTGTGTTATTTGTTTTAAGAGGCATGGAGCTGGGCATTCCTTATCTCAGTCCACCGAGCGAGGCGCTGTCTGTGGAAAATCCCGCGTGTTGTAGTAAGCCAAGCCAGTGAGCACCCCCAGTACCTCCCCTTTATGTATCGTGAAAAATGCTAGATACCAAAATTCCGCTCCTAGCTACACGGTTGACCAAAGATAAACAATGAACCTTCAAAATTAGGCACCTGAATTAATTAGAAGCTTTTGGTGTAGCTAATTAGTAGTTGATTTTCACTATATAAACCAAGCTATTAAACTATTTGTTTTTGTTCACAATTAGAAATGAGAATTTTAAAGTTACTTGAACGATAAAAATCCATCTTCAACAACAATAACTTCTCCATCTTCTATTACTGTTTGATATACTGGATTAACTTCTACAGCTGTAAAAGCAACACGTAAACATAGGACTCCCTTTTCGAAGTCAATATCTTCAACCTCAAACTGGAATTCCTTGTTGCAGTCGACAAAATAATGTACGTGGAATCCTGATGATAATTGCTTCACAATGGAAACTTTTGACCATTTAAAGTCGTCACATAAAAACAAGCCGGGAAACAATGTGTCAAAAAAAGCACTTATATGGTACCTTTCTAATCCTTTCCTACCTATTGCGCTAAAACCACTTCCGGACATATGCAATTCAGCCTGATCGTATGATGTGAAAACTATGTCGCCATTGAACTTAGCACTAAAAATATTAGCTTCATGGCTGCAATCCATAAAGTCTCCCGGACTGTGCTTTTCTTTTTCTATTGTACAACAAGTAAATGAGAAAAAGAGAAGAAAACCGTTGAGGAAAAACATAAATGTCTTTTTCATATGTATACAATTTCTTTTTTTCGATTTCATAAAGCAAACCTATATTGAAAGTTAATGCCGCTAACATTATAAAACCGTTCTGGATTGATCTCGCCTGCTGTGAAAGCAGAAATTACAATTCCATGAAAATCACCAAGTTTATAATTAAATCCATATGCCAACCCAATGGAAGTATATCTAATTTCTTCATAGTAAAATATCTCATTTCCGAACCATGAAGTTGAGTATTGTTGCAGTTTCTCACCTCTTGCACTTCCACTGGTATATGCTATTCCTACTGAAGCGGTAACTCCCTCCTTATACATATATCCATACATAAGGGAATGTGATCGGATAAATCGGGTTGGAAGTCTATCTCTGCTGAAATTCAAAACATTTTTAAACATCCATTCCTGACCATGTAAATACCTATACGAAACCTCATGTTTTTCCCAATGGTACCCGGCTGATATATTTTGCCCTAGCCCAAAGTTCATTTCCATACCAGCACCATAGTTTAGAAAAAGATAGCTGCTAGAATCATTTGCTTTTTGCGAATAAATTGATAAATTCATTGCAAAAAAGATCAATAGAAAGATTGTGTTCTTGTTTGTAAACATAAGGTGTTTTCAATGCTGTTATTTTTGATGCAGATAAGGTAGCTTTATTTTGTTTACTTTTTTCATGGCTACGGTATGTAAAAAGGTCAAATCCTAAATGAATCAACACGCGCTAATAGCTTATAAGTTGTATTTTTCACAATACAGCTTTTGTATATTATACAGTTTAGACTTACAAATAAAGTAATTAAACCTTTGCCAGTCAAGTAAAATCATTTATTTAACATAGTGTAGGTGTACGCATTGTGGTATTGTTCATTCTTTACGTTGACTCAACGCATAATGCTCAAAACCCGTCCCCAGACCTTAAACCATATAACTAGACATTCTACGTCTCATCCATAAAGACATTTACCCGACTAACCCCTTCAATACTTTTAAGGTCGCGAATCAATGAATCGCTTCGATTGCGGTCGGTCAATTGTACGTAGAAAGACGTTTCGAGGGTTTCTTTTTCTGCTTCTCCCAACGATTTGACATTGATGAGCTTGTACTGTTCGCAGTGGTTTTCGATGATTTTGTTGTAAGGGTCATCGGGAAGCTCTGATGGCTTGGAGGTGATTTGCAGTAAGAACTCCTTGTTTTTGGGGCGGGCATAGTTCACCTTACTGGTGATGAATACCGCAGCGCCGATGAAAAAGGTGCCGACAAAGCAGATGGCATAGGTGCCTGCACCGGCGGCTAAACCAATACCGAGGGCAAAGAAGATAAACATGATGTCTTGGGTGTCCTTCACCGCTGTTCTAAAGCGAATGATGGACATGGCGCCCACCAAACCAAAGGCGCGGGCGAGGTTGTTGCCAATAACCATGATCACCAATGCAGTAATCATGGCCAACATGATGATGGCATTGACGAAGTTGGCCGTATAGCTCAATCCGCGATAGGTGACGCGATACAGCAAGGCGATGAGAATCCCGCAAATCAAGGCAACCAATAGGTTTGATAAGGCCTCTTGGGTGGTGACTGTAAAGACAAATACGTCTGAAAACTGTTGGTTCATGGATGTTAGTTTGCGGATCGGTGGTACATCGGGTTGAAAGTAAAGTTGACGTCAATGCCTTGGGCGTATTTCGAGAGCGCTTCGTGACGAATGGCAAATTCCTCAACAATGGATCTCGCCCAACGCGGCATTTCGTCGGTAAAGTACTTGATTTCTAAAATGAAATAGTGTGGCCACAAAAGTCGGCAATTATCTTCATAAAACAAATCGCTGTACTCGGGAAATATATTGGCTCGGATATTTTTGTCGAAGGTGATGCGCACACCGTTGTCAAATTTTCCGAAATAGGGCTCGCGCTCATAGACCACCGTGGTTACCGGTCTTTGATTAAATCTGTGGAAGTAATAAAGGAAGCGCTGAAGGTCGGTGAAGTATTCACTTTCGGGCGGATAATAGTCTTCAATATTGCCAGTCTCCAGGAAGGTCATCAATTCACTGTAGGGAATTCGGCCACGACTCTTGCCAATGCGGTTTTCAAACTTGTGCTTGATTTCGATAAACACTTTGTCGCCGGGCGTATAGTTGTCGTATCCACGAATGCGCAGCTTATTCCTGTCGCGCAGTCCTTCCAACTTCTCGTCGTAAGCCGTCCAGTCTTTGGAGTCGAGATAAATGCTCCTTACGGTGTATTCAGGAATGTTTTGTCCAGGTTTAACGGCGTAGTTGTCGGGCTCGGTAAAAATCTCAAAACGCTTTCGGATGCGTTCCAAATGAACGATGGGGACAAGATATTTTCTTTCGTAGCGTTTTTTCATCCGTTAATGCTTTTTTCTCACGGCATCATATCAGACCAAAGACACGGCCAAGATATGAGAAAAATCGCATGTCCTCTACAAAAATATCCACATCGATAAGTGCGCCCGGGGCAAAGTTTTCGTTGGGGAAGGCCACTCTAACAAAAAATGCTGAGCGTCCGTCAACAAACTGCATGGTGTTATCGATGGCAATCACTTGTCCTTTGATGGTTTTTCCGCGATATTTGGTATAAGCTTCTTGTCCTACGGCTACCCATTCCATTTGTTCGGCTTTCATGGCGCAAAGCGCAATTACGCCGGAGGTATCGGCAACACTAATAATGCTGTTGTCGCCACCTCGGTGTCTATTCATCACCATCCCACTGATGGGGCTTTTTAAAACGAGGAGTTCAAGTCTTTCCTTTACTTGTGACAATTGGTCTTCGGTGGCGGCAATCTTCGCTCTCAACAACAATTCTTGCTCGGGCTTTTCTCCGGTTGAGACCGAGCGATAACGCGCCTCTGCGATGTCGAGATTGATTTCCTTAACGCGTAATTTATTCTCGGCAATTTCAAACTCCTGATCGGAGATAACCGAGTCGCGATGCAAAATACGCGAACGCTCCATAAGCTTTCTCTCGGTTTTTAACTCTTGTTGGGCGAGCTTGAGCTGGTGCATGGCCTCGTCCACATCCTCCGGTTTTTGTCCGGTCGTCCAAAACTCCAGCTCGGCTTTATACACGCCCAACTGTCCGGTAAGCTCGATGAATTTTCGGCGCTCTTCGTTGGAATTATAGGTGCCAATGGTGTCGCCATTGCTGATATGTGATTTCTGACGAAGACCCGGTTTTAGACTGAATGACACCACATCGCCACGCTGAAATTCGGTGATGCCGTATGTTTCGAGTGTTCCTTTGCGGTGGTCTTGGTGCGTGGTGATCAAATTTCCTTCGCTGTTTTTACTCAAGCTCCATTCTTGAAGGGGGTAAATTGCAGCACGACTTTTTACAGAATAAGGCATCTGTACCGGTATGAGTAATACCAACATCACCGGTATGAAAAAATACATACCGTATTGAAGCCGCTTTTTGTGTTTAATAACCATAGGTCCTTAAATGGATTGCAAAGATACCAAATGTTTACCATACTGTTTAATTATTATTAATTTTGGTTTCTTTTGGATGCAATGGTTGACAGGGATAAGCAAAGGGGCTGCGCTTGGTAGGTCGCTTACAGCTCTAACATAGACCATCCATAGACACCTTTTTATTTATTTCCCGATTGCCATTAATTTTCTACCTTTGGTTTTCGTTTTTCAATAAAAAGTATGGGTTAAAATCGCTGTATTTGAAGGGTTTTCTGTGAAAGGATGCTGTTCAAAAATTGCTTATTTTTAAGCCAAACACAACAACACGGTTACCACATTGATCACCCAAGTTACCATTGATAAGATTTTTGAAACGGCCCGCATAGAGGAGGTGGTCGCCGATTTTGTGCAGATGAAACGCGTTGGTGGAAATTACCGTGGTTTAAGCCCGTTCACCAACGAGAAGACACCTTCGTTTTACGTATCTCCGTCCAAGCAGATTTACAAGTGTTTTAGTTCGGGTAGCGGTGGCAACGTCGTAGGCTTTCTCATGGAGCTCGAGAAAATGAGTTACCCCGAGGCGCTGCGTTACTTGGCCAACCGCTACGGCATTGAAATAGAAGAAACACAGCAAAGCGAAGAGCAGAAGGAACAGCGTTCGCGCAGGGAGAGTCTTTATTTGGTTAATGAATTTGCCGCAAAGTTCTTTGCCAATCAACTGCTCAAAGGGGAAGAAGGGGTGCGCATCGGTCTGAGCTACTTTAAAGAGCGCGGATTTACCGAGAAAACCATCAAGGACTTCGAACTGGGCTATACCTTACAACAATCCGACGCTTTGCTAAAAGAGGCCCAATCTACGGGTCACAACATCGACCTGTTTAAAGAACTCGGCTTGATTATGGAAAATGAGCGCGGACTCTACGACCGCTTTCGCGAACGGGTGATGTTTCCCATCCACAACTTAAGTGGTCGAATTGCCGGTTTTGGCGGACGAACCCTGCGAAGCGACAAGAAAATTGCCAAGTACATCAACAGTCCGGAAAGCGAAATTTACAACAAGAGTAAGCTGCTTTACGGACTCTATCAGGCACGAAAAGCCGTTGTAAAAAAAGACCGCGCATACTTGGTAGAGGGCTATACCGACGTCATCAGTTTCCACCAAGCCGGGGTAGAAAATACCATTGCCACCAGCGGCACCTCTCTTACGGAAGAGCAGGTTAGACAAATCAAGCGCCTGACCAATAACGTGACCATCTTGTTTGACGGCGACGCTGCCGGTATCAAGGCCAGTATGCGGGGCATTGATATGTTTTTGCGTGAAGGCTTGCATGTACATACACTTTTATTTCCCGATGGAGAAGATCCCGATAGTTTTGCGCGCAGCAGGGGGGCAGAAGAGTTGCACCGCTTTCTCAATGAAGAGGTGTCTGACTTTTTATTGTTTAAAACGCGCTATTTACTTGAAGAAGCCGAAGGAAGTCCGCTGAAAAAAGCCGAAGCCATCCGTGAAATTGCGCGTACCTTGGCGCTGATGCCCAACGATGTGGATCGAAACGTCTACGTCCGTGAAAGCAGTAAGTTACTGGACACCGAAGAAAACCTCTTACTAGGTGAGGTCAATCGCCTCCGAGTCACCGTAACCGAAAAGCAATATAAGCGCCGCGAGAAAGAGACCCCGGCCATTGAAGTGGTGCACGCGCCTACCAAGGTTGGTGTTGACTTGCCATTAACCTTCACCCAAGAGGAAAAATTGATGGAGCTCTTACTCAAGTACGGAGAAAAGGCGATTTGTTTTTGCATGATGGACGAGAATGGTCGGCCATCCGAGCCGTCAGAAGAGCCGGAGTTGGTGGCGCAATACATCGTAGAAGAGCTCAATGCCGATGAATTGACTTTGCAATATCCGCCATTTGTTTCGGTGTATGCGGAATTTCAAAAGGCCGTATTAGAAGGGCAAACGGTTATGCCGGACATCAAGCAGTTTTTACGTCACGAAGATCAAGCCGTGGTCAAGCTGGTCATCGACCTAACCGACGAGCGCTATAAGCTCAGCGACTGGGAGAAAAAAGGCATTTACCCCAAGAGTCGCGATGTGGTACTGGAGCGCGAAGTGCGTGAAAGCGTGCTGCGGTTTAAGGAGAAAATACTTCAAGGGATGATTGAAGAAAAGAAAACAGCTTGGCGGGAAAATGCCCTTGACGAGGAAGCATCCATGGAGATGTTTCGTGAGATATATGAACTCAGCGATATGCAGCGGATGATACAGCGGATGTTGGGGCAGGAGGTGTAGGGTTAACATGAAAACTGTAGAGACGTTGCATGCAACGTCTCTACAGTGCATGCAACGTTTTTACAGTCGTATTCTAATCGCAGCTATCGTACTTTATAGACATCAACTATTAAATATTAGTTTCATGCCCCATTTTCTGCATCGAAACATACTCTTTGTACACGCCGTCACTTTCTTCCATCAACTGGGCATGAGAACCGCTTTCGACCACTTCGCCACCTTGAACCACAAGGATTTGGTCGGCATTGCGGATGGTGGATAGGCGGTGGGCGATGACGATGCTGGTGCGACCTTGCATGAGTTCTTCCAGGGCTTTTTGTACCATCGATTCAGATTCGCTGTCTAAGGCAGACGTGGCTTCGTCTAATAGCAAAATGGACGGGTTTTTCAACATCATACGGGCGATGGCGATGCGCTGTCTTTGTCCGCCTGACAACTGCACACCGCGCTCACCGACCAAGGTGTCGTATCCTTCGGGGAAAGACATGATAAAGTCGTGGGCATACGCTCTTTTCGCGGCATCCATCACTTCGTCTTCACTGGCATTGGGGTTGCCATACAAAATGTTTTCTTTGATGCTTCCGCCAAATAGCAAAACCTCTTGTGGAACCACACCGATATTGGCTCGGATGGTTTTTAAGTGGTGTTCTCTGGCTTCTTTTTGATCGAAGAGAATGTCGCCTTCGTAATTGCGGTACAACTGCAAGAGCAAACTCACCAAGGTGGATTTACCGCCTCCGGAGGTTCCTACAATGGCAATGCGGTCGCCTTTGTTGGCCGTGAAGTTGATGTCCTTCAATACCGTCACATCCGGACGAGAAGGGTAGGAGAAACGCAGGCTTTTTACCTCAATATCGCCGTTCAATCGCTCGTTGTTTTCGTCGTCTAAGTTCAGCGGTTCTGGACTTTCATCAAAAATACCCAATAGAGATTCTGCTGCGCCAACGGCTTTTTGAATACGGCTGTACACATCGGCCAATCCACCTATACTACCGCCAATGAATCCGGAGTAAATGATGAATGCAAACAGCTGTCCGGTTTGCAATTCCCCCGTGGCAATCATGGTGGAACCTCGCCAAATAACGGCCACCAGGGCACCAAATAGTCCAAACACCACAAAGGATGCAAAGGCCGCTCGGTACAATCCCCCTTTAATACCTGCCTGAGCCGCTTCGTCGGTGCGATCGCGGTAGCGCAGAATTTCAAAAGACTCGCTGACAAAAGACTTGACATTGAATATCCCTTGAAGTGTTTCTTCCACAATAACCTGACTATCGGCCACTTTTTCCTGTACGGTTTTGGCGTATCGTCGGATGAATTTACCAAAGAAGACGGTGAGAATGATGACCGGAGGAAGAATGGCCAGCATAAACAGGGTCAGTTTCCAAGAGGTCACCGCCAAAAGCGTAATACCCCCGATGATGATGAGCATTTGGCGAAGAAACTCGGCCAAGGTGGTGGTGAAGGTTTCTTGTAACAGTGAGATGTCTGCCGAAATCCGGCTATTGAGTTCACCCACGCGGCGCTTGTTAAAAAAGGCCATGGGCAGCTGAATGAGGTGTCGGTAGGTCGCTTGTCGCAAACCGGCCAAAGCCTTTTCCGTAACCTGCACAAATAGGATGATGCGGAAGAAAGAGAAGATGGCCTGAGCACCCAATACGATGAGTAAAAGTTTGCCAACATCGGCAATGGCCTCGCGGTAGTTGTCATCGCTGACTGCATCTACGAGGTCGCCGAGCAGCTTGGGGAAAAGCAAGTTGGCACCAGAAGAGAGCAGTAGAAACAACAATCCAATGAGAAAACGCCCTTGATATGGACGAATGTAAGCGTAGAGTTTGAGTGCTTCTTTTAAAGCCGATTTGGTAATTTTCTTTCCCGGTTTACCGTCTTTTGATCGTTGCCGCATTATGTGCTAAAAATTTTCACAAAAATAAAAGGATTCTAAAAATAGAATGGATTTCCTTTTTGAATTTAAAAAAAACACCAAACCGCATATGATGTTTAACTCATATGCGGTTTAGAAAAAATATTGAGAGCGCTCAAATTAGTAATTGTCAAAAATATCAAAGTGGCTGCTCTAAAAAGTTCGAGAGCAAGGTTTGCGACCCCGATGGCTATCGGGGGAAAAACAGTGAGTTTACATTAGTAAATGACCTTTTTTTCAACCGAGCATAACGCAGCAATCGGACTTTATAGACAGACACTAATTACAGCTCTAGCGCTTTTTTCACATCGTTATCCATGAGATGTTCTTGAGGGTTCTCAAGACACTCTTTGATTTTCACGAGGAATCCAACCGATTCTCTTCCGTCGATGATGCGGTGGTCGTAGCTAAGCGCCACGTACATGATCGGACGAATAACGATTTGTCCGTCAACCGCTACCGGACGCTCAACGATGTTGTGCATGCCGAGGATGGCCGACTGTGGTGGGTTGATGATAGGGGTGGAAAGCATCGAGCCAAATACACCGCCATTGGTGATGGTAAAGGTGCCACCGGTCATTTCGTCGATGGTGATTTCGCCGTCGCGTACGCGGATGGCCAAGCGCTTGACTTCGTTTTCTACACCGGCAAAGCTCAAGTTCTCGGCATTGCGAATAACCGGAACCATCAAGCCTTTTGGTCCGCTCACGGCGATGGAAATATCGCAGTAATCGTAGGCGACCATTTCGTTGCCGTCAATCATGGCGTTGACTTGTGGGAACTCTTGAAGGGCCTTTACCACTGCAAGGGTGAAGAACGACATAAAGCCGAGACCAACACCGTGCTTTTCCTTGAATGCCTCTTTGTATTCGCTACGAAGATCAAATATCGGTTTCATGTCCACCTCGTTGAAAGTGGTCAACATGGCCGTTTCATTTTTTACGCTAACCAAACGTTCGGCCAATTTGCGGCGCAGTGAAGACAAGCGCTTGCGTTCGCTACTGCGCTTACCGCCTTTGGATGACCCCATACTGACGGTGGCTTTTTCGGCGTCTTCTTTGGTCACACGACCGTCTTTTCCGGTGCCTTTGACCTCTTTTGCGTCGATGCCTTTTTCGGCCAAAATCTTACGGGCAGCGGGTGAAGGCGTACCGGAGGCGTAGGTTTTGGCTTCTTCTTTAGACTCAGTCGACTTTGATTCTTTGGAGGCCTCTTCTTTCTTTTCGGAAGACTTATCCTCTTTTTTCTCCTCGGACTTGCTCTCTTTTTTATCGTCACCGCCTTTGCCTTCCGGCTTTTCAGCGGAGGTGTCGATTTTACAGACCACTTGGCCAACTTCAACCACGTCGCCTTCTTCAGCAATCAGTTCAATGATGCCGCTTTCTTCAGCGGGTAGTGCTAGTGTCGCCTTGTCGGAGTCGATTTCGGCAATTTCTTGGTCTTTTTCTACGTAATCTCCCGATTGTACAAGCCAGGCGGCGATTTCAACTTCGGAGATGGATTCGCCCGGTGAGGGCACTTTCATTTCAAGAATCATAATATGGAGGAAATGATGGTTGTTAAATTATTCAAATGCTTGGTTAATAACGCGTTTCTGTACTGCAACGGCCACTTGGTGTGAGCCGGAGGCCGGACTGGCACTGGCACGCGGACTGATCAATTCAAAGTCGTGGCCAATGGCATTGGTGGCGCGAATGTACCAATGCGCGCCCATATTGGCAGGCTCTTCTTGCATCCAACGGCGCTTGGCCGATTTTGGATAGCGCTTGAGAATGGCTTCTATTTGCTTTTCTGCCAAAGGATACAATTGTTCAAGCCTTACAATAGCCACATCATCGCGTTTGTCTTCTTCTTTTTTGGTCAACAGTTCATAATAAACTTTACCACTACAGAAGAGGATGGTTTTGATGTTTTCTGGCTTATCTACTTGTGGGTCATCAATGACTTCCTTGAATTTTCCTTTGGTGAAATCTTCAAGGGAGGATACACATCGCGGATGGCGAAGCAAACTCTTAGGCGACATGACCACAAGCGGTTTGCGGAACGGTCGGTGCATCTGGCGACGAAGTGCGTGGAAGAAGTTTGCCGGAGAGGTAATGTTCACTACCTGCATATTGTACTGTGCACAAAGTTGAAGGAAGCGTTCCAGTCTGGCACTAGAGTGTTCCGCACCTTGGCCTTCGTATCCGTGAGGCAACAGCAATACGAGACCACTTTGCACCTTCCATTTGTCTTCAGCAGCACTTAAAAATTGGTCAATGGTAATTTGCGCACCATTGACAAAGTCGCCAAACTGTGCTTCCCAAAGCGTCAAGGCATTAGGGGCAGCCATGCTGTAACCGTAGTCAAAGCCCATCACCGCATACTCGGAAAGGAGTGAGTTATATACTTCGAATTTGGCTTGTTCTTCAGAAATGTTGTTTAGCTGAATATATCGTTCTTCGTCTGCTTCGGAGCGCATAACCGCATGGCGGTGACTAAACGTTCCGCGTTCACTGTCTTCACCGCTGAGGCGAATGTTGTTTCCCTCTAGAAGTAAAGAGCCATAAGCCAGTAATTCACCCATACCCCAGTCGAGTGCATCTTTTTCTTCGACCATTTTTTTGCGGTCGTTGACCAGCTTCTCCACTTTGCGAATGAACTTTTTGCCATCAGGTAAAGATGTTAGGGTATCAATGATGGGTTGAAGTTGTTTTTTGTCGACGCCGGTTTCGGGGCTCTCGTCAAAATCTTCCGGATTGGATTCGCGAAAATCTTCCCATCGGCGAATCATAAAGTTTTCGATGGTGTTTTTTTCGATTTTCTTCGACTCATCGTACTTCATTTCCAGCATTGACTTAAAGTCCTTTTCCAAACCTTTGACATGGTCGTCGTCAATCACGCCCTCTTTGAGTAACCTGTCGCGATAAATGTCACGAGGATTGGGGTGTTTGGAAATGATTTTGTAAAGCTTAGGCTGGGTGAAACGGGGCTCATCACCTTCGTTGTGTCCGTATTTGCGGTAGCAAAGCAGGTCAACAAACACTTCGCGGTTAAAAGTTTGACGGTATTTAATGGCAAATTGAAATGCGTGAACCACGGCTTCGGTATCGTCACCATTCACGTGAAGCACCGGTGCCATAATAACCTTCGCAACATCGGTACAGTAGGTCGATGAACGTCCGTCGATGTAGTTGGTGGTAAAACCAACCTGGTTATTGATAACGATGTGGAACGTTCCTCCCACGCCATATCCGCCGAGCGTTTCCATCTGGATATGCTCGTAAACAATGCCTTGTCCAGCAATGGCTGCATCACCGTGAATCAATATAGGCATGACCTTTTTCGAATCTCCATCGTGTTCTAAGTCGCGTTTAGCGCGAGCAATTCCGCCCACAACCGGGTTGACGGCTTCGAGATGCGAGGGATTAGGGGAGAGTGTGAGTTCAATTTTTTTATCGTTGTCCGTCGACTTCACGGTTGAGTACCCCAAGTGGTACTTTACGTCGCCATCGAATTCGTCTTCTTGAAACGCTTTGCCTTCAAATTCGGAGAAGATATCGCGTTGGGTTTTACCGAAGATGTTGGACAATACATTGAGTCGGCCGCGGTGTGCCATGCCCATAACGACTTGTTCGACACCCATATCAGAGGCTGTTTCTATGGCGATGCTCAAGGCGGGAATCATCGATTCTGCACCTTCGATGGAGAAGCGCTTTTGTCCGACAAACTTTGTATTGAGGAACGCCTCAAAACCTACCGCTTCGTTGAGTTTTTTGAGGATGTATTTCTTTTGCTCGGAATTGTAATCCGGTTGATTGGCATTGTGGTGGATGTTTTTGAGCACCCATTTAAACGTATCCGGTTTGCGAATATGTGTGAACTCAATACCAATACTTTGACAATAGGCGGTTTGAAGGTGGTCAATAATTTCGCGCAGCGTTTTGGCCCCTTCCAGTCCAACTTCTCTAGCAGCTTCAAACGTTTCGTCAAGGTCTTCCTTAGACAAACCGAAGTTTTCAATGTCTAGGGTTGGCGAATACTTTCTGCGATCGCGAACGGGGTTGGTTTGGGTGAAAAGGTGTCCGCGCGAGCGATAACCATTGATTAATTCAATGACTCGAAACTCTCTTTCGATTTTTTCCGGTACTTCAGGTGGGATACATACGCCACCTTGAAAATCCAGTTGTTCGTCGCCATAAGATTCACGGGCAAAGTCGTATCCTTGAAAGAATGCACGCCAACTAGGCTCAAGGCTGTCGGGATACTTTAGGTATTTCTCGTATAGGTCGTCAATAAATGATGCGTGAACACCTCCGAGAAAAGAAAATCGATCCATAATTTTGTCAGGACTTAATTTGGCCGTAAAATTACAACACGTGAATACATTGGCATGAACAATTGAAAACCTTAATGCATTTTAACAAAATGATACCAATTAAATATTTAGCAACTGTTTTTATAATTCTGTTTTCTTTAAAAATCAGTTATGCACAATACGTTGAAGACGAAGAGCGACCAAAAACGCAGTTAGACAATAATGCCAACAGAGCCTCCCAGGAGCGGTCATCGCCTTGGATGTTTGGAGGTAATTTCTTTGTGTCATTTGGGAATATTAGAAGTTTAATGTTGACCCCTCGCGTGGGTTATTGGGTGAGCGATCGTTTTTTGGTTGGTGGAAATTACACGTATATATATCACAGATTTTCCGGCGGGCCCGAACTAAATGTTCACGGTCCGGGTGTACATGCAATGTATCTTATTCCCAATCCATTGACCGAAGTGGTGCCTGCAGATTTATTAATCAATGGAGAGTTTGATTATTTTTGGGCCAATGAGGGAGATGTAAATTGGCAGGTGCCACAGTTGATGCTGGGTCCTTCGGTTTTTTTCCGTCAAGGAAGGGGTGGGTTTATGGTAGGATTTTTATACAATGTTTTATATGACCCAAATAGGTCTATATTTGCAAGTCCTTGGCAGTATCGCGTTGGTGTATTGTTTTAAAGTGCCAATAAATACAATTATCAAGGTGTAATTATAATAATATTAATAAGTTAAATATTTAATCAGATGGAACGAATTGGCGTATTTTACGACGGGAACTATTTTCACCACGTAAGCAATTATTACTACTATACGCATGAGCGTCGCAGAAGGCTCAGTGTTGCAGGCATTCATTCATTTATCAGACATCAAATTTCTTTGGAAACGGGACTTCCTTATAACCTATGTCAAATTGTTGATGCCCATTACTTTAGAGGAAGGAGCTCCGCATACGAAGCCAGTCAGCGTGGAAGCCAATTATACTATGATCGTTTATTTGACGATATTCTCACACACGAGGGGGTGGTCACGCACTATTTGCCCTTGCGCTTGATTCACGGAAGAAAAGAGGAGAAGGGCGTAGACATGTCGCTTTCATTGGAAGCCTTTGAGTTGTCTTTACTCAAAAAATTTACTTCGGTGGTGCTTATAGCTTCGGACGGCGATTACTCATTTTTGGTAAGAAAACTCAATGCCCTTGGTGTAAAGGTTATGGTGTTGGGTTGGGATTTTGAATATGTCAATCACGAAGGTATTCGCAAGCAAACCAGAACGGCTCAAGATTTGCTTGAGGCAGCATCGTTTCCTTTATCTATGCACGAAATCATTGACGACGCCAACAACGAAGACGATCTGGTGGTCAATAACTTATTCGTTAGTATTGAAAATCGCTACAAGCACGAAGATGACGATTACAGCGACGAAGATGACGATGCGTTTGAAGGTGAGTACTCCGGAAGTGACGACGATGACGACTATGATGATGAGCACTACTCCGCCGAAGTTGGCGAAACACTAGAAAGCGAAATTCTTTCGTTGAAAGAAGGTTTTGGCTTTATCCGTTTCCCCAACAACAACTTGTTTTTCCATTACACCGATGTTGAAGATTGCGAGTTTAGCGATTTGCAACCCGGCGAAAAAGTTTACTTTGTTTTGTCGGAAGGTGACAATGGACAGAGTGTTGCTAAGAATGTAAGGAAGAGCAAGGAGGAACAGTGGACTTAAATATTGTGTCTGTCTATTAAGTATGCAAACCATACAGCCAAGATTTGGTGCTTGCCTGCGTAATCGGGAAGTGTAGGTTATGAGTTTAATGCCTTTTTCCGCAAGAGTGATTAAAGTCATATTATATGACATTGGAAAATGTTAGTTTTGTGTTCTATAACCAAAACAACCCTATCCATGAATCGCTTTTTACTCCTTTTAGTTGTCTCGGTATTCACTTTTGGCAACTTACTTGCTGATGGGTTTACAGAGAATACCGGCCAAATAACCAGTGCCGATGTGCTCTTTAGTAAGTCCGAAGGTAATTTTCAGTTTTTTCTGAGAAAAACAGGCATTACCTATCAATTTATTGATGTTTCTGCAGATAGAGACGAATGGTATAAGCAGGTACTGCGACACGGTGGTTTGTCGCTATACGACTTGGACGTCTACACCCATCGTGTTGATATTGAATTTGTAGATGCCAATCTAAGCCCTGATGTTTTAGCGGAAAATGAGATGGCTTCGCACATTTATCACAGTCGATCTGCCGTATCTCCTTTGCGCCAATATGAGCAGGTGACATATAGAGACCTGTATCCCGGAATTGACTTAGTTTTTTATGAGGATAAAGGGACATTAAAGTATGACTTTGTGGTTCATCCCGGTGCCGATCCTTCTGTGATAGCTCTGGCAATTAACCACCACGATGGCGTAGAGATCAATAAAGAGGGCGCGCTGGTCATAGAAACCAGTTTGGGGCAAATCAAAGAATTGGCGCCCGTTAGTTTTCAAAATAACAAAACCATTAAAACATCATTTTCATTGAATGGAGATGTTTTGCGTTTTTCATTGGGGCGTTATAATAAAAAAGAAGCCTTGCGCATAGACCCCAGTGTGATTTGGAGTACTTACGTAGGAGGCAATGTGTTTGAGATACCTATTTTCGCAACACATGATCTCTACGGAAACCTATACACTTCTGGGACAACCTTTTCTACAGATTTGGCGACGACCGGTGCGCATCAAACAACGTTGAGCGCGTCTTCGGATGCGTATTTGACAAAACATACCGACGATGGTCAATTGATTTGGGCCACTTATTACGGTGGCAACGAAGCGACCAACGGTACCGGCTGTGCTGTTGATTCATTTGGTAATGTTTATTTAACCGGTGAAACCAAAGCAACGACCGGTATTGCGACTTCCGGTGCACATCAAACCACGTATGGTGGAACGGGAAGTGGGCAAGGAGACGCCTTTCTCGTAAAGTTTGATAGTACAGGAGCCCGCTTGTGGGCAACATATTTTGGTGGTGCAGACGATGACGCCGCTACGCACTGTGAAGTGGATCATCAAAACAATGTTTATATCACCGGAAGAACCAATTCATCTGGTTCCTTTATTACTGGTGGGCACCAAACTGGTCGCGGTGGTGACTTCGATGCTTTCTTGGCAAAGTTTAACGAGAGCGGTACGCATCAGTGGTCAACTTACTACGGTGGTGGATTGCTGGATTATGGTCACGGAATTGCCACCAACACCCTGGGCGACGTCTTTTTGAGTGGCACAACTGCATCAACTGATAGTATTTCTACCTTAGGCGTTCATCAATACGCGCCTGCTGGAGGGATAACCGATGCCTTTTTGGTGCGATTTAATTCCAATGGACTGCGTATTTGGGGAACCTATTTTGGTGGTAATTCTGAAGAAATTGGACTTCACTGTGCCGCCGACGACAGTGGATTTGTGTATATGGTGGGAGGGACGTCATCCGCAGATGACATCTCAAGTACCAATGCCCATCAAGAGATTAGACACGGAATAGCACCAAATAACTTTGACGGCTTTCTCTCTAAGTTTGATCCACAAGGCGATCAAGTTTGGGGAACGTTTTACGGCGGCGCTTTTAATGACGAAGTGATCGATGTTTTTATAGGAAATGCCGGCCAAGTTTACATTGCGGGGTATACCAATTCCCCCAACAACCACCCCACGTTCTCCGTGGATGAAAACATTGCCACTTCCGGAAGTCACCTAACGACTTTACAAGGTGGTATCGATGGCTTTGTTGCGGAGTTTTCACCTCAAGGCCAACGACAATGGGGGTCTTATTTTGGTGGTGCCGAAACTGATTTTGCCATTGTTTGTATGTCAAATGCTCTGGGAGAGGTGTTTCTTGGTGGTCAAACCAATTCTCCTTTTGGTATTGCTACCACAAATGCACAGCAAACGTTACTAAGCGCCGTTTCTCAAGGCTTTTTAGCAAAGATGGAAACGTGTAATACCGTTTCACGGCCAAATATTTCCAGTTGCGACCCCATAACATCACCTTCGGGAGATAGTATTTACGAATTCAGCGGAACGTATTTCGATACCTTGATTAACCGATTTGGCTGCGACAGCATCATCATAACAACGTTGGAAATCACCGAGATTAACACCGGTGTTCGGGTACGAGATATTTTTCTTGAGTCTGCTCAATCTCCGGGAGCAAATGTGAGCTTCGAGTGGTTGGATTGCGACAACAATCTTGCGCCTATTGGGGGCATTAACACGAGAAGGTTTTTCCCCAGTGGCGATGGAAACTTTGCGGTGGCGGTAACCGTAGATGGATGTACAGACACTTCGGCTTGTGTTTCTTTTCGATTCTTGAGTACAGAATCATTGGTCAATAACGAGCATTTCAATGTGTATCCTAACCCTTCCAATGGCGTCATTACCATAGAAACCGATGTGCAAGGCTATATTACCATGGTTGATATGATGGGCCAAGAAGTTAAGCGCACAACTATTAAGCAATCGCAAATGCAAATCAATCTTTCCGAGTTAAGTGCGGGGATGTACGTGTTGACATTTGTGAATAAGGATACAGGTGAGCGCCTGCAGACCCGATTATTGATTCAATAATCGATATCAAGTACGTGCAATTGCCATAGGCTTTTGCCATTCCATACATTTTCGTCTAAATGATAAGCCAAATGGAGGTGCTCAGCATTTTTGAGTGCCTCCATTTTTTCGCCCCAACCAAAGGCAATGCCCATTCTGCTTTCCCCGGTTTGCGGGTCAATGACTTCAATTTTCAGGTGACTATTGTCGCTGCCTACGGTGCGGGTATCGTCACCTAATATCAAGTTTCTGGTGACAAAAACGGGTTTCATGTTCTGCGGACCAAAAGGTTGCATCTGTGTTAAGGTATTGGTCAGCGTGTCGTCGATGAAGGAAAAGGGCAAGATCGCATCGATATTTAATTGAGGTGTTTTTTGTTCGGGGGTAATTTGCTCACTTACCACGGATTCAAAACGATCGGCAAACTGTTCGATGTTGTTGGCTTTTACCGTCATACCGGCCGCGTACATATGGCCGCCAAATTGAATGAGTTCGTTCTCGCATTTTTCCAGTGCTTGATACAAATCAAATCCCTCAACCGAACGTGCCGATCCGGCATATACACCATTGCTCTTGGTCAGTACAATGGTGGGGCGATAAAAACGCTCAACCAAACGAGAAGCGACAATGCCGATGACGCCTTTGTGCCAATCTTCGTTGTAAACCACCGTGGAAGCTGCATCGGGGTCTAGTCTGCTCGCAATAATATCAACGGCTTCTTTGGTGATGTTCTGGTCGGTTGATCGTCTTTGCTGATTTAGGGCATCCAGTTGACGCGCCAAAGTATTCGCAGTTTCTATGTCGTTGGTCGACAACAATTCTACCGCTTCACTGCCGTGGGCCATTCGACCAGCCGCGTTAATTCTCGGCGCGATGGTAAACACCACATCGTCGATGGTGCGGATATGGCGTTTGGCAACTTTGGTGAGTGCAGCAATCCCCATGCACGGACTCAGACGAATTCGTTGCATCCCATAATGGGCGAGGATTCTGTTTTCCCCAACGATGGGGACAATGTCCGCGCCAATACTCAATGCCAAGAGATCTAAATGCGCAAACACTTCGTTGATGTCAATGTCTTGGTCTTTCGCATAGGCACACAAGAGTTTAAAGCCCACGCCACACCCGGAGAGCTCTTTAAACGGATATGGGCAATCGCTGCGTTTGGGGTCTAAAACTGCAATGGCGGGAGGCAGCGTTTCACCGGGTGTGTGGTGGTCACAAATGATGATGTCGAGTCCGTTTTCTTGTGCGTATTTGACCAGTGATACGGATTTGATGCCGCAATCGAGGGTGATCATTAAGCGGCATCCCTTGTTGATGGCCCAGTCGATGCCTTGTTTTGACAAGCCGTAACCTTCATTATAACGATCGGGTATGTAGGTATAAAAATCATGATATCGAGAAGAGAAAAACGACTTCATTAGTGCAACAGAGGTGGTGCCGTCCACGTCATAATCCCCAAAGAAGACGATGCGTTCCTGGCTCTTAATGGCTTTCTTTAATCGGTTGACGGCCAAATCCATGTCCTTCATGGTAAATGGGTCGTGCAAATCTTTTAGGTTTGGCTTAAAGAATGCTTTTAATACATCTTTGCTGTGCAGCTGGCGTCGGTGCATGAGCATGGCAATGACTTTATTGGTGTTCCATGCCTTAGCCAGTTCGCAAGCTATTTCGCTATCTTTGGTGCTGGGGTAAACCCACCGAAAAGAAGAAGTTTTACGCATGCGGCAAAAGTAAGAAAAATCACATAAAAACAAAAAAATATTTTTAAAGTGATGAAATCGTGTTTGAAATGTTCTAATTTCGCGGCATGGATGAGGTAGTTAGGCATCATACTGATTGGATTTTTATTACCGGTATCGTCATGGGGTCGATATTGGTTTATGTTCGCTGGGTCTATCCAAAGCGATTTGCTCAGCTATCATCGCTTCGCAGACAAATGGTTATGCCACTAGACCCATCTTATGAGAGAAGTAAGACAGGCTTATTGGAGTTATTGCTTACCGTGAATTACGTCATGTGTTTGTCATTTGTTATGCTTAAAGGATACTATTACTTAAAGAATATTCCTCCGCAAGCAACCGATGTGTATTTATTTTTACAACTATTATTGGCGGTAGGCTTGTATTTGGTGTTGCGCAATTTATTGATACGCATCACGGCACAGCTCTTTCAAGTGTTAAAATTTTCTGATTGGTGGTTAGAGCGCCTTCATTATTACAGAATTGGTGTGGGGATTTGGATGCCAATCATGCTGATTATTGCGTTTTTCGGTGGCATATTATCACCTTTCGTCCTTGTGCTGGCGCTGACTTACCAAGTAATATTTCTTTTGCGAATGATGTTGTCGTCAGGAAAAGTTTTGGTAACACAAGGAGGTATAGGAGTAATGCGAATAGTTTTGTACCTTTGCGCCTTGGAAATAGCACCTTTAATATGGTTGCTTTTCTGGATATTTGGTTGATTTATAACCACATTAAAAACATTCGCTTTGAAGGTAAAAACCATTTTGGTATCACAGCCTGAGCCGTCTACAGATGTTAAGACACCTTATGACGAGTTGGCCACCAAGCAAAAGTTAAAAATTGATTTCCGTCCCTTTATTCACGTAGAGGGGGTAGATGCAACAGAATTCAGAAAGGAGAAGATTCAGCTTTCTGATTTTTCGGCCATCATTTTCACCAGCAGAAACGCCATCGATCACTTTTTTCGCATGTGTGAAGAGACCCGTTATGAGGTGCCGGTAGATTTAAAATATTTCTGTGTTTCTGAGGCCATTGCCTTTTATTTGCAGAAGTACGTAGTTTACCGTAAGAGAAAGATTTACTACGGTAAACTGACGTTTCCGGATTTGGTGCCTATTTTAAAAAAGCACAAAAACGAACGTTTCTTGTTGCCAACGAGTGACATTTTGAAGCCGGAGGTTCCTCGCTTGCTCGACAGCATCAAAGTTGATTATACCCGAGCTATTCTCTATCGCACGGTTTGCAGCGATTTAAGTGACCTTGAAGATGTAAAATACGACGTATTGGTGTTTTTCTCCCCTTTTGGGATCAAGTCCTTACTAGAGAATTTTCCCGAATTTATTCAAGGCGAAACCCGCATTGCCGGATTTGGCCCAACCACGCAAAAAGCCATTCAAGATGCTGGTTTGCGATTGGATATTCCGGCACCGACAAAGGAAGCTCCATCTATGACCATGGCATTGGACGCATACATCAAAGAGGCCAATAAAAGATAATTTGCCAACATGGTAAATAATATTTGCAGTGTTACAAACATTGCGTATATTTGCACCACTGAAATCGCGGGGTAGAGCAGTTGGTAGCTCGTCGGGCTCATAACCCGGAGGTCGTCAGTTCGAGTCTGGCCCCCGCTACAAGCAAACCTCAGAAAAAACTATGTTTTTTCTGAGGTTTTTTGCTTTTCCCCAATCTGCCAAGCTCTGCTTGAGCAGATTGGGGAAAAGCAAAAAACCGCAAACCCGACGAAAGGAGGGTTTGTAGGTTTGCTTGGGTAAAGCGTCCTATACCAGTCCGCCGAAGGCAATCTGGCTGCCTATAACGTCCGATAGCTGCGTTATACTTATCTAAAAAATGCTCATTTACTTGATGTAAACTGCGCTTTTTTAGATATCGCAAGCCTTGCTCTGGAACGTTATAGAGCAGCCATTAATTTTTACAACAGTGATAAGCGCTATAGCAATCTGGCCATAAAACGAAAAAACCGCAAACCCGACGAAAGGAGGGTTTGTAGGTTTGCTTGGGTAAAGCGGTGCTACTCCCCAAGCAAACCCAAAACACTCAGTCCCAATATTAGGACTTATCTGAAAATGAAACTCTTGAGCTTTGATGATGTTTTGTATTGATTTTTAATAGGGTTAAGGAATCACAGGGGCAGCCTCCCAATTCTCTCAGAAAACCCCTTTTAAATTTCAAAATATATTGATTTTTAAGGATAGGTATGGGGGTAATTATAAAAATCAGAATCAAGAATAGCTCCGTCTCAACCACCCCAAAACGATTACCTCATTTTTAGAGAGCCGAAAATAATGTCTCGTTCGGTAAAAGAATCACAAGCAATCACCCACCCACACCCCTTGCTTAAACCGGAAAAACCCACTACATTTGTTCCAACGCTGCCATTAGACCACAACGCTACGTTTACAATAGATGACGGTAACGGATCGATACAAACCGGTGGCGGAATAATAACCATAACCGTGTACACAGGAGGCTTAACAGTAGATTTTGAAGGCAACGAATGTCCGCCAATCATATTGGAGGCCGATCAGACTGTGACGATACAAGTGGAGGGTGAAGTCACCTTTTCGGGGGTTGGTGTTGTGTCTATAGGCACATTAACGGCCACGGTTACACATATATACGGGTTGACTATTGTAGAACCGCCGGTGCCATCGGTTTATGCCTTAGAGCGCAGCCACAAGCAATACGAGCTCACCGACCACCTCGGCAATGTACAAGCCACCATCTCCGACCGCAAAGAGCCCATACAAGGTGATGGCAACTTCATAGATGCATATTACCCCGTACTTCTGTCTCGAAGCGAGGTGTACCCCTTCGGCTGGGGACTACCGGGAAGACAGTACAATGTGGGGGAGTATAGGTATGGGTTTAATGGAATGGAGAAGGATGATGAAGTGAAAGGGTCAGGTAACAGTTATACAACGGAGTTTAGACAATATGATCCAAGAATTGGACGGTGGTTGAGT
>PXCF01000137.1 GCA_003566715.1 Cryomorphaceae bacterium | reverse complement strand
TCTACAATCCAATCACGGATGATGTGTCGATTGATTTCTTTGAGGGTAATATCGGGATGAAAAAAAGACAGGAACGATTCAAACTGCTGCAAATCATTCTTATAAGCCGTCACTGTATGCGCAGAGTAACGCCTTTCGTGTAATAAATAGTCTAAAAACGGGTCTATGTCCATAAAAAAAGCAGGTCGTTGAATGTATTATCAACAACCTGCACAAGATAAGGTAAAGATTTTAAACCTTCCTACACGGAGGGTTTAATATTGGTTGAAAATATAAAGTTTTAACAGCGTAGGGGTCAGCTTTTTACAGACCTTAACCGTATCTACCTTACTTACCAACCACTTTATGCGTTTTCAGCCTCGTGCTTCTTTTGCAAGTAAGCCGCCTTGAGAATCTCTTCACGGCGCTTTATGCTGGGCTTAGTAAATTGCTGATTAGCACGAAGTTTGCGAACAACACCGATACGGTCATACTTGCGCTTGTAGCGCTTTAATGCGCGATCAATGCTCTCTCCTTCTTTTAGTGAAACTACGATCATTATATATTTGTTTAAATGTAATGCGTTTTGCGGGTGCAAATGTACACAAAATTATTTTAATATGTTCTTGGAAATTACCAATTTTTGAATTTCTGATGTTCCCTCGCCAATGGTGCAAAGTTTTGCATCGCGGTAAAACTTCTCTACCGGAAAATCTTTGGTAAATCCATAGCCTCCAAATATTTGCACAGCCTCATTGGCAACGCGCACACATACCTCAGATGCATACAACTTGGCCTGTGCACCTTCTGTGGTAACATTATGACCGTTGTTTTTCAAAAACGCGGCACGGTATGTCAGTAATTCAGCGGCATCAATTTCGGTAGCCATGTCGGCCAACTTAAAGGCAATGGCCTGAAACTGACCGATGGGTTTTCCGAATTGCTCGCGTTCTTTGGAGTATTTTACGGCAGCGTCATAAGCGCCTTTAGCTACACCAATAGACAATGCAGCGATCGAAATACGGCCTCCGTCAAGCACCTTCATGGCTTGAATAAAGCCCTCGCCTTCATTGCCCAACATATTGCTGTGGGGAACACGACAGTTTTCAAAAATCAATTCGGTGGTTTCTGAGGCACGCATGCCCAACTTGTCTTCTTTTCTACCTCCGCGAAAACCTTCGGTGCCTTTTTCTACCACAAAGGCAGTCATTCCACGAGAATCTCCTTTTTCTCCGGTGCGGACAATGACCACGGCAACGTCACCCGACAAGCCGTGGGTAATGAAGTTTTTAGAACCGTTGATGACCCAGTGATCGCCATCGCGAACGGCTGTAGTGTTCATTCCACCAGCATCACTTCCGGTACCAACCTCGGTCAATCCCCAAGCACCAATCCACTCACCACTGGCTAATTTGGGTAAATATTTTGATTTCTGATCTTCATTGCCAAACTGCATAATGTGTCCGGTACAAAGTGAATTATGTGCCGCCATAGAAAGGGCAATGGAAGGATCTACTCTGCCCAATTCCACAATGGCTGTTACGTATTCATCGTAGGTCAAACCAGCACCGCCGTAAGATTCGGGAACCAATACACCGAGCAATCCTAGTTCGCCCAGTTGCTTCATCACATCTACGGGAAAGTGCTGACTTTCATCCCATTTCATGATGTTGGGACGAATATGCTGCTCACTAAAATCGCGAACCGTTTCGGCGATCATCTTTTGTGTCTCGGTTATTCCAAAATGTATATTCTTGTCTTCTAGCACTTCACTCATGTTTTTCAGATTGTTAAGTAAGGTAAAATAACGTGTTTCCGTCTTTTCGGGTACAAAGATAAGTCTTCAAGTTCATCAACCGAAATAAAGGGTCTAAAGTTCTCTCTAAACCCAACAATTTCCCTGGCAAACGACCAACTGATAAATGGATGTGCGGCCAATTCTTCTATCGTGGCTTGATTGATAGACATCCGTGTAAGTTGAGGTGTTTCGCATGTGGTCTGACTATATATGGACAACCATTTCGCACTATCTATGCCCGGAATGCTCCACAGCACTTCATGAGATGCGATGATACCCAATTGCTCTCTTAAGCCAATAATTTGTCGAGCGAAATAAGACCCAATACCGTGTAGCTGCTTCAAACGAACGGTATCGGCGGTATTCAAATCAGGGATATCTGCATACGTTCCGTCAATAACAACGTGTTTCTTTAATGTGGCCACCAAGTAAGGATCAAAGCCATACACGTTGTTCAACTCATCGGCAGATTGAATCGGTTTACGCTCCCGGTATTTCAGCAACTGCTCATACTGCCACTCGGATATGCCGAGCATTTTGGCATCACTTTGCAAAAGTGTGTTGGGATCAAAATCAAACAAAGTTGTTTTTAGTGCCGAGGGTAAAGGTTTGTTTTTTTCTCCAAAGACCATGTAACGCTTGGCGTGCATCCACCAAGTCGTGTCCATATCGTAAACCTGCAAAACATCCTCCGGCTTGTAGAACGTTCCCCCGGCATGTCTGTATGCCTCTACTCTATTAACTAAAAAATCCGCTAAACCTAAGCGTTTTAATTCTCTGGCAGGAATGTCGTTGGGGTTAAATGTATAAAAGGAGTCGTGGGGTGTTATGACTGTTTCTTTTTTGCTTGGACGGCTCGTTTTATTTCGATTATTGGTGTAATGGGGGGCGTGGTTATTTGACGAGGCGGTGATATCATCGGAAAACGCCGCCAATGTTTCACGGTTGTCTTTCTCCGCTTTATCGTTTCGCCAAGTCTGTAGAGCAATTTTTCCCAATAACGTCAACAACAGTACAATCATCAACACTGCCGAACCCTTGCGTTCTACAGGTGTCATGTAAAACCAATTTGCCCATTTAGAAAACATGGGTCAAATGTAAGTATAAATTTACTTTTTTACAAGTAGTTTACCTGCCTTTAAGTCGGCCATGTACTTTTTCAAATCCACTTTCACCTCCCCTACCATGATGTAGAGACCGATGATGTTGGGGAACGACATGGCGAGAATCATCATATCGGAAAAGTCGAGAACGGCACCCAAACTAATTGATGCGCCCAAAACAACAAAACCCAGAAACATAATTTTATAGGCAAATTCCGTGCGCTTGCTTTTACCAAAAATATAGGTCCACGCACGCATCCCGTAGTAAGACCAGGAAATCATAGTAGAGAAGGCAAATAAAAATACAGCGGCAGCTAGTACGTAGGGGAACCACGAAATGACGCTACCAAAAGCTGAGGCTGTTAACTCTACCCCACTCAATCCGACGAGTTCGTGTTTTCCGGTAAAAATCAACACCAAGGCCGTGAGCGTACACACTACTACGGTGTCGATAAATGGCTCAAGCAAGGCCACAAAGCCTTCGCTTGGTGGGTGATTGGTTTTCGCCGCACTGTGGGCAATGGCTGCGGAGCCAACTCCGGCTTCATTAGAAAAAGCTGCGCGCTGAAAACCTACAACCAATACACCAATAAAGCCTCCTTTTAATGCGGCCGGATTAAACGCCCCGGAAATAATGGCGTTGAATGCCGGACCAATATTCTGAATGTTTAAACCAATAACAATCAACGCACCTAATATGTAAATGGCGGCCATCACCGGCACCACTTTTCCGGTCACTTTGGCAATACTTGAAATACCTCCTATGATGACCACCCCAACCAAAATAGCCAAAATAATACCGTACCAAAATCCATTACCAGCCAGCATGGGGATTTGAGCGGAGAGTATGTCAAACGACTGATTGGCCTGGAACATATTACCGCCGCCAAAAGAACCGCCAATAGCCAAAAGCGCAAAGAAACCGGCCAAAACTTTTCCTAGTTTGGACATATTTCGCTTTTCTAAACCATAGCGCAAATAATTCATGGGGCCGCCAAAAATCCTCCCGGTCTTATCGATGAATCGGTACTTTACCCCGAGGGTACATTCCACAAATTTTGACGACATCCCGAGGAGTCCGGCCACAATCATCCAAAAAGTAGCCCCTGCTCCACCAAGCGATATGGCAATGGCCACACCGGCAATGTTCCCCAAGCCAACGGTGGCAGAAACAGCGGTAGAAAGCGCCTGAAAATGCGTGATTCGCCCCGGTGCATCGGGGTCATCGTACTTTCCTCGGGCCAAGTCAAGACTGTGCCTAAATCCACGTACATTGATAAAGCCCATGCGTATGGTAAAAAAGGCCGCGCCAAATACCAACCAAATAACTATAAATGGAATGCCTTTTTCTACCAAATCGCCATTTGGATGCAGTAACGCTCTCGGTTCTTCAAACTTCAAATCGGCAAAGTGATGGGCGTGCTGTGCGATAACGTGCTCCGGGTTATCGGGATTGTAAATGATTCCACCTTCTTTTACCTTGTGAATAATTCTTCCCGGAGCTGGCGCGTAAACAGTCTCCAATTGCTCGCCTCCAATAGAAACAACAGCCACAGCTTGTCCGCTGTCAACGCGGCTTTTATTCTTTACCAAATAACGCTCTACGGAAAAAACCTGTTTGGTTTCGGGATTCCAATGGGGAGCAAAAATCATTTTCTCCTTTTCGTATACCACCGGATCGTAGATACCGATGGCCGAAAATACATCCCAAAAAAGCACGTTTGCCATAGCGTTGACAATGGGTTTAAACGTACCGTTGAATTTTTCCGTGATGGATTCGGCGGGAATTTTTATCGACAGCGCAACTGAATCTCCCGCCGCATCCGTAACAGTAACCTGATAAGTCATGCCCTCAACCAGTCTTCTGGCGCGATTGGAATTTTGAGGGGTGCTCTGCTCCGACCAATAATAGGTGTATGGAGGTTCTCCTCCGTCAACATCCAACACTATCTGCGCATTGTTGATGTCTTTAGATGGATTGAGTATCCTATGCCTTACCTCTAAATCGGCAGCATACGTATTGATGGTTGTCAGAAAAAAAAGTAAAAGAGCCGCAGTATTTACTTTAAACATAGGGGTTGTACTTCTCATTTATTTTTTCAGTGTGCTAAATAAAGTAGGGCTTGATTTTGGTCAAAAGTAAGGCTTACTCAGCAAACCACCATTAATGATTATTGGTCAAACGCTTATACATTTGACGTAACCCTTCATCTATAGAAATCGGCCGAAAGTTCAGTTCCTCCATGGCCCTGTCTATCACAAAACCGGTTTTTGGTGGTCTTGCCGCCGGCTGCCCGAGCTCGCTGGACTTAATCGGAGAAATCAGTGTATCGTCCAAGTTCCACACATCGGCAATTTTACGGGCGAAGTCATACATGCTGATATAGTCGCTGGAACTGATGTGATATACGCTATTGTTATGGCTATCGCTGGCCAGCAAGCAGGCATTGGCTAGATTATCAACCAATGTGGGGCCACGGAATTGGTCGTCGACCACGCGTATATTCTTTCCATTTTTCAACGAATCGACCACCCATAAAACAATGTTTGTTCTGCTTAATTCTGGCGCGTATCCGTACACCAACATCGTACGCAAAATGGCGTAAGACCTTCCCGAGTTGATGACCTCCTTCTCCGCCAGCAATTTGCTTTCACCATATACGCTGATGGGATTGGGCGCATCGGTTTCTCGGTACATGCCTTTCGTTCCGTCAAATACAAAATCAGTGGACACAAAAACCATACGTGTATGTGCTGGTGCGTGTTTGAGCAAATACCTCGTAGCATCTACATTGGCACGCATACACACATCCGGTGTCTGCTCACAGGCGTCCACTTGGGTCATGGCGGCACCGTGGATAATGACATCGGGCTTGACGTCTTCCAACATTGTCTTCACCGATTGCTCATCTTCTAAGTTACAACTTGTATACGGTATTGCTTCGGGCACCGATGGTCTTCTCTCCCCCCTCCCGGTGGCAATTATTCCTAAGCGGCCTTGTCCTTTGGTAAGACGAAAAATGGCGTTACCCAGCAATCCGTTGGCGCCCGTAACCAGCACTGTCTTTCTCATAACCAGTGTTTTTTGTTGGGCATTATAAGATAAATGATCAAGTAGATGGGCAAAGCCGTCCCGACGGTAAAAATGATGCCCAGCAAAAACGCCAGTCTTACACCAACAACATCCAAATCAAAGCGCTTGGCCAACCACAGACAAACGCCTAATATTTTGGGGGAATCTTTTGTAGACATTTCCATTGACATAATAATAAATGAAGCATGAAAGATTTAATGCTACAAATGTAATGGCGAAATGGGAAATAACGAGCGGTGATAGCGTGATGGGCACTCAGCCAGCCTGAACGTGCGCGGGTGCTGGGGAGAACAGGGCGGGGAATTAGAGGTTTGGGGGTTTGGAGGTTTGGTTTCACGATTGGTTTTAATATGAGCCGATAGGCAGCTGGTCGGTTGTCGGGGGCGTGAAATTTTGTTGCAGACACAACTCGTTTTTTACCGTGCCAACTCATGTATAAATACGATAGACTATTTATAGGGATAGGTCTATCCAGACTTCAGACTGATCATTTAGCATTAATCCCCAATAGCAGCAAACCCCGTAGGGGTGTGGATGATTTCAACGGTAACGTTTATGCATTACGCAATAACGGCCACTCCAACGGAGTTAATATTTGTCGTCCAATTATTAATTCTTAATTTAATCACAGTCACCCTACAGGGTTGTCGCAGGATAATACGTGCGTTCGGCTATTCATGCAACAGACAACAGATACCCTACAACCTCCTCCAACTTAACCTCCTCCTGTGTTCCGGTAGTCATGTCTTTGATGGAGGCCACACCTTTTTCTGCTTCGCTGTCGCCGATAACCAATACAAAGCGGATGTTACGGGCATTGGCATAGTCAAACTGCTTTTTCATTTTGGCCTTTTCGGGATAGAACTCCGCCATAATCCCCGCTCGTCTGAGTGCGGTGATGTGCTGAAAGGTGCGTGCAGAAGTAGCATCGCCAAAGTTTACGCCCAGTACGTAAGGTGTTGGCGCTACGTCGTTGGGAAACAGTTTTTTTTCTTCAAGGGCGATATAGATGCGGTCGAGACCAAAGGAAATGCCTACACCGGGAACATTTTTTACACCAAATATTCCGGTGAGATCGCCGTAGCGGCCACCGCCTCCGATGGAGCCCACAGACACGTCGAGAGCTTCTACCTCAAACACACAGCCGGTGTAATAGTCGAGCCCACGCGCCAGGGAAGGATCAAACAGTAAAGTAGCGTCGGGATTGGCATTGTTCTCATTGAAATGCTTGACAACAAAAGCCACGTCTTCCGTGGCCTGCGCGTTTAACGAAGCCAATTTTTCCAATCCCGCTTCGCCGGATAATTGAATCATATTGGCCAGTGCGTCGGCGCGTTCGGGTAAGACACCCAGCTCAACCCATTGCTCTTTAACCTTGTCGATGCCGATTTTATCGACTTTATCCAATATGGTACAAAAGGCCATAAATGAACCGGCAACGCCAGCAAACTCTGCCATGCCGGCCAATATATTTCGATTGGAGATACGTATGCGAACCGGCAATTGCAAGGCTTTAAACACATCGGCATATATGAGCATCAGCTCCACCTCTTGCCAGAGTGAATCTGACCCCACCACATCGGCATCGCACTGCATAAACTCACGGAAGCGGCCTTTTTGGGGTCGATCGGCGCGCCATACAGGTTGAATCTGGTAGCGCTTGAAGGGCAATTTCACCTCGTTTAAATTGGTAGACACGTAACGGGCAAAGGGCACCGTGAGATCGTATCTCAGCGCTTTGTCGGACACCAAGGCCGACCACTTGCCTGCATCTCTGCTTGCATCTTGCGGTACACTTTTAAGGAAATCCCCCGATTTCAATACGCGAAAGATTAATTTGTCGCCTTCATCGCCGTATTTTCCGGTAAGGGTAGACAAATTTTCCATGCTGGGTGTTTCCAAAGGCGCATACCCATAGGTTTCAAACACCTCGCGAATAGCGGATGTAATATATTGACGTTTAAAAACTTCACTTGCGTTGAAATCGCGCATTCCCTTCGCGATGCTTACCTTTGCCATAGACTGTATTTTGGCTTGCAAATATGGGTTACTCTTTTTGTGTTTGCAAACAATGTTCGCGGGTTGTTTGATACACCTCCGACCTTTTAAATTTTGTGAATCGCCATCGGTTGTACTTAAAGTTTTCTACCACCGGTTCACTAAAGAAATACAAGGTTGCTATCCCCTCCGAACCCTTTTGCCTGTAAATTTCGGAAATGAAACACGACAACTGAGCGTCACTGAAATCGGAAAACTTAGGTGCTTTACGCATTTTCCTATACACCATTTCGTAATAACGTTCCGAAACAGAACTGGGATATTCAAAAAAGTTCATGCGATTGTACTGAGGATAATCATGGTTGTACTCCACTTTAAAGTACAATCCATTTTCTAAAGGCATACCATTGGGTGTCACAATCTCGGTAAACGACTTTCGCAAATACATGGAACCATCGTATTTTTCCCCATCTACAATAAAGCTGTAACGCGCATTTCGGGTGGTGGCATCCGTAACTTTTCCCCAAGTATAAACAGGGTTTTGACTAATTTTATAGGGTAAATAAACCACATCAAACAAAAAGAAAGTACCAAGACCAAAAATTAATACCAGCACCAAGGTGACGAACTTCCTAACGGCTTCGAGGTAGTTTTTATCTCTTTGCTCTTGAATCCGCTGCGCAAAGACACGTGCTCGACGGACGCGTTCTCTGTAGGCTTCCTTGCGCCTTTCTTCTTGGGCCTTCTTAGCTTTGGCATAGGCCTTACGCAAATCGTGATGGGTTAAATCGCGACGATGCTTACCGGATATAATCATCCGATACGCTTCTTCAACCTGCTGAAATTTCTCTTGGGCGTTTGGTGAATCGTTGACATCAGGGTGGTATTTACGCGCCAAGCGACGATAGGCCTTCTTCACCTGTTCGTCTGATGCCCCCGGAGGCAGTTCCAAAATGCGGTAATAACTTAACACCAAAAAATGTGTTTAACGTTTACTCTACAATGTTACAACGAAATATTTTAATCGATGGTTTAATGATGTTTTTTTTACAATAAACCAGCCATTTGCGTTACTTTCGCGCCATCATTTTTCCATCAACATAAATCAAGTTAAAATGACAGCCGCAAATCACTATCAGGCAAACATCGAAAGACAAATCGATGCCGAAAAAAACGCCACCGAACTCATTAGAGCTACCCAAGATCTTTGGTACGACAAAGGGATTGAACTGGTTATTTTTCGCAAGAAATTGTTCGACACCAAAACCAGTGAAGTCCTCAACCACCACACCTACGCCCAAAAAGTGGTAGGCAAACCCATCAGCATTGAAGAAACCGCCCGTTTCGCCAAAATCCTTACCGAATTGGATCTTTGTCCGGCACGTATGGACATCGGTCGCATCGTTTACGAATGGAAAACCGAAGGCGAAGGATTTGACAACGAACGCGCTTTTATCAAATCAAAATTAGCCAAGTTTATCGGGGTAAAAGACGAAGAGAAAACCACACCTAAAGACGTCGTGCTTTATGGCTTTGGCCGCATTGGACGTCTACTGGCCCGCGAACTCATTATGCAAGAGGGTCGTGGCGAGCAACTTCGCTTACGCGCCATCGTTACCCGCGACAACAATCCGGATACCCTTGAGAAACGTGCCTCTTTGTTGCGTGTTGACTCCGTACACGGCGCTTTTCCCGGTAGCGTAGAAGCTGATCCTGACAACAACGCTATTGTTATCAACGGTCGCCCCATTCTTATGATTGCTGCCAACGCACCCGAAGACATCGACTATACCGCTTATGGTATTGACAACGCGTTGATTATCGACAATACAGGAGCGTTTACCAACCGTGAAGCTTTGAGTCGTCACCTAAAAGCCAAAGGTGCCCACAAAGTATTGCTTACGGCACCCGGAAAAGAAGTTCCCAATATTGTGCATGGCGTTAACCAGAAAATGTTTGACCCCAACACGGAAGACATCTTCTCGGCAGCTTCATGTACCACCAACGCCATTGTACCTATATTAAAGGTAATCAACGACAATTTTGGTGTTGACAAAGGCCACATCGAAACCGTACACGCCTACACCAACGACCAAAATTTGGTGGACAACATGCACAAGAAGTACAGACGCGGACGCTCTGCTGCACTTAATATGGTTATCACGGAAACCGGTGCCGGTAAAGCCGTCGCTAAAGCATTGCCAGAACTTGAGAACAAATTGAGCTCAAACGCCATCCGTGTGCCTGTACCCAATGGCTCTTTGGCCATCTTAAACTTGCAAATCGACAAGGCAACCAGCGTGGAAGAAGTCAACAATGTGATGCGTCAGGCCGCACTTTCCGGAGACTTGGTGGAACAAATTAACTACGCCATTTCCAACGAATTGGTTTCTAGCGATATCATTGGCAACTCTTGTCCCTCCGTATTTGACAGTCAAGCCACCATCGTTCAAAATGACGGCAAAGGTTTGGTTCTTTATGTATGGTACGACAACGAATATGGCTACAGTCGTCAAGTGATTCGCTTGTCGAAGTATATTGCGCAAGTACGTAGAATGCGGTATTATTGATTGACTTTGACTATGACTATGACTGAGGTTGTGTTATGGGATTAAGTGGTCATTGTTTTTGAAGGTTAACAAGTATTTTTTTCTTGGGAGGCAGTCTATTTAGGCTGCCTCTTTTTTATGCCTATAGTATGGTGTTTGAAAAAACAAACGTGTTGAAAACAAACGCCATTGCGAAAAAAAGCAAGTATGTTGTTAACAGGAGGTGATATTTTTTTGAATTTAATGAACGCAAATAAAAAAATTTGCGTACGTTTGAACGACCGAAACAAAAACAAAAAGGCATGTACATATCATTTGATAAACTACCTGATGAAAGTCGAATCTGGATTTACCAGAGCAACAAAGAGCTAGACGACAAGCACTTAGACAAAGCAAGCGCCAAGCTCCACGGATTTATTGAGCAGTGGTCGGCCCACGGAAGTGAACTAAAAGCATCGTTCACCATCATGCACAATCGCTTTGTGATTATTGGTGTCGACGAATCTTACTGCCAGCTGAGCGGCTGTAGCATTGATAAGTCCACCAAACTAATCGAAGAGTTGGAAAATGAAATGGACATTACTTTTTTTGACCGCTTTCAGGTGGCATTTCGCAACGGTGACATTGTTCAAGGGTGCTCGCTGAACGAATTTAAAAAGTTGGTCAAGGACGGCGAATTGAGCATCAATAAAACCAAGGTGTTTGACAACATGCTCTCGACCAAAAAAGAACTTGAGAACTCTTGGGAAAAACCCATTAAGAAGTCTTGGCACTACCAGTATGTGAAGTGATTACTTCCTTCTATAACAAATAAAAAGAGACGCAAATGCGTCTCTTTTTTTATTGCTGTAATATCGCCTTGGCTAAATCACATTGAGCGCTTTTCCTACCTTGGTAAACGCCGCAATGGCTTTATCGAGGTGTTCGCGCTCATGCGCAGCCGACAACTGAACACGGATACGCGCCTCTCCTTTGGGCACAACCGGGTAGAAGAAGCCAATGACGTAGATGCCTTCCTTGAGCAATTCGTCGGCAAAGGTCTGAGAAAGTGCCGCATCGTAAAGCATTACCGGAACAATGGCCGAGTCGCCATCCTTGATATCAAAGCCCGCGTCCTTTATTCCTTTTTTGAAGTAGGCCGTATTGTCCTGAACCTTATCGCGCAACTCCGTGGTTTCACTTAACAGGTCAAAAACCGCAATAGATGCACCAACGATGGAAGGTGCCAGAGAGTTACTGAACAAATACGGACGAGAGCGCTGACGAAGAATGTCGATGATTTCTTTTTTTCCGGTGGTAAAGCCCCCCATGGCACCTCCGAGCGATTTGCCCAGCGTACCGGTAATGATGTCAATTTCGCCCATCACATCGCAGTGTTCCATTGAGCCCCTACCCGTCTTACCAATAAAGCCGGTGGAGTGACATTCATCCACCATGACCAAGGCATCATATTTTTTGGCCAACGCGACGACTTTATCTAATCGAGCAACGTAGCCATCCATACTGAACACACCATCGGTAACAATGATGCGGAATCGACTGCTGTCAGAGGCTTCTTTCAGTCGCTCCTCCAGTTCTTCCATATTGTTGTTGGCATAGCGATAGCGCTTGGCTTTACAAAGTCTCACCCCATCGATGATAGACGCGTGATTTAATGAGTCGGATATAATGGCATCTTCGGGCCCTAGAAGCGGCTCAAACACACCACCATTGGCGTCAAAACACGCGGCATATAAAATGGTGTCTTCGGTTTGGTGGAAATTGGCAATTTTTTGCTCTAAGGTTTTATGGATATCTTGCGTACCGCAAATAAAGCGTACGCTACTCATCCCGAAACCGTGGGTATCTAATGCGTCTTTTGCCGCCTGAATCACTTTGGGGTGTGAAGATAGACCAAGGTAGTTATTGGAGCAAAAATTCAAAACATTTTGTCCGCCCGCAACCGTAATTTCAGCGCCTTGCGGACCGGTAATGATGCGTTCGCGTTTGTATAATCCCGCCTCCTTTATCTCCTTGATTTCGTTTTGTAAATGCTGTTGAATGCTGCCGTACATGTAATAAAATTTTAAATCGTTGATAAAGCACAAATATAGCCACAACAGAGTAGCTGTAAAATATGTTTGCGGCATAATTTATGTACCAAATTATTCAAAAATATTTAGCCATGCGCATCTCTTATTTAATCCTTTCAATGTTGGTTTTGCCCTTTTTCATAGACGCTCAGGTTGACACGCGTCGATTGCCATTCACACCGGAGCAAGATTCCATTGTTCTCGACAGCACATCTTTTAGCATGCCTTTTTCCAACGAAATTACCGGCATACAAATCGAAGGCAACTTCTCCGGCAAAATGCGTATTTACGGAATCAAGAAACACAATGAGCTAAACGCAAATCTCGTATACACACCCATTTTGAAAGATGAGCGCGCTGTTGGTCTACAAGAAGTTTCCGCGGGAAGTACAGACAACACGGGCGTGGGACTTTTCATAGAAGAGCGCCACGGTACTTTACACATTCGTCCGGCGAACAACCACTATAAAGACAAGCACTTTTCTTTATTTATTCCTGAAAACATTGCCTTAGAGGTAAGAGGTACCGGCTATGGTGGAAAAATCATGGTTTATGACCTGAACGCACCCATTGTCATGTCACAACTGCAAGCATCGGTAAAAGTGTATAATCCAGGTAAGCAAGTGGATATTTCTACCAAACGCAACATCGACATCGTGGTAAATAAACCCCTGTCATTCCCCTTGAACCTCACGTCACAAACCGGGTTGGTTGATGTATCTATCAAAAAGAGCAGCGATGCCCAAGTTGTGGTTACCAACGATCGCGTTACTCCACGCATATTTTCTGACCTCCCTCTTGTTCTCATGGCAAAGGAGGACAACCGCCAAATTTTCCATCTCAATGAAGGCGTAAACCGCATTGAAATCTACGCCCCATTTGGCAATGTTTATGTTAGGGAAAACGCATTGTAGAGACGTAGTATGCAAGGCCACTGCAGTATGCCACATCTCTACGACCGTTATTTAGATGAACCGAATTTTTTTTTTCACGTCACCCCCGAACAGTAAATTTGCATGCAAATAGAAAAGCTATATGGACAAGCCTTTGAGTTTTGCCGAAGAGAACTATCTCAAACACATTTTTGCGTTGAGCGAAGGCACGGAAGATACCGTGAACACATCAGCGCTGGCAAAACAAATAAAAATTGCCTCTAGTTCGGTAACGGATATGCTCAAGCGCTTAGGAGAAAAAGAGCTTATTGACTACGAAAAATATCAAGGCGTTCGGCTGACCTCCTCCGGAAAAAGAGTTGCGGTTAACATCATTCGCAAGCACCGGTTGTGGGAAGTTTTCTTGGTGGAAAAACTTCAATTTTCTTGGGATGAAGTTCATGAAATTGCTGAGCAATTAGAGCACATACGATCACCGAAACTCACCACCAGACTTTACGAGTACTTAGGTAGACCAAAGTTTGACCCCCACGGAGACCCTATACCCGACGAAAACGGTGACTTCCCGGAAACCAGACGTCAAATTTTATCTGAATTCAAAGTCGGTGACTCTGTTTCTATCCTGGGTGTCAACGACGACTCACCGGAATTTCTCCAGTACCTCAAACAAGAAAACATTGGACTGGGAAGCACACTACATATCGATAAAATACTTGCACATGATAAGTCGATGCAATTGAGCGATGCCAACAATAAAATAATCATGTTATCCAATATATCATGCCAGCACATTTTTTGCAAAAGGCTTTAGTGGCCATCTCCTTGGGTATGCTTGTTGCTTGCCAGGGCCCCGGAAGTAAAGAAGAACCCCCCATCACCAGAGATCGTGAAATCGATCGATTACCGGAAGATCAATACCTCCGCTGGGTTGCCACAACGGGTATGATAGGTGATGCTCTAGAAAACATCGGAGGTAAATATGCCCGTGTGTACACCATGATGGGCGCCGGAGTTGACCCCCATCTTTATAAACCATCACCGGAAGATTTGAGCTATCTTGAAAAGGCAAACTTTTTTTGTCACAACGGATTAACACTCGAAGGAAAGTTGACCGACATTCTCAAAGATTCGTGGGGTTACCGTAAAACCTACGCCGTAGTGGCTGGATTGGGTTACAAAGACCTGATCGAAATCGATGGTTTTGAAGATACCCATGACCCGCATATTTGGCACGACTTGAATTTGTGGAGCCGAGCCATTGACAGCTTAGCTAATGTAGTAGGGACAGAATACAGTGGTATTTACGAGTATCTTCAAGGAAACTCATTAAGGTATCGTTCGGAATTGGATAAAGCACATCACTGGGCAGTAAAGGTCATCAATGACATCCCCAAAGAAAAACGCGTATTGGTGACCAGTCACGATGCCTTCCGCTATTTTGGTCGTGCATATAACATCGACGTGCGCTCACTTCAAGGCACATCAACCGCCGGAGAATTTGGCGTTCGCGATGTCACCAACTTGGTCAATTTTCTGGTAGAAAATCGCATACCGGCCATTTTTCCCGAGAGCAGTATTTCGCCCAAGGCATTAAAAGCGGTTATACAAGGTTGTAAAAAGAAAGGCTGGGATGTTGCCTTAGGCCCTACTCTTTATGGAGATGCCCTCGGTGAAAAAGGTACAGAAGAAGGCACACACATCGGCGCGTTTCGCCATAATGTCATCAGTATTTATGAAGCCTTGAGTGGTCAATCTTACGAAGCAGAAAAATATGAGTAATGTACCCGCCATCGATATCCACAACCTCACCGCCAGCTACGAACGCAAACCGGTATTGTGGGAAATAGACTGTCAGTTTCCCCAAGGCAAATTGATTGGTATTGTGGGGCCCAACGGTTCCGGAAAAACCACCTTGCTTAAAAACATCATGGGGTTGATGAAGCCCGACAGTGGCTACGTTAAAATATTCGGCGATAAACTCAATAAGGTGCGTCACCGCGTAAGCTATGTACCCCAGCGCGAAAGCGTGGACTGGGACTTCCCGGCAGATGTGATGGACGTTGTGCTCATGGGGCGTTACAACCCCAAGAAACTATTTAGTCGCGTCACCCAAGAAGACCGCGACATCGCCATTGAGGCCCTTAAGCGGGTCAACATGCTTGAGTTTTCCAAGCGCCACATCAGTCAACTCTCTGGCGGTCAACAACAGCGGGTATTCATCGCGCGTTCATTGGCTCAGCAAGCAGATTTGTATTTAATGGACGAGCCTTTTGTGGGTGTGGACGCGGCTTCGGAAGACGCCATTCTGTCGCTGCTTACCGACATGAAAAACAACGGTAAAACCGTGGTCATCGTTCACCACGACTTGCAAACGGCCTATGAGTATTTCGACTACATCGCTTTGCTCAATACCCGACTAGTCGCCTGTGGCCCTACCGAAGAGGTATTCACTTCTGAACTTCTTCAAGAAGCCTATGGTGGACGTCTGACCGTACTTTCCAGAATTGGCGAATTGATTGCCAAGAAAGACTTCCCTGTTAGAGAGAAGGGACAAAAAGACAATTAACCTGTCATGGCCTCGCTTTGGACATACTTTAATCATCCCAACTTTTGGTGGGTATTAGCGGGCACCACTTTTTTGTCGGCCATCTCTGCCTTGGTTGGCACCTTTACTTATTTACAGCGAAAGTCCCTTATGGGTGATGCCATTGCCCACGGCATTCTTCCCGGTGTGGCCGGTGGATTTCTGATCGCCGGTGAAAAAAACGCCCTCGTCATTATGATTGGGGCTATTGTTTGGGGTGTTTTGACCGTTAGCTCCATTGAGTGGATCAGTAGAAAAACCCATTTGCGAAGCTCCACCGCTATGGCCGTCGTACTCAGTGCCTTTTTTGGTTTGGGAATGATGCTGCTCACGGTGGTACAAACCAGTGGTCTACCGGATGCTTCCGGCATCAATAGTTTTTTATTTGGACAAGCTGCGTCCATGTTGCCGGAAGATTTAATGGTTTACTCGGTCTTTGCCGTGGTGGTTGCCTTCGTTCTTGCCGCCGTGTACCCTCACCTGACCATCATTTCATTCGATCGAGCTACCGCTGAAAGCAATGGATTCAACGTAAGGCGGGTTGACGCCGTTTTATCCATTCTCGTCGTGGCCGCTACCGCCATTGGTATCCAAAGCATCGGACTCATTCTCATGGCGGCACTATTGATAACCCCGGCAGCCATTGCCAGAATGTGGAACAGTCGACTGATTGGTATGCTCATATTCAGCGGCGGCATTGCTGCATTAGCGGCAGGTATGGGCTCCGTTATATCGTTTACTGCACCCGCTATGCCTACCGGCCCTTGGATTGTACTTATTCTCTTCGCCTTCACCTTAATTAGCATGGTGATTTCTCCGCAACGCGGACTTCTCAAGCGCTATCGTCAACAGAAAAAAAATCAAGACATCATCCTCAGAGAAAATTTCATCAAGCGATTGTATCACCAATGGGAAAGAAGTGGACAAACGGCATTTCACCTTAGCGACATTGAAGACACGCCCTCAAAGCGAACGCTGCGTTATGCCGTAAACAACGACTGGATTCAGCTGGCCGGCAACAGCATCCACCTCAGCGAAAAAGGTATGCGCGAAGGAAGACGCATCACCCGTGCCCACCGTCTTTGGGAACTCTATCTCAGTAAAGCCTTGCGCATGCGCGATGACCACGTTCACCCTTCTGCCGAGGTGATGGAGCACCTCATTGGCGATGATTTGGAAAAAGAACTGCTGCGCGCACTTGACTACCCATTAACCGATCCACACCAACGAGATATCCCCTACGAACCATGAACACCTGGGTACTCATCAACGCGGTTGTCATCGCCCTAAGTTGCTCACTGGCCGGGGCGTTCTTGGTATTGCGCCACCGCGCCATGCTCACCGATGCCATTTCCCATGCCGTCTTACCCGGATTGGTTATCGCATTTTTGATCAGTGGTTCACGGAATACCGCCGCCATGCTCATTGGCGCCTTTGCCTTTGGCTTTATTTGCATTTTCCTGGTAGAATTCTTTCGGCGCTACGTGCGCATTACCGATGACGCATCTATTGGCATCACTTTCACCTCACTCTTTGCCATAGGCATCATTCTTGTTTCCCGTTACACCGACCGCATCGACTTAGACCAAGAGTGCGTACTTCACGGAGAAATCACCTACTCGGCCCTGAAAAGAATGGCACTTCCGGGGACCAATTGGCATGTACCTCAAACGTTTGTCTCAGGAATGGCCATGTTGTTCATTGTATCTCTGCTCATTGCCATTGGTTATCGAGGACTAAAAATCACCTCCTTTAACCCCGACTACGCCACTTCAATTGGGGTATCCGTTACCCTTTGGCACTATATAAGCGGCGGCATCGCTAGTATGGTCACCATTGTATCCTTTGAAGCGGTTGGCGCCATCCTCGTTATTGCGCTCATGGTGATTCCTGCCGCAACGGCATGGCTCATCAGTAAGCGACTGCCGGCCATGCTTCTCAACACCACGATTTTATCCGTTACAGGAAGTGTTTTTGGCTACTGGGTCGCCATTTGGCTCAACGTATCCATCGCCGGTAGCATCGCATTTTTGCTCGGCATTCAGTTAATGGTTGTCATATTGGTTAAAGTAGTCGCGCGTCGCCTACCTTTGCAACGCGCAACCAAATAAACCGACCACCGCAAATATGAGCGCCTTTATCATTTTTTGGATTTCCCTATTAGCCATTGCTTACAGCTACTTGATTTACCCCGTTTGGCTGCGTATGCGTGCGGGAAAGAAGTCTCTCGCTCCACCAGCTGAACCCGATGAATGGCCGTCTGTTGAAGTGATTTTCGCCGCCTACAACGAAGAAAAAGTACTGGAGGATAAACTTCGCTCGGTGCTGGCTTCCGATTATCCAAAAGACAAACTTCGCATTCACGTGGGCAGCGATGCCTCTACCGATAAAACCGACGACATTCTAAAATCATTTGCCGAGAAAGACGACCGATTGAGATGGCAGCGTTTTGGCGGACGAAGTGGTAAAGCAAATATCATCAATGCGTTGGCAAAAGACAGCAAGGCTGACATACTCATCCCCACCGATGCCAACATCATTTTTGCCCCCAGTTCAGTAAAACACTTGGTGCGCTGGTTTGTCCGTGATCGCACATCCATTGTTGGCGCCAGCATTGTTTACGACAGTGAAAACCTGAAAGGCATTGCCCCACAAGAGGACTTTTATCTCCGCAGAGAGAACAACATCAAAGAGCGCGAGGGATTGTTATACGGCACAGCCATGGGAATTGAAGGCGGTTGTTACGCCATTCGTCGCGAAGCATTTCGTCCCATCCCTAAAAACTACTTTATGGAAGATTTTTTCCAAAGTATGCAGGTGATGCAACGCGGCGAAGATGTATTGGTAGACACCAAAGCCATCGTTTACGAAGATGTATCAACCGAAATTCGCGAAGAATACAAAAGGAAAGTGCGAATTTCCGTGGGAAACTTTCAAAACCTCAAGCACTTTTTTCCGGTGCTATACAAGCAAACCTTTCCCTTGGGCTTCGTGTTCTTTTCCCATAAAGTTTTACGATGGATAACTCCCTTTCTATTATTGGCCATGTTGTTTGCCGCTTTACAATTGGGCTTTTCGGGGCGCATATTGTACCAGTGGCTTGTCGTGGTAGCCATTTTATGGATTGGGTTGACCGTTGCACAAGTCAAACGCATCGTCAACTTCGGAGGGATTCCTTCTTTCGCAGCACATTTTTTATATATGAATTTGGCCCTATTGGACGGATTCATCAAATTTTCTAAAGGCGTAAAAAGCAATGTCTGGCAACCAACCAAACGCAAGCAAGCGTAAACTCAACAGCATAGAAGAAGCCATCAACGATATCAAAGCCGGAAAGGTGGTGATTGTCGTCGATGATGAAGACCGTGAAAACGAAGGCGACTTTGTAGGGGCCGCCGAAATGGCCACCCCGGAAATGATCAACTTTATGGCTACTCATGGTCGTGGTTTGATCTGCACCCCACTACCTGAAGATCGTTGTAATGAACTCGATCTGATTCCCATGGTTAGTAACAATACCGACCCGCACCACACATCATTCACGGTGAGCATTGATTTACTCGGACAAGGCAACACCACCGGTATTTCTGCTGCGGATAGAAGTCGTACCATACAAGCACTGGTAAACCGGGAGACCAAGCCGGGAGACTTTGCGCGTCCCGGTCATATTTTCCCACTACGTGCCAAGCCTGGCGGCGTGCTTCGCAGAACCGGCCACACCGAAGCTGCCATTGATTTGGCCAGACTGGCAGGGATGCAGCCGGCCGGTGTGATTGTAGAAATTATGAACGAAGACGGTACCATGGCGCGTTTGCCGCAATTGATGGAGATTGCCGATCGCTTTGATTTAAAGGTCATCACCATAGAAGACTTGGTGGCCTTTCGCATGCAAAACGAAAGTCTGATTAAGAAGGAAACCGAGTTTGTGGTTCCTACCAAATTTGGTGACTTTACCCTGCACGCCTACCGCCAAACGACCAACCAGCAAATCCACCTCGCGTTGACCACCGGACAATGGGAGCCTAAAGAGCCCGTGGCTGTTCGCATGCACTCTGCGCAAATTGCCGGTGACTTACTTGGTTTGATTGAAAGTGACCCCGGGATTCAACTGGGCAAAGCCCTCAAAGCCGTAGCCGATGAAGGCGCCGGCGTGATTGTGTATATGAACCAAATCAATCCGGAAAACAACATTTTACAGCGTTTGGAACAGTTTAAAAGCAAATTGCAAGGCGATTCACCCACCGGCAAAACACCCAGTTTCGGTAAAGATCCGCGTGATATTGGCATAGGGGCGCAAATATTACACGAATTGGGCGTCAAAAAAGTAAAGCTATTGACCAACAATCCCATCAAACGCGTGGGGGTGATTGGTTATGGCTTGGAAATCATCGAAAACATAAAAATGTAATCATGAAGGTATTTGCCCCTTTTGTTCTCGGAGTTCTAATACTAGCAAGCTGCGAAAGTCCACGGCCAAAAATCGAAACACCAAGTGTGGAAACCAAAGACAAGTTCAAACGTTTTCGCGCTGAATTGGCATTAAATGACAGCACCAAATTACCCTTTATTTTTTACCGTGGAGAAACATCCATCACCATTCTCAATGGCGGCGAAGAGATTATCTTAAGACAAAACATTCGTCGGGAAGACGATACGTTGGAATACCTGTTTCCGGTATACAACAGTGTTCTCAACATGCTGTGCAGCGATGAGCACTGCGCCGGGTACTTTTGGGACAAAGACAAAGGGGATACCTTTAGAATAGACTTTACGGCAGACGTATCCGATGCGCCGCGATTTGAACAAACCAAAGATGCGTGTTGCAGTTTAAAAGATGAATGGGAAGTTATTTTTCGTTACGACAGTGACCGACCTCGGCACGCCTTAGGTGAATTTACCGAAAATGACAGCGGTTATACCGGCTCCATCATTACCCCAACGGGCGATTACCGTTATTTACAAGGGGTGATGAACGGAAGGCAACTACAGATGGCGACCTTTGACGGGAAGTTTGCCTACTACTTTGCCGCCGAACTCGTCGACAAAAAACTCCAAGGCCACTACTTCGCAGGTCTCTCAGAGGCCATTCCCTGGCGCGCACAGCGAAACGATACCTTCTCTCTGCCCGATGCAACCGGGCTCACCCATTTGGCGGAAGGCTACAGTCGCTTTGACTTTGCGTTAACTGACCAAAATGGGGATACTCTAAGACCTGCTATTGGCAAGGTTCACCTGATACAAATACTTGGGAGTTGGTGCCCTAATTGCTCTGATGAAGCCAAGGTTCTTGAGTCTTTTTACCAAACGTACGGCGACGATGGACTTACGGTAACAGGAATCGCCTTTGAAATGCGAGACGATAGCGCTTCCGGCTGGAAAGCCATCAGCAAAATGAAAGAAGACTTAGGGTTAAGTTACCCCATCGTATATGCCGGTAAGGCCGATCCTAAAAACACAAGTGAAATGCTGCCCATGCTTAACCGCGTGATGGCCTACCCTACCCTAATTGTCCTTAATCGCCGAGGAGAAGTTCACAGCATTAAAACCGGCTTTAAAGGTCCGGGAACCTCGTTCTTCGAGCAATACGTGGAAGACATGGAAATGCTCATCAACGAGCTTCTCTACGAGTAAATGCCAAGCATGCTTTGATGAGCAAACGCAAACGCCATAAAAAAAAAGGCCATCCACTGGAGGCCCTAAAACAAATCAAACCGGCGGTATTGGACAACGCCTTCGCAGAAGCCGATGAGGAAGTCTTTGCCGAATTCGATTGTTTGACCTGTGCCAACTGCTGTAAAACAACCGGACCTTTATTTACCGATGGAGACATCGAGCGCATCGCCCGCCATCTAAACATGCGTCCGGGCAGTTTTACCGAAACCTACCTACGCATCGACGAAGATGGTGACTATGTACTCCGATCAGTTCCTTGCACCTTTTTAGGCGAAGACAACCGCTGCAGCATCTACGACGTGCGGCCCAAAGCGTGTAGAGAATACCCGCATACCCACCAAAAGCGACAACACAGTATTTTACACCTCACAGAGAAAAACATCGCCATTTGTCCAGCGGCGGAGAAAATTGTTCAGAAAGTCATGCAGGCAGTTAAATAAAAAAACAATGAAAACACTAGGCATCATCCCCGCACGCTTTGCGTCGAGCAGACTCCCCGGCAAACCACTGGCCGACATTCACGGTAAACCCATGATATGGCACGTTTATCAAGGAGCCAAAGAGGCGGTAGATCGACTGATTGTGGCCACAGACGACGAGCGCATTGCCAGGGTGGTACGTGATTTTGGCGGAGAAGCCATGATGACCTCTCCCGACCACGTCAACGGAAGCAGCCGTTGTGCCGAAGTGATAAGCAAATTAGTCGACACCTTCGACGTCATTGTCAATATACAAGGCGACGAGCCGATGATTGAGGCTGAGGCCATACAGTCACTGCTCGCCCTGTTTTCACGGCCTGAAGTAGAGATGGCTACGCTGGCCTTACGTCTTCCCAGCGACTTTGGGGAAATGGAAGGCGGAAACAGTGTGTACCTAACAGTTGATAAATTTCAACGCGCTTTATATTTCAGTCGACAAGTCATTCCCTATACGCGCGATGTTCCAAGGGCGCTGTGGTCAGAAAAAACCAACTATTATCGTCACATAGGCATGTATGCATTTCGACCTCAAGCCCTCTTAGATTTTTCCGGTATGGATGAGAGCACTTTGGAACAGACTGAAAAGCTCGAACAACTCCGTTGGTTGGAGAATGGGAGACCCTTACACGTGGCTTTCACCAATCATTACGGCATCAGTGTAGATACAGAAAGCGATTTAGCATTGGCTAGAAAAAAAATAAACCCCTCTACAGACCACTAAAACACTGGGTTTATGCACACAAAAAAATAACCTGATATTTTTTTCAATTTTTTTTTTGGTAAGGCTTGCACAAAAATAAATCCTCTGTATATTTGCACCCCGTTAGCGGAAACGCTTGAAATGACTCGATAGCTCAGCTGGTAGAGCATAACACTTTTAATGTTAGGGTCCTGGGTTCGAGCCCCAGTCGAGTCACTGAAAGAGGGTTTTTTAACCCTCTTTTTTTTGCCCAGGTGGTGAAATTGGTAGACACGCCATCTTGAGGGGGTGGTGACCTACGGTCGTGCAGGTTCAAGTCCTGTCCTGGGCACAACAAAAAAAATAAGCCTTTGTAATTCATGTGATTACAAAGGCTTTTTTCTTTAGGGGACGTATATGGGCTGATGTGAAAATCAAATAGAGACGTAGCCCAAGCGCGTCATGCCACGTCTCTATTTGCTTCTGCTGCTTTAAAACATCAAACGCAAGGTCGCGTAAATATGGCGTGGCGGCTGCACGAAGAATCCGGGGCGTACGTCATTACCAACAAAAACGGGCGCTCCGTAAGTAAAGTACTGCACATCAAAGATGTTGTTGAATTGAATACTCAATTCCGCCCACCTCTTAAAGGTATAAGAGGCTCTTAAGTCGGTAATGAAGCTTTGGGGAACAACCAAATCGGCATTATTGGTTAACTCCATAAAGGCCTCGCTGAGATAGCGCGTACGCACGGCAAGGCGCAAATCTTTCCAAACGGTTGCTTCCAGGGTGGTTTGCACATTCCATTCCGGTGTGAGAATGGGCGTTACGTTTTCAAACACCTCTCCGGTGGTTTTGTCGGTAAACGATTCAATATTGGCCTGCATCCAAGTGGCGTTCCCCATCAGACGAAGATAATCGGTGAAGCGAACCACATAATCGACCTCCAAACCATAGCGGTAACTGGGTTCCATATTTTCGTAGATCTGCACAAAACTCTCGGTAATGTACTCACCAATGGGTGCAATTTCGTTTTCAAACTGCATGTAAAACGCATTCAATTGCAAATTGACAAAGCGATTGCGAAAGCGATAACCGGTCTCCAAATTATTGACGTATTCTGGTACAACCAAATTGGGATCACGAGCAACCGCAATATTACCGGGGTTGACATTCACCGATCCCAAAATATCGAAGCGGGTTGGCTCACGACCGGTTCTACCGAATGAGGCATATGCTTGTGATTCGTTGTTTAGTTTATAGGTTGCTCCTACTTTGGGGTTAACGAATACCCACTCTCGTAAAGGGATATTAGCGGGTTCGCCCAAGAAGGCATCATCTCCACCAAGTTGCAGTGAAACGTATCGCACTTGAACGTCACCATACATCAATAAGTTACCCAACTCGTATGAGCCCTTGACAAAGCCGGAAAGTTCGTTTTTACGACTAAAGTCTTGGTAGTACATTCTGTTTTCCGATGGCGCCAGTAAATCTTCCTCGATGTTTTCGCGATCAAACAAATTGGCGTGCAGACCTGTGGTGAGCGAAAAGTTTTCATATGTTCCCTTGAGTACACTCATTACACCGTAGTGGTCGTTATATAAAGGGTAATTGATCGAAAGTCGGCTACCATCTTCGTATTCTTCATTATACGGGAAATCACCTCCGGCACCGGCATAATAAAGTGTGTTGGTCAGCGTCCACTCACGGTTGATTTCAAACGCGTGTTGCAACTGTGCCAACCACTGCGAAAAGTCATCCTTGTCGTCGGGGTGGTTGTAATTGGTTCGCGGATCGGCGTTTATATCGTCAAGTGTCACCGGAAAGTAGCCCAAACCATTTTGCGATCGCCCGTAAAAACCGGTGGCTTTTAAAGAGTGACGCCCCTCTGCCCATCCTCCGGAGAAGAAAAACGATTGTGAGTTGGTACTCATATTGTCGCGAAAGCCATCGGACGCAGTATTTGAATAACGGACATAAAAAGCCGTGTTGTTTTTTAGGCGCCCTGTTCCGGCCTCCAAACTGGCTCTTCGGGTGTTAAACGAACCTCCCGTAAGTTGAACCTCTGCACGAGACACCGTATCCATAAGATTGATGGATTCGAAGTTGATGGAACCCGCATAAGAAGACGTACCGTTCGATGTTGTTCCCACCCCACGCTGGATTTGCACCGATTCAATACTGTTGCCAAAGTCAGAGAAGTTTGAAAAGAACACGCCCTGATCGATCATATCATTTAATGGAACTCCATTGAGGGTCATGTTGATGCGCGTTTGATCGATGCCGCGCAAGCGAAATCCGCCGTAATTCGACATATTGGTTCCCCCTTCGCTATAACTTACAATCGACGGCGACAACTCCTCGAGTAAAAACGCACCGTCTTGTCCGGTATAAATGCGCTCTATGTCTTCTCTATTTCTGGTAACATGCGTAAAAGGCGCATCGCGATCAACACGCACACCTGTCACATCTACCGAGATGGACTCTACAGCATCTACTTTCAGCGACACATCATACATTTGAAAACCGCCATTAAGCGAAACATTGTCGCTTAAGGTTTTGAATCCAAAAAAACGTACCGTGAAGGTGTACTGTCCATTGGGAACATCTTTAAACGTATACTGACCGGATGCATTGGTCATTACGGATCGTTCTGTGCCCAAATTGACTTGTGCATTGGTCAGTGGTGTACCGGTGTTGTCGGTGACATATCCACTGAGATTGGTGGTTTGCGACCACGTGGTTAGCGTTAGCAAAAACGCCATTAAGGAAAACAGTCCTTGTCGATTCATAACAATGAAAATTGACAGGAAACTGGGGTGATTTCCAAATTAATAAAAAGTGATTAAATGGCCCTAAAAACCGCAGCAACGGTTCTTGTGTACCTCCGCCGGTATTATCCGGATCAGGTTCTACTCCCGGGTATTGGAGTATGGGTATAATCTCAGCCTTAGCGCACCTACATTTAGGTTTTGCAAAAGCACCCCATGAGACGCGGCAAAATTAAAAAGGAATCATTAACCGCAATGGCCAAAAGCCAGAAAAAGAGAATGAATTTTATTTCGAATGATGGTATTGTACCTTTGGCTCGTAAAAAAAATAAAATATGAGCAACAGCAGGCATTTAACCTATCTTCAACAAGTTTTGAATCACTTACCGGAAGACTGGTTGAAACTCACAACGCACCGATTGGATATCTACAACGAAGCCTTGGCAAAAACGGAATTTACCGAAGCTTTTAACAAGCTCTACGAGGAAAAAAATTACCGTCGTGAGGTGCTAGCAGAACTACCAACGGCTTTTGATTACATTCGTCTTGGTCACCCGCTATCCTGTGTATTGGAGTGGGCTTTGGCCAAAAACACCGACTTGGATTTTCATCGGGTAATTGCCTTTTCTTCTCAAACCATGCCCATTCTGGCGGTTCTGAGAAAAAATCATTTTACGGATGTAAAAACCCGTATTTGCTACAATAATCATCTACCTGAGGCATTTGAAGTAGAAACTGTTAAGCGGGTTTATGGCTATCAATTTGAGATTGAACAAGTCAATAACAACAATCATATTAGCCCATTTGAAGGCAGCACCATTTTTGTCTCTGAGGTGTCAGACTTCAACCAAGTTGAGCTTCATAAAAGTGTGGATTTTCACGTTTATTTACAACCACAGTTGGGCAGCGTTATTTTTGTCAATAACGACAATGATCAGGCCTATATCTCCGAAATTCAACACGTACGTCGACGAGAATCCATTGCCATGACGCCGGATAATTGTTACTCCGCCCTTAAGATGATGGTAGATACGTCTTACACACGCCCCTCCTACACAGCCAATAAAGAACAGGTTCTAAGCCTCATAAGCGACATCACCGGAACGCAAACACCGGCTCTGATTGCCTCCAGTGGCTTGTCCATTCAATACGCCATCATGATGGGACTGATTGAGCATGCGCTTGATCACTACCCGGGTAAGGGTATTCGCTTTGTGGTACCTCCAAACTGCTACGGCGGCACCAACGATCAAGCCCGGCGCGTTGCCGCATGTATGGACGGCGTTGAGGTGGTTGACTTGCCCGTAGATGGTGACAACAACATGGTTGACAGTGTGGCGCGTGTTTTAGATTCCATTGCACGAGAAGATGCCGTGCCCTACATCATTGCCGAAATACCCACCAATCCACGGGTCGAGGTCCCTGATTTGTTGGCACTGAAAAAAGCTTTAAATAAAAAAAGACAAACCGGAGACGGACAAACAGCGATAGAGCCGCTGTTTATTTTAGATCAAACCTTCTGTCCCAACGTGCCTTTTTACGCAGAAAATGAACTATTGTCATCCATCAAAGGCATATCCTATGTCAGTGGCTCCAAGTTTCCCAGTGGCGGAAAGTGCACAGCCGGTTACTGCGTGGCCAATCACCATGCGGCTAGTACCATGTCTTATATAGACAAACACCTAAGCCTCTGTGACAATGCTGCTACCGACCTTCAAGTACAAATTCTTTCTGAACAAATGCCATCGATGAATCAACGCATCGCCGATGCTTATGCGAACACCTTGGCTTTTGTCGATTACATCAAAGCCGTACTACCCAGCGCCAAAATCAACTTTGTGAGTGGGGAACTGGCCAAGCAAGGCTTTACCCCTTCGGTATTTTCGTTGGATTTACCCACCAAGGGAGATACGCATACAGCCCGAGAAACCCACAAACGCATGCTCAACCAGCGCTTAATCGACATGATGATTGCCGAAATTCCCAACGAAAGCAAGTACTGTGTGAGTTACGGACAGCTCAAGGGCTGCTACTGGACCATTCCGGCAACGTCTACGCAAGGCACTACCAAAGAAGAAGACAAGGACTACATTGCCAGGATATCGGTTTCACCGAATTTGAACCTGGACAAACACAAGGAGGTATTTAAAGCCTTTGTGGAGAGCATGGAGACAT
>PXCF01000073.1 GCA_003566715.1 Cryomorphaceae bacterium | reverse complement strand
ATAGGGATAGCCTTCATATGCCGACTGAAAAGTCAAATGACCTTGAAGCGGTGATACGGAGTAGGTTGCATCCAATTGATTTAATGGCGTGTTATTGGGTAATTCGGCATCAAAAAACCAATAGTGAATCACGTGTGGCTCCTCTATCCTTGAAAAGTAGGCCTTTAGGTTTTGTACATCTCTAGGATAAACAGTTACTTCCGGGCTTTCACTCTTTAGATCGCCCGACCAACGTTCAAACTGAAAACCCTCCTTTGGAATGGCTTTTATAGTAACGGGAACATCGTCGAAATAAACCCCTTTCCACGGATATCCGTTTACGCCAATGGTTTCCGGATTGATGTCAATGGTGTTCATGCGAATATATCCGTGCTCCTCTGCGGAAACGTCTAAGCGAAATGTAACGGTGTCTCCGATATTAAAATGATTTTGGAGATGCTGCCTTTGTGATTCCGGTCGTCGACGTATGAAATGGTTCATGGCATTTAAGTGATCGGTCCAGTTGTGATTACCGCTCAAATCATGACGTTCTCTATGACTCTCGATATATGGTTCAATCACTGTTTTCATCTGTTCCATCAACGAAAGCATGCGTTCTTCGGTAAAAGTGGTATTCATTAAATCGCAAAAGCGAAGAACAAAATACTGTTGGAAGGCCTCATTTTTCAAAAGACTTCTGATCAACCGGGTTTTTCTTTCATTTTCCGGCGTATTGTCTTGTTGGATATGCGTAATCATATCGAATTGATGCCCTTGATACAATCCAAAACCAAAATCAGTATCGAAAAGCACCCAGCGCCATCTTCCATCTTGTCCGCGGGGCGCATCCGGCGTGTATTTGGACGTTCGTTTTCTGAAATAATCAATATTACCTCGCCAATCTTGGTTATTGATAAATGCCTGAATAATCATAAAATCAGCATAGTTTTCAATGTCCATCATGGTATCGAGCGTCGCCAAGGTTTCTTTCTTGGAAAAATCAGCGGTATCGGCATAGTCAAGCATCATAAGATAATCCTCGTTTGTTCCCTCCTTGACTGAGTCGGCTAAATTTAGATAATCTAGGTCTTCTTCGGCAATACCAAACTCTCTTTCAAAAAAGTGCTTGTCAAACCTTGTGCGAATGTTGTGAATTCCCCAATACGAACCATTGAGGTAAAGAATAGATGGACGATAGGACTGGGTTGTCAAATGGTGCTTGACCAATTCTTGTATGTATGCATCGCGAAACATGGTTCGCCTAAAGTCTTGTCCGGAGTTTCTCAGCAACAATCGCTTGTAACCTTCGTCTTCTCCAAAAAAATTATAATCAAACGAATTCTTACCATCATAGGAATTTCGGGCGTAAAGTCGCAGCGTTTTTTGGGGGTATGCGCGGGACCATCCGCCGTGTATGCGCACGCCAATATTTTGCGAAAGGACTTCAAATTCGTCCTCAAAATATTGAAAAAAAGCAGGTTTTTCGTAGTCCCTACCTCTTCTTCTCCAGTTGGCCCTGTTGTGGCCGGTAGTCTTTCTTTGCGGATGTTCCAATCGCCATCCGTCAAAGTCTTGTCCTGCCACATATATTCCATCTTCGTAGTCAAAAAAGTCTTCCTCATTCACGCTAAGGGAAATGACCGGTAGTTCATATTGATGATTGTTGTTAGTTTTGACAAAAAACGTGCGCGTAACCACTTCACTACTGTCGTTGCCTACATACGCCACTGCTTTTACAATAAATGCTTTAGGAACAGGGAAGGCTGGCGGTTGATGTATATGGCTAAAGGTGGTGGAAATCTGAGAAATATCGTTGGAATCACTACTTCTATCAAAAATAGACAAAGGTGCCTGATAAAGAAACGCGTGGTACGTTTTAGACAGCATCGGTATGGTGTCGGGTATTTGTCCGGGCAGTTCGGGATAAACGTTTTTATAATGATAAGTCTTGCCATTGAGATGTGCTCTACTCGGCACCGAACCATTAAGAGTGAAAACTATTTCCGCTGACGTATCAGGATGCGTTATCGTCAACGTAAAAGTAGAGTCATAAAAACCAGATAAATGTGAAAATGTAGGCGATTGAACCTGTGCATTCACAAAAGATGTCATCACAAGTATTGCACTAATGATGTATAACACCCCCTTACTGATGTAAGCGTATTTTAGATTTTTAGCTTGGTTCATTAGTTTAATTGGCTACAAAAAACACTTGTCTTTTTGGCGTTGCAAAAGTAGCACACACTTACCAATTGATTTGTAGCTCCAAATAGAGAAAAGTACAGAATAAATCTTTACAATTGAGACGCAGCCATCGCAGATCTTTTTTGGCGTTTTTTTCGATTGACCAAATAGACACCAAACAAAATAACCGCCATTCCCAATATGTGAAGCGGCCCAATGCGCTCGCCGTCAGCTACCCCCCATACAATGGCCACCACCGGGATGACGTAAGTTACGGATGAAGCAAATAGCGGAGAGGCATCTTTGATCAAGGCATTAAAGGCAATAATGGCCAGTGCAGAATTCACCATACCTAGCACGGCGATAAGGCCAAGGTTGGTCCAAGCTAAAGCATCCGTATGCATAACGGTGGTAAAGTCTGTAAAACCGAAGAGGAAGACCAACGATGGTGGCCCTACAAAGAGCAAGGACAAAGACGTTATGGCAATGTTCTTCATATGCTTTAGATCACGGGCGATAACATTGACCGAGATGGCATAACACAAACTGGCAAAAATGGCGTATCCCGCGTACCAGATATTCTGATCACCACCAACATCCGGACGAAGAAGAATCACAGCGCCAACCAAACCGACAAAGACCCCAATGATTTGTTTTCGCGCTACCGTCAAGGCAAAAAACGCCACTCCAATCAACAAGGTGAATAACGGCACCATAGAATTGAACACCCCAACCAGGCCGCTATCCAAACGCGTAATGGCCAATGGAAACAAGAAATACGGCAGCCCATTGCCAAATAGCCCCACCAATAAGAGCGGCCGAATGTCTTTACGTTTGATGTGTTTGAACTGACGAAGTGCAATGACTGAAGCCAACAACCAAGCAAACGCTATGCGCAGCGCACCAATTTGCATGTAATCAAACGAACGTAAGCCTCTCTTCATGATAAGAAACGAACTGCCCCAAGCAAGGGCGAGAAAAACAAAAAGAATCCACTTTCTCGACGGCATAAAAAAAATAATGTGGGCGCGAAAGTACGTGCTAAATTTGCTCAACCAACAATTAAAGCCTGTATGCTTAAAACTGATTCCATCAAGCACTACACAATGGCAGTAATCTTTACGATGCTGTGGTTATCCATGGGACTTAAAGAATCAATCAACAGCGCTTTTAATATTCTGTTCATCCTTACGGTGATTTTTTGGGGTCAGCGTCAAAATGCTTGGGAAAACATAAAACGAGAGCCGGTTGTTTTTGCCCTGGGATCTTGGACGTTGTTGTATTTGTTGGGTTTGTTGTATTCAGAGAACATGGCAGATGCCCAAAGGCGACTGATGATCAAATCCATGTTCTTACTCATGCCCATTGCTCTGGTGGTGGCGTATCCTACGATTGGGCAAAGAAGATTAAAACAAGTTTTGCTGCTTGCCCCCTCTCTGTTTGCCTTATTGTGTTTGATTCGCGCCTCCTTGCGCTTTTTTGGCGAGGGTGATTTTCAATACGACACGGCTGTTTTTATGTACTATCGACTCTCAGCCTGGATCATGCACCCCAACTACATGATGCTCGTTATAGGAAGTGGTGTTATCATTGCTTGGTGGGAACGAATCAACAACCGCCCGATCTTTACCAAAACTGCCGACGAAGGGCTGTGGTGGTTTTTATTGATCTTTTCGGGGATTTTTCTTCAAGCACGAACGGGTTTCGTCATATTGATTGCCTTACTAACTATTGCTGCTATTTGGCGCCTTCATGCAACACTAAAAAGCTATTGGAAGTCTTTCATCATTTATCCGCTTGTTGCCCTCACCTTGGTGTTTTCACTTCCCAACGAATTTGGCAAGCGTTACCTCGTTAATGTGTCAACCGAGTTTATTCCAGACGACAACAAAGACACGTCATTAAGTGGACGACTGGTCATTTGGAACATGTGCTTAAAGTGTTGGAAAGAGGCCCTGGTGTTTGGTCACGGCTCGGGAGATGCGGTGTGGCGACTTCACGAGATCTACAAAGAAAATGATTTCTATTCGGGTATAAAAGACAAATACAATTGTCACAACCAGTATTTGGAAACAGCTATAGCGTTTGGTTTGCCCGGATTGCTGGTGATACTGTTATTGCCCTTGAGTATTCTGGTTTATTACCGAAAAAACGCCGCCGTTATGCCATTGGTGATTTTTGTGGCCTTGGTTTACGGCAGCATGTTTTTTGAATCCATTCTCGAGCGACATAAAGGGGTAATGATTGTTGCGGTGGTGGGCACCGCGTTGGCTTTGCTTTCCAAGGAAGACCGAGAGATTTAGTCATAAAAAAAAGCCACCAGCCAAATAAATGGCTGATGGCTTTTTTTACTTGTAAGACTTCTAGATGCTAAAGTTTTTCTTATAGTCAACAAAAGCCTGGTCAATGATTTTCAGAGCGTCATCGCGACCTTGAAACTCTTCTACCACGACGGTTTTCTTTTCCAATTTTTTATAGTCTTCAAAAAAGCTACGCATTTCGGATAGAAAGTGTTGTGGCAGTTCACTGACATCATTGAAGTGACTCACGCTCTTATCGTCGGCGGCCACGGCAATGATTTTATCATCAGCCTCCCCTTGGTCGAGCATGCGCATCACGCCAATCACTTTTGAAGGAACAATACACATGGGAACAACCTCAAGCTGACTAAACACAAGAATATCCAAAGGGTCTTTATCATCACAGTACGTCTGTGGGATAAACCCGTAATTGGCGGGGTAGTACACCGCGCTATAGAGCACGCGATCAAGTATCAGCATGCCCGATTCTTTATCTAATTCGTACTTCGCGCGTGAATTTTTGGGAATTTCAATAATGCCATTTACACGTTCTTCCGGGTTTTCGCCGGGTTTAACATGATGCCAGGGGTTAAACATATTTTTATTGATTTGTAGGTTATTAATAAAAACACCGCAGTCTTGCATTTGACAAACTGCGGTGCTCTTGGATTAAAATGTATGAAAAAATGGCCTTAGACCAATTCTTTAGCATTATGCCTGACCAGTGGGGCCACCAAAATTAATCGGGTAGTTCACCGGTTCTTGGTCGGACACTTCGCCGTGCACCTGTTCAAACTTTTTAATGTTTTCGCTGAGGGCACGAAGAAAACGCTTGGCGTGTTGTGGCGTAAGAATCACGCGTGACTTTACGCGCGCCTTGGGAACTCCGGGCATTACCTGAACGAAGTCAACCACAAACTCTGACGGTGAGTGATTGATGATGGCCAAGTTGCTGTAAACACCACCGGCTACATCTTCATTAATCTCAATGTTCAACTGTTGTTGTTGCGCTTTATTCGGGTCGTTCGGATTATCCATTATTCTGCGTTTTCTGTTTCTTCAACGGTTTCACTAACACTTGCTTCCATGGCTTTCAAGTCTTCGCGCTGTCCTACAATTAAGTTGTTGTAGTGCTTCAGACCAGTACCGGCAGGAATCTTGTGTCCAACAATCACATTCTCTTTCAAGCCATCTAAGGTATCTACTTTGCCGCTGAGTGCAGCTTCGTTGAGTACTTTGGTCGTTTCCTGGAAAGAAGCCGCCGATATAAACGACTTGGTTTGTAGAGATGCTTTGGTGATACCTTGCAATACAGGGGTAGCGGTGGCCGTATGCGCATCGCGTGCTTCCACAAGCTTCTTGTCTTCACGGCGCAAGCGGCTATTTTCGTCACGGAGGGCACGGGTTGAAATAATCATGCCCGGCTTAAACTCTTCAGAGTCCCCTGCATCTTCAACGACTTTCTTGTCAAAAATCCAGTCGTTTTCGCGGATAAAGTCGTATGTGTGCTCAAGATTTCCTTGCAAGAAGGTAGTGTCTCCGGAGTCTTGAATTTCTACCTTACGCATCATCTGGCGAACAATCACCTCAAAATGCTTATCGTTGATCTTCACCCCTTGTAGACGGTAAACTTCCTGCACTTCATTCACCAAGTATTCTTGAACGGCCGTTGGCCCTTGAATGGCGAGGATATCTCCCGGTGAAATGGCACCTTCAGAAAGCGGTGTTCCGGCACGAACGTAGTCGTTTTCCTGAACGAGGATTTGCTTAGAAAGGTTGATCATGTACACCTTGCGCTCTCCGGTTCTACTTTCTACGATGACTTCGCGGTTACCACGCTTGATCTTAGGACCAAAGGATACCACACCGTCGATCTCAGATACTACAGCCGGATTCGATGGGTTACGTGCTTCAAACAACTCGGTAACACGCGGTAAACCACCAGTAATATCACCTGCTTTAGATGATTTTCTAGGGATTTTCACCAAGGTCTTACCAGACTTGATCTTATCGCCATCCTCTACGGTGATGTGTGCACCAACAGGAAGGTTATAAGTCTTAAGCAATTCTCCTGCTTCATCGAGAATGCGAATGACCGGAATCATTTTCTTATTCTTCGATTCGGAGATTACTTTTTCTTGGAAACCGGTTTGCTCATCCACTTCCACACGGTAGGTAATACCCTGCTCGATACCTTCGAATTCGATGGTACCTGAAGATTCAGAGATGATTACGGCGTTATATGGATCCCACTCGCAAATCATGTCGCCTTTCTTCACCTTAGAGCCGTCCTTGGTACGCAAGATAGAGCCATAAGGAATGTTAGACGTTTGGAGAACAATATCGGTTTTAGGATCACGGATACGCAATTCAGCCGTACGGCCAATCACGATCTCTACCACTTCTCCTTCAGAAGTTTCACCTTCTACAGTGCGCAGTTCGTCGATTTCCATTTTACCGTCGTACTTAGCACGTAAGGTAGAGTCTTCGGCGATATTACCTGCCGTACCACCCACGTGGAAGGTACGAAGGGTCAACTGTGTTCCTGGCTCACCAATAGACTGGGCAGCAACCACACCTACGGCTTCACCTTCTTGTACCATTTTTGCGGTAGCAAGGTTACGACCGTAGCACTTGGCACAAATACCTTTGGGACTTTCGCAAGTCAAAGGAGAGCGAACCTCAATGCTCTGAAGTGGTGACTCGTCAATTTTGCTGGCAATTTCTTCAGAAATCTCACCACCAGAATGGACGTACACTTCTTCGGTTAGTGGATCAATCACATCGTGAAGGGCAACGCGACCGAGAATTCTATCGCGCAATGGCTCAACGATTTCTTCATTTTTCTTAAGGGCGCTCACTTCGAGTCCGCGTAGGGTTCCACAATCGTCTTCGGTAATGATAACGTCTTGTGCAACGTCTACCAAGCGACGGGTTAAGTAACCGGCATCGGCCGTTTTCAAAGCCGTATCCGCAAGACCTTTACGTGCACCGTGGGTGGAAATAAAGTACTCGAGAATGGATAGACCTTCCTTAAAGTTCGAGATAATCGGGTTCTCGATAATTTCACCACCGGAAGAGCCTGATTTTTGGGGCTTGGCCATCAAGCCACGCATACCCGATAGCTGACGAATCTGCTCCTTAGAACCACGCGCACCGGAGTCGAGCATCATATAGATGGGGTTAAACCCTTGACGGTCAGTAATGAGGTGGTGCATGGCGCGTTCTGTCAAACGGGCGTTGGTATTGGTCCATACGTCAATCACCTGGTTGTAACGTTCGTTGTTGGTGATAAGACCCATGTTATAGCTGGCGAGGATGTTGTTGATTTGATCCTCGGCATCTTGAATGAGGGTTTCTTTCTCATGAGGAATGATGATGTCACCCAAAGAGAAGGATAGGCCGCCACGGAATGCCTGACCATATCCCAAGTTTTTGATATCGTCGAGGAACTTAGCCGTTTTAGGAATATTGGTTTTGCGCAAGATATCAGCGATAATGTCACGCAAAGATTTCTTGGTAAGAACTTGGTTAACAAAACCGACTTCTTCCGGTACACTTTGATTAAAGAGCACACGTCCTACTGTGGTTTCGATCACTTTATGCACCAACTTTTCACCTTCTTCTACACGGGCACGCACTTTTATAGGCGCGTGAAGATCTACAATACCCTCGTTGAGTGCAATGTTCACTTCTTCTGCTGAGTAGAACGTCATACCTTCTCCTTTCACTTTATGGTCGTCGGTGCTCTTGCGCTCTTTGGTGAGATAATAGAGTCCGAGTACCATATCCTGAGAAGGAACAGTAATAGGAGATCCGTTGGCGGGGTTGAGAATGTTGTGCGATGCCAACATCAACAACTGCGCTTCGAGGATGGCTTCCGGACCTAATGGAAGGTGTACCGCCATTTGGTCACCGTCAAAGTCGGCGTTAAATGCTGTACACGTCAACGGGTGCAATTGGATGGCTTTACCTTCGATCATCTTGGGTTGGAAGGCCTGAATACCCAAACGGTGCAACGTTGGTGCACGGTTGAGAAGCACAGGGTGTCCTTTCATCACGTTTTCGAGGATATCCCAAACAACCGGCTCGCGCTTATCGATGATTTTCTTCGCCGATTTTACGGTCTTAACAATACCTCTTTCAATCATTTTGCGAATGATGAACGGTTTGTAAAGTTCCGCGGCCATGTTTTTAGGAATACCACATTCGTGGAGTTTCAATTCAGGTCCGATAACGATGACCGAACGACCTGAATAGTCCACACGCTTACCGAGAAGGTTTTGACGGAAACGTCCTTGTTTACCCTTCAATGAGTCAGAAAGTGACTTAAGCGCTCGGTTGCTGTCGGTTTTAACCGCCGTAGCTTTACGGGTGTTGTCAAACAATGAGTCTACCGACTCTTGAAGCATACGCTTCTCGTTGCGCAAGATTACTTCCGGTGCTTTGATTTCCAACAAGCGCTTCAAACGGTTGTTGCGAATGATTACACGACGATAAAGATCGTTGAGGTCAGACGTGGCAAAACGACCACCATCTAGAGGCACCAACGGACGAAGCTCAGGTGGAATAACCGGCACCACTTTGATGACCATCCACTCCGGCTTGTTTTCGATGCGACTGTTGGCATCTCTTACGGCCTCTACTACTTGTAGACGCTTGAGTGCTTCTTGACGCTTTTGCTGAGAGGTTTCTTTATTGGCACGATCGCGCAAGTGGTAAGACAAATCGTCGAAGTCGATGCGTTGCAGAAGCATTAAGATGGCATCAGCCCCCATTTTAGCGATAAACTTATTGGGGTCGCTGTCTTCCAGGTATTGATTTTCTACCGGTAAGCGGTCGTAAATTTCGAGGTATTCTTCCTCGGTGAGGAACTCCATAAACGCCAATGGTTCCCCATCGGGTTTGGTGGCGGCACCGGCTTGAATCACTACGTAACGCTCGTAATAGATGATCATATCGAGCTTCTTAGTAGGCAATCCCAGCAAGTATCCAATTTTGTTTGGCAAAGAACGGAAGTACCAGATGTGCGCTACAGGCACCACCAAGCTGATGTGTCCCATGCGCTCACGACGCACTTTTTTCTCCGTTACTTCTACACCACAACGGTCACAAACAATTCCTTTGTAACGAATACGCTTATACTTACCACAAGCACATTCGTAATCTTTTACCGGGCCAAAGATGCGCTCACAAAACAAACCGTCGCGTTCGGGTTTGTGTGTGCGGTAGTTAATGGTTTCCGGCTTGAGCACTTCACCACTGGAGCGCTCGAGAATGTACTCGGGCGATGCCAGACTAATGGTGATTGATTTAAACGTGCTGCTAAAAGCGTTGCGATCCGTTGATTTATTAAAAGCCATGAGAATGTTGTTTAATGTTAAAAACTGCGAACCAATCTTAGTCTAGGGTGACTTTTAGGGCCAATCCAGACAATTCGTGCAACAATACATTGAACGATTCAGGGATGCCCGGTTGAGGCAGCGCTTCCCCTTTTACAATTGATTCGTAAGTCTTGGCGCGACCCATTACGTCATCGGACTTAACCGTCAGTAATTCGCGAAGGATGTTAGACGCACCAAATGCTTCGATGGCCCAAACCTCCATTTCACCAAATCTCTGTCCACCAAACTGTGCTTTACCACCCAACGGTTGCTGAGTAATGAGCGAGTATGGTCCAATAGAACGGGCGTGCATCTTGTCGTCAACCATGTGGCCGAGTTTAAGCATGTAAATCACACCTACCGTTGCCGCTTGGTCAAAACGTTGCCCCGTCCCTCCATCGTACAAGAAAGTATGACCAAATCTTGGGATACCTGCTTCGTCGGTAAGCGCATTGATTTGATCGATGGACGCACCGTCGAAAATTGGCGTGGCAAACTTCTTACCGAGCTTCTTGCCTGCCCATCCGAGTACAGTTTCGTATATCTGACCAATGTTCATACGCGATGGTACACCAAGTGGATTCAGTACGATATCTACAGGCGTTCCGTCTTCGAGGAACGGCATGTCTTCCTGACGAACAATCTTGGCCACGATACCTTTGTTACCGTGACGACCTGCCATCTTATCACCCACTTTTAGTTTACGCTTCTGAGCCACGTAAATTTTAGCGAGCTTAAGAATTCCCGCAGGTAGTTCATCACCTACGCTAAGGTTGAATTTCTTGCGACGCAATGCTCCGCGAATATCCCCAACCTTGATTTTGTAGTTGTGAATCAACTGGGCGATGAGCTCATTCTTATCGTCGCTGGTTGTCCAAGTACCACCGGCGATACGGGTGTAATCTTCCACTGCGTTGAGCACCTTTTGGGTAAACTTGGTGCCCTTGGCTATCTCCACTTCATTGAGGTCGTTGGTAACCCCTTGACAGGTTTTACCGGCCACAATGATGTTGAGTTTCTCTATAAATGTAGCGCGAAGCTCAAGCTCTTTCTCGGCATACTCTTCGTCCAGTCTTTGAATCTCTTCTTTTTCACGAATGCGTGACTTCTTGTCTTTCAACGCGCGTTCGAAAAGCTTCTTGCTGATGACCACACCATAAGAACTTGGGGGCGCTTTCAAAGATGCATCTTTCACATCGCCGGCCTTGTCGCCAAAGATGGCGCGTAGAAGTTTCTCTTCAGCTGTTGGATCAGATTCGCCTTTTGGTGTAATCTTACCGATAAGGATATCGCCGGGGTTGATTTCTGCACCAATGCGAATGATTCCGTGTTCGTCTAGATCTTTGGTGGCTTCCTCGCTGACATTGGGGATATCGTTGGTCAGTTCCTCGGTACCAACTTTGGTATCGCGAACTTCCAAGGTATATTCATCAATGTGGATGCTGGTGAAGATATCTTCACGCACCACTTTTTCCGAAATAACGATGGCATCCTCAAAGTTGTAACCCTTCCAAGGCATAAATGCCACTTGAAGGTTGCGACCGAGTGCCAATTCACCGCCTTCGGTTGCGTATCCCTCACAAAGCACTTCACCTTTCTTTACCTTTTGACCTTGGTGAACAATGGGGCGAAGGTTGATGCAAGAACTTTGATTGGTCTTACGGAACTTAACGAGATTGTATACTTTGAGGTCTCCTTCAAAAGAGACGAGATTTTCATCCTCGGTGTATTCGTAGCGAATATGGATTTCGCGGGCATCGACAAACTCAACAACCCCATTTCTTTCGGCATTGATGAGTACGCGAGAGTCGCGAGCTACTTGTCTTTCCAATCCGGTTCCTACCACAGGTGCTTCAGGCAACATCAAAGGAGTCGCCTGGCGCATCATGTTTGATCCCATCAATGCACGGTTGGCGTCATCGTGCTCGAGGAAAGGAATCAATGAAGCCGAAATGGAGGCGATTTGGTTTGGTGCCACGTCCATGAGCGATACTTGATCGGGCTCGTGGATAGGGAAATCACCTGCCAAACGCGTTTTAACTTTATCGTTTTCAAATTCACCTGCATTGCCTACCGGCGCGTTCGCTTGGGCAATGATGTGTCCTTCTTCTTCTTCCGCGCTTAGATAAATAGGCGCTTTGTCAAAGCGTACACTTCCGTTTTCTACCGGACGGTAAGGTGTCTCGATGAACCCGAGTTTGTTTACTTTGGCGTAAACACAGAGCGAAGAAATCAAACCAATGTTTGGTCCCTCCGGGGTTTCGATCGGACAAAGGCGTCCGTAGTGGGTAAAGTGAACGTCACGAACCTCAAATCCAGCGCGTTCACGTGACAGACCACCGGGTCCTAGAGCCGAAAGGCGGCGTTTGTGCGTTACCTCGGCCAATGGATTCGTTTGATCCATAAATTGGCTGAGCTGATTGGTTCCAAAGAAGGAGTTGATCACCGACGAAAGTGTTTTCGCATTGATCAAATCAATAGGCGTAAACACCTCGTTGTCGCGAACATTCATACGTTCGCGAATGGTACGAGCCATTCTGGCAAGACCAACACCAAACTGTGCGGCCAACTGCTCACCTACGGTACGTACACGACGGTTAGACAAGTGGTCGATGTCATCGACTTCAGCCTTGCTATTGACCAACTTGATCAAGTACTTGATGATGCTGATGATGTCATCTTTGGTAAGCACCTGCTTATCGCCTTCAATGTCGAGTTCTAATTTTTTGTTGAGTCGGTAACGACCAACATCGCCCAGACTGTAACGCGTTTCGGAGAAGAAAAGCTTGTCAATAATACCACGAGCGGTTTCTTCATCAGGCGGTTCGGCGTTACGCAATTGGCGATAGATGTACTCCATAGACTCCTTTTCCGAGTTGGTAGGGTCTTTTTGGAGGGTATTGTAAATGATGGAATATTCAGAGGACTCGATGTCTTCTTTGTGAAGAAGAATGGTGGGCACCTCGGCATCGAGGATTTGCTGAATATTGTCTTTGCTAATGATTTCGTCGCGATCGATGATCACCTCGTTTCGTTCGATACTGACCACTTCACCAGTATCTTCGTCAACGAAGTCTTCGATCCAGGTTTTCAAAACACGAGCGGCAAGGCGACGGCCGGTAACGCGTTTCAATCCGGTTTTTGACACTTTCACTTCTTCTGCAAGGTCAAAAATTTCGAGGATGTCTTTGTCGCGCACATAACCGATGGCGCGAAGAAGGGTCGTTACGGGTAACTTTTTCTTGCGATCGATATAGGCATACATCACTTCATTGATGTCGGTTGCGAACTCAATCCAGCTCCCTTTGAAAGGAATGATTCTGGCGGAGTACAACTTGGTACCGTTGGCGTGGAAACTTTGTCCGAAGAACACACCAGGAGAACGGTGCAACTGAGACACGACCACACGCTCGGCACCATTAATGATAAAAGTACCACGGGAGGTCATGTAAGGGATGGTACCGAGGTAAACATCCTGTACGATGGTTTCAAAGTCTTCGTGTTCGGGGTCGGTACAGTAGAGTTTCAAACGCGCTTTAAGGGGAACGCTGTAAGAAAGTCCACGTTCGATACACTCTTCTTCGGAGTAACGTGGAGGATCCACAAAATAGTCGAGAAATTCAAGCACAAACTGATTTCTTGAATCGGTTATGGGGAAATTCTCAGAAAATGTTTTAAAGAGACCTTCATTATTTCTGTCCTCTAACTTGGTTTCCAGTTGGAAGAAATCTTGGAAGGATTTGATTTGAATATCGAGAAAATCGGGATATTCAAGAGGAGTTTTAATGGAGCCGAAATTGATTCGCTCATTAGTGGAAGAAGTGGACACAGAACTCGCCATAGAAGTGATGATTTTATTAACGCAAAAAGGTTTAGGCCTGAAGAATCAAGCCTAAACCATTAAAATTGAGGGAGGTTGTTATTTCAATTCAACCTCAGCACCAGCCTCTTCTAGTTGGGCTTTAAGTGCTTCTGCTTCGTCTTTAGCTACACCTTCTTTTACAGCTTTTGGTGCGCTGTCAACGATTTCCTTGGCTTCTTTAAGTCCAAGACCTGTAAGTTCTTTAACAAGCTTAACAACAGCTAGTTTAGATGAACCTGCAGCTTTCAAGATAACGTCGAATTCGGTTTGCTCTTCAGCAGCTTCGCCACCACCGGCAGCGGGACCACCGGCAACTGCAACAGCAGCAGCAGCAGGCTCGATTCCGTATTCTTCTTTGAGGTAATCAGCAAGTTCAGTTACTTCTTTTACAGTAAGGTTAACGAGCTTATCGCCAAGTTCTTTAATGTCAGACATGTCAGTTGTTTTTAAAAATTAGTCAATCGGTAAACACTATATGGAAGCTGAGTGCGTACGCTTTTATTGCGCTCGTTCTTCGAGCGTCTTAAGCAGCCCTGCGATGGTACCACCGCTGGATTTAAGCGCAGAAACAACATTCTTAGCGGGCGACTGAAGGAGCATAACGATATCGCCGATAAGTTCTTCGCGCGATTTGATGTTGCTCAGTGCCTCCAATTGGTTGTCGCCAATGTAGATGGCTTCTTCAATAAAGGCGCCCTTTAAGATGGGTTTTTCCTGCTTTTTACTTCTAAAACCCTTGATCAATTTTGCGGGTGCATTACCTGCTTCAGCAATCATGATGCTGGTATTGCCCTTTAAAACCGGATAAAGGTCTTCGAAGTTCTTTTCACTTTGCTCCATCGCTTTGCGGAGCAAGGTATTCTTGACCACCTGCATCTGGATGTTTTTGTTAAAACACAAGCGACGCAAGGCGGATGTATCTTCAGCGTTAAGCCCAGAAATATCGGCAATGTAAATTACATTGTTGTCTTTCAAGGTTTCGGTTAATACACCGATGGCTGCGGCTTTTTCTTCTCTAGTCATTTCGTGTGAAATTAATGGGTTGGAACATTATACTGATTTGGCATCAATAGGAATGCCGGGTCCCATTGTACTGGAGAGGTAGATACTTTTGATGTAAGTACCTTTAGCAGCTGCGGGCTTAAGACGCAAAAGCGTGTTAATCATTTCCGCTGCATTTTCCCGGATTTTATCCTTGTCGAACGATGCTTTACCAACACTGGTGTGAACGATTCCGTAGCGATCTACTTTAAAGTCGATTTTACCAGCTTTAACTTCAGATACAGCTTTGGCGACGTCCATGGTTACCGTGCCAGATTTGGGGTTAGGCATCAAGCCACGTGGTCCGAGTACACGGCCGAGTGGTCCAAGCTTACCCATCATAGCAGGAACAGTGATGATTACGTCAACATCGGTCCAACCATCTTTGATTTTCGCCAAGTATTCGTCAGAACCAACATAATCGGCTCCGGCGTCTTTGGCTTCTTGTTCTTTATCGGCGGGTACAAGCGCAAGTACACGTACGTTTTTACCGGTACCGTGAGGTAGGGTAACCACACCACGAACCATCTGGTTGGCTTTACGGGGGTCTACACCGAGGCGTACCGCCAAGTCAACAGACGCGTCGAATTTTGTCTTGCTTGTATCCTTAACCAATCCGGATGCTTCGTCGAGTGAATAGACTTTATTCTTTTCAACGAGATCGCGGATGGCCTTTTGATTTTTGGTCAATTTTGCCATGATTTAGGAATTAAAAGGTGAAGTACCGGTGATGGTCAGACCCATACTACGAGCCGTACCAGCTACCATTTTCATGGCAGACTCTTCGGTAAATGCATTGAGGTCAGGCATCTTATCTTTCGCGATATCGCGAACCTGATCCCAAGAAACTTTACCTACTTTCTTGCGGTTGGACTCCGATGATCCACCTTTGATTTTTGCAGCTTCCATTAGTTGAACGGCAGCCGGAGGGGTTTTGACGACAAAATCAAACGATTTGTCGGAATACACCGTAATCACTACGGGTAATACTTTACCTGCTTTATCCTGAGTACGGGCGTTGAACTGCTTACAGAACTCCATAATGTTCACACCTTTCGCACCCAAAGCGGGTCCAACCGGTGGAGATGGATTAGCAGCGCCCCCACGTACCTGTAGTTTAATCAGGCCTGAAACTTCTTTTGCCATGTTATTGGTCGTTTTTTATTGCTTAAAATTGAAACGTTGATACCCTATAGTTGGAAGCTTACCGAGTATCTAACGAGCTCACATCAATTGTTGTTAACTTTCTTTCTCTACCTGCATGTAGCTTAGTTCGAGTGGTGTTTTTCTACCAAAGATCTTCACCATGACCTCCAACTTGCGCTTCTCTTCATTAACTTTTTCTATCGTGCCGGAAAATCCACTAAACGGTCCATCGATAACTTTAACCGATTCACCTATAACATAGGGGATATTGATTTGCTCAGGTATTTCACTGAGTTCATCCATCTTGCCGAGCATGCGTTTCACTTCATTTTCACGCAGTGGCACCGGGTCGCCGCCTTTGGTTTCTCCCAAAAAGCCAATCACGCCGGTCACGTTCTTAATGGTGTGTACCATTTCACCGTCCAAGACGGCCTCTACCATAATGTATCCGGGGAAATAATTGCGCTCCTTAGAGACTTTTTTTCCGTTGCGGATTTGGTAAACCTTTTCGGTTGGCACCAAAATCTGACCGAGATAATCCTGCAAATTGTTGTGCTGGATCTCCATCTCGATGTAGTTCTTTATCTTGTTTTCCTGCCCACTAATGGCGCGAACAACGTACCACTGCATGCCAGTCTTTTTCTCTGAAGTTGTCATACGGCTGCCTTAGTTTAAAACAAGTTATAAAATCCCTCTAAAACAAAACGAATGCTGCGATCCATGGCGTAAATCACCATTGCAATAATGGCCGAGGCCAAAGCAACAACCGCCGCACTCTTTTGTAGCTCCTTCAACGTTGGCCATTTGGTCTTGTTGACAAGCTCGAGGTAGGATTCTCTAACGTATATACGAATCTTTTCCATGGTTTTTAATTGGCACGGGTGGAGAGATTCGAACTCCCATCAACGGTTTTGGAGACCGCTATTCTGCCATTGAACTACACCCGTAATTTAGCGGAAAAAGGCGCCCCGAAAAAACTGGGTTTTCGGGACACCTATTAACCTAAATCTCTGTTGATTTTACTCAACAATCTCAGTTACCTGACCTGCACCAACGGTACGTCCTCCTTCGCGAATCGCAAAACGAAGACCCTTATTGATGGCTACAGGCGTAATCAATTCTACGTTGATGGTGAGGTTGTCACCAGGCATAACCATTTCAACGCCATCAGGTAGAGATATCTCACCTGTTACGTCAGTGGTACGCAAGTAGAACTGTGGACGGTATTTCTTGTGGAATGGCGTGTGACGACCACCCTCTTCTTTCTTAAGGATATAAACCTCAGCTTTGAATTTGTGGTGAGGCTTGATGCTACCCGGCTTACAGATAACCATACCACGACGGATATCGGTTTTCTCAATACCGCGGAGAAGAATACCTACGTTGTCACCAGCTTTACCAGTGTCAAGGATCTTACGGAACATCTCTACCCCTGTTACAGTTGACGTTAATTTCTCGTCACCGTAACCGATGATTTCAACGCTGTCACCAGTGTTGGCAATACCAGTTTCGATACGACCAGTAGCTACAGTACCACGACCAGTGATAGAGAATACGTCTTCGATAGGCATCAAGAAAGGCTTCTCTTCGTCGCGCTCAGGAATCTCGATGTAGTTGTCTACTTCGTTCATCAAGCTAAGTACAGTATCAACCCACTTAGGCTCTCCGTTCAATGCACCTAGTGCAGAACCTTGAACAACTGGTGTGTTGTCACCATCGTACTCATAGAATGAAAGCAATTCACGAACTTCCATTTCTACCAATTCGATCAACTCCTCATCGTCAACAAGGTCAACTTTGTTAAGGAATACGACAATACGTGGAACACCTACCTGACGAGCAAGAAGGATGTGCTCACGCGTTTGTGGCATTGGACCATCGGTAGCCGCAACAACCAAAATGGCGCCGTCCATCTGAGCAGCACCTGTTACCATGTTCTTCACATAGTCGGCGTGACCAGGACAGTCAACGTGTGCGTAGTGACGGTTTTCTGTTTGATACTCTACGTGTGCAGAGTTGATGGTGATACCACGCTCTTTTTCCTCAGGGGCGTTGTCAATTGAATCAAATGAACGCGCTTCTGAGTGACCGGCATCAGCTAATACTTTAGTGATGGCTGCAGTCAAAGTGGTTTTACCGTGGTCAACGTGACCAATGGTTCCGATGTTGAGGTGCGGTTTGTTCCGCACGAATGTTTCCTTTGCCATGTTGGAATACTTAAAGGTTAATGTACATTTCTTTAGCAGTTGAAGACATTGTATTTCGAGAAAAAAAACGTTGAGCCAATGAGGGGAATTGAACCCCTGACCTTTTCCTTACCAAGGAAACGCTCTACCCCTGAGCTACATCGGCTTAGCCATGTCGCTATAGTTATGACGGGCTAGCGTCGGGCGCGGGCCCCATTTTTTTTCTGTCAAAAGAACGTCTTCGAGCGGAAGACGGGATTCGAACCCGCGACATTCAGCTTGGAAGGCTGATGCTCTACCAACTGAGCTACTTCCGCATAATTTGATGGCTATCACCAAATTAGTGGGGGGAGCAGGATTCGAACCTGCGAAGGTAAAACCAACAGATTTACAGTCTGTCCTCGTTGGCCGCTTGAGTATCCCCCCAATATCAAATAAAATGAGCCAGCAGAGGGACTCGAACCCCCGACCAGCTGATTACAAATCAGCTGCTCTACCAACTGAGCTATGCTGGCTTATTACGCCCATTAAATTTTAATGAACAACCGCTTTTTTATAACTCCCTAAAAACGGATTGCAAATGTATAAACATTTACATTGCAGGCAAACAATTTTTGAAAAAAAATATTTGATTGGCGTTAGCAAGCTTGTTTTCACAAAACCAATTAGTTAAAACACAAACCACCCCCTAAAACTTCTGGTGAAAACATTTTTTATTGCGGCATTCTCAAAAATTTCACCAAAAATTATTCGAGTGAGAAAAACAATGCTGAAATGTTGTGCAAAAAACATCCTCCGTGGTGTCCGCCAAAAATACTTGATGGCCTTCACTTTTTGACAATTATTTGCTCAATATCAAACGATGCGTGTAGCTGCCAATTCTTATGATGTATAGACCGTTGGCAAAGGATGTCATATCAATCTCTTGCTCCATAGATACAGACGCCGCCGGCATAGTCAACACCAATCTCCCCAAATGGTCGTAAACCAAAATGCTTGACACCTGATCTGCTCCGAGAAATGCCACCCTAAACGCACCTTTTGTGGGATTGGGATAGATGCGGAAACCAGCTGACGACACCGCATCAACAGAAAATATCTGATCAACCACCACTTCTAAATAGACCTTTTCGCAAGTATCACCTTTCGATACAACGACAGATACCACATGGGCTCCCGGTACATTCCACTGTACATTGACCGTTGGTGTAGACTGACCACTTAGTATACTGCCTCCCATTACTTGCCAATCGTATTGTGCCGCAAAAATTGAATCTACGCTGTAAACGTCGATTTGTGTTGGCGCGGATGTATCGGGCCCCGAGAGCATGGATAAAGGAAATGCATCCGCTTGGTTTACGGTGGCCGACAAGGTGTCTATACAGCCATTCGCGTCCGTTACCGTCAACGCATAGGTCCCTGGAGAGAGGTTGAGTAGGGTTGAACTTGTGCCTCCATTTGACCATGCATAGCTCAATGGGTGCACTCCGCCACTCACATTCACGTCGATTACGCCATCTGCTGCACCTCTACAGGATTCATCTTGAACTCCCATCACCGTGGCATTTACCCGTAATGGCTGTGTGATGGTCACCGTGGTTTGGGCCTCACAATTACTGGCGTCAACCACCGTTACTTGGTAGGTTCCCGAAGTCAAACCAAAAGCCGAATCGCCCGAAATGGGCGGATTGGTATGCCAATAATAGGTGTACGGCAACTGGCCACCACTCGCACTCACTACGGCGGCGCCATCCGAAGCGCCATGACAAGTTGGTTGATATACACTTACACTTTGCACAGATAAGGTATCAGTGGGGGCGGAAATAACCACGGAGTCTTGAACAAAACAACCATTGGCATCGGTAATGGTCACGTGATAAACACCCGGAGATAAGTCAACAATTGAATCTGCACTGCTGGGTGGCGTGGTGCTCCACTGATAACTGTAGGGCGAGGTGCCTCCTGCGCCCTCAACAACGGCAATCCCGTCTTCGGAACCAATACACGATACATCACTGACATACTTTATGTGACCGACCAATGTATCGGTTGGCCCACCTATGGCAAATGTATCACTTACACTACATCCCATTGAATCTATGACGGTTATGGTATAAACACCGGCGCTTAAATCGATCAACGAATCGCCCGAAATGGTAACCGATGGCGTGGTATTAATGACGTACGGCGGAACCCCTCCGGATAGATTAAAGGTTGCCTTACCGTCTTCATTCTCCACGCACGACACCTCTCTGCTCGCCAGCGCTTGAACCGTCATCGCGGAAGGTTCAGTGATTACTACTGTATCGCTTGCTGTGCAGTTGATGGCGTCGGTGACTTCAACTACGTAAGTTCCGGCAGGTACACCAAACAGTGTATCGGTATTTTGTGAAGCAACGTTATTCCACACCAGATTATAAGGAGGGATTCCGTTTTCGGCATGGGCGTATAAAATGGCGGTAGAATCACCGTGACAAATCACACCCTGCAAAATATCAATACCGATGGTTAAAGAAGAGGCTTGACATGTGGCGGGAAAGACGCCGCTTAATATCAACGAAAACGGCTGCTGATTTCCGGGAAAAGCCGCGGTTTGCAGTGTCCCTTTATGGGTGACGGCAACTTCATAGGTTCCCGCAGGCAATACTCCGGCATCGATGACCTCCACGTTGTCGCGGATGTTGTCACCTCTGCTTGCTGCGGCCGAAGGAATGGCCGGGTTTAATATCCACGGAAGTTCGTGGACGCTGGTGTCTCCGGGCTTGGTTATGCGGACATCCAAGTCGTTGATCAACTTAATATTTGTTGGGTTTAATGCAGTTTGATTGGCGGGCGCACTGGGGTCGGTCCAACACAAAGTGGCCTTAACCGGTGTTATCCCATCGGAATTAAATGTATAGGTATAGGTTTGTGCCGGCGATAAGCCTTCCTCAAGAATAACAGAAGCTACGGAATCTACTATGATTTCTGAGGCTTTTTCCGTGTTCAACAAACCCCAGCCAAACATGTAGTCCGGTCCGGGATTTGGTCCGGCCTCGTCGGCTGTGTGAATGGCCAAACCGCGCAAACTGGCCGAACGCATGGGGGTACTGTGCAAGGAGATGTACAGTTGCTGCAACAACAGCAACGACCCGGCAACATTGGGGCCCGACATAGACGTGCCCGACGATGTTCCGTACATTGTATTACTGCCTGCATTGGTGGAATAAACAGCAACACCATTGCCAACAATATCCGGTTTGATGCGTCCATCGTCGGTAGGGCCCCACGAACTAAACGAGGTCATCACCACATCTGAGGGCTGTGTATAACCATTGGTTACGTCAAACACGGCACCAACCGACAAGATATTTTTGGCCGTTCCGTAGGTGGGAATGCAGTCGTAGCCGTCGGTGCCCCCAGACAATTCACGAGAAACCGTAGAGGTTTGCCAACCATTGTTCCATACGACATGCGAACCGGACGTAATGCCTTGTCCGCGGTTGTTACCGGCCGACTTCACAATCAAATAATGTGGCGCATTGACCGAAATGTTGTCCCACGTACTGGTTTTAGAACTGTAAAACCCAAACTTCCAATCCTCGTTCTGACTGATACTGGGAGAACCAAACCAGTGCCATGCATTGGATCCAGACCAACCACCAAAGGCCCATCCGGCAATTTCTCCGTATGAATGGTTGGACACCAAGGCCCCCGATGCTGCTTCGATAGCCATTTCACTGTTGTCGTTGCTCCAATCAAACGCACGCAGATTGGCGGCATACGCCATACCGATGGCTGATGAATCTACCCCCGCGGCGACCAGCGTTCCCGCTACGTGTGTGGCGTGATTACTCAAAGAAGTGGCGTTGTCACCTTGTACCACGCGACTGCCAAATTCCTGGTGTGTTAACCGCACAGCTCCACCATCCCATTCACGCATGGTCATACCAGCGCCGTCTAAATTTAATCCACTTCTACCCCCCGGCCACAGGTGGTTGGTAGCCGTACTGATGGCGGCTTCTCTATTAAACGTTTGGTAATATACCGGCGCGCCTGCTTCAACGCGAATCAATTCGTACTCGGTGCTGTCTTCGGCAACGAAAGACAGTGGCCATCCGTGCTGAGCAGCCAATGCGATCGCTTCCTCTTTCTCTCTTAGAAAACGCTCATTTTCCGTTTGCGCAATGGATTGCAGGGCCTCAGCGTTTACCCAAACGCTTTGCGACAAGAGCTGATGACTAAAAAGTAGAAGGGTAAAAAAGAGCAGATAAGCTTTTAACATACCATTAAATTTATGCAAATATACGTCGTGAAACTTTTTAACGACTTATTGCCCATCTACCCAACTGGTAAACGATTCAATTTCATGGCGTAATCTCGGAGGGAGGGGTAGTTTTTTCGGTACGCCCATCATTAAAAATCCGAGTAAACGGTCGTCGTCCTCCAATTGAAAAAAATGCTTAAAATCTTCAAAAAACGGATAGCCACCCGTACTCCAATAGCCACCAACACCTAAATCTGAAGCAGAAATCATCATGTTTTGCACCGCGCAAGAAACGGCCGCAATTTCTTCAAACTCGGGGACGATATGGTGACGCTTCATGCCTATGGAAATGATGTGGGAACACGACAGCGGCTTGGCCATCATCTTATCGTACTGGGTTTGCGCAAATGCATCGCCGGCGTGCTGTTTGTACGCCTCTGCCCAAGCGGTGGCAAAGACCAAACGCCCTGCACCGGAAAAAACGGTAAAACGCCAAGGCTGGGTCAAGCGATGGGTAGGCGCATACCGGGCAGAATCCAAAATGGCTTCGATGGTTTCTCGGGGAATAATCTCTCCGGTAAATTGGGCCGGATACGCACTCCTTCTGTTCTGAATAATATCGGCAGCAGTCATATGTTTAAATTTTATGGTATAACCCAAACAAGGAAAAAACGTTTATTGCTTGCGATGCAAAGTCGCCCCCCGCAGAGAAAAGCTGATGGTGTACAGCAGCAAGAACATGGCGACAAACACGGAAATTCTCGCCGGAAAACTACCGGTGCGCGCGAAATAGGTTTTTAAGCCGGATGCGACAAACTCGGTTGATTCTGTCGGCGTTATTGCGCGCCCTTCCCGATCAACGCCGTGCAGCAATCCTTCCTGCTGCCACACGACCGGCCGATGAATTTCTCTGGCTCTAACCGACACCATGCGCAAACGCATGCGATCGGGTAAACGCGCATCATCGGGAACCATCACTTTCGCTCCACGCCAAACGCGATCTCGATAGGCAAACGGCGAATGAATGGGTTCAAAGAAATTGGTGATGGCTTTGTTTGCCAGCGAGTCTGCCACCATCATTGCCCGACCGTATTCCACAGATATGGACACCACTTCTTCATCGTCGGTGGCATCTACCTTGGGGAGGGTAAATGCAGGTAAAAGCACCAGCAAGAGAGCGAGTAAAATGGATTGCCCCACCAAAGGCTTGACCTGACGATGCTTTAAATATGAGCGTCCTACATAAAATCCTACCAAATTAACCAAGAGAATCCAAAACGTACCTCCTTGTACGCTCATATAGGCGTACCACTGAGTTATACCCGACGGCAAGGCATTTCCCGGAACCGGGTAACCAAATGACAAATGCAATTGCGCCCACTCGACCAACAGCCAAAAAAACGGTACGCCAATCATGGCTCTTTGCATGCCCAGTACCGGTCGAATGCGCCAAGGGATAAATAAAGCCAAGGCATAAAATGCGCTGGACAGCAATACATATAATAGGTACGACAAAGGAGATTCAGAGATCAACGGATAGGTCAATGCCAGGTGATAGAGCAAAACAAAAACAAAGCCGTAGAGAAATACCGCACCATAACGCGAGGCTTCCACACGTTGTAGTTGCACCAGGAACAAGGGAATAAAAGCGACAAAAAGTAAAGGGTAAAAAAAGAGGAACCCCAGCACATACATGAGTGCCGATAGCAATACATACATCATAAAAGACTATTCTTTCCGCCAAATGAAGCGCTCAAGGAAAAGATATTGGAATACATGGCAACACCTTGGTTACCTATATCGGTAAGCGCATAGCTCACGCGAATGCCACGGTAATTAAATCCCAATCCCATGGTAGGGGTCCACGCGGTACGCAAGGTATTGTTGAATTGCATTTCGCGTTGAAACTCGCCCGCACCCAAGCGCAAAAACACAAAATCGCGGTAGCCGACTTCTGCGCCGGCTGAGGGATACATACTCACACCGGTAGATCCGCTCAAAAGGGCGTTGCGTTCACCGTCGAAGGTAAAACCGGCATTGACTTCCGTCAGCAAGGTGAAATCCTCACCAAAGGCAAAATCTCTTCCGATGCCCATCACAAATTTCGGTAGAGAAATTTCGTTGTTGTTATCGGGCATTTCGTTCCCCGTCATGGCAAACACCTCCGCCAACTCGTCGTCAATGCGAATGTCCCATGCGGTAAAGGTTGAGGTCACATCACGTGCCACCGCACCAAAGCGCCAATTGCCTGTTTTGTACTGCGCACCCAAGTCAAACCCAAAGCCGTATCCCTTGGCAAATCGCCCGAGGGAACGGTAAATAAATTTCATATTGGCCCCATAGCTCAAGCCATCTATTTTTTCTGACGCCTTGGCGTAGGAGAGCAACATGGCGTAATCGGCCGCGGAAAAACGGGTGATACGATCATAGTCGACATTGCCGTCGGGATCGACCAGCAAAGACGTATCGGGGATGTCATCGACCCCAAAGCGGATGATGGATACCCCCACCGTAGAGGTATTGTCTATGGGCGCAGCGACGGCGGCGTAATCAAAATTAGCGATGCTGCCAAAATACTCGGCATGCATCAGTGATGCGTCGATGTTTTGTTCCATACCGGCCAGTCCGGCAGGATTCCAATACCCCGCCTCGGCACCCGAAGCCGAGGTCACCACCGACTTACCCATGGCCAAAGCCCGTGCATCCACACCGATTTCCAAAAATTCGTTGGCGTATTTACGAGCCACTTGCGCCTGCAATTGCGACACAACCAATAACGGCATAACCATCAGTCGCAAGTATTTATTCATGGTAAAGGCTCATACAATGGGTTAACACGTTATTTTTATTGCGCTCACGCGAAGCTACAAATATATAAGGCAGCAAAGTTATTGGTTAAACGTTTTTATAACAGATTATTGTTTACCGAAGTTTTTTTATTCTACTAATCAGGATGAGGTTACGACATTGCATGCGCACTTGGTCAATGAATAGAAAACAAAAGCAATACCTCAACTTTATCAAAACACATATACTGGCTAATTCCTTTCAAAATTTGGCGCACTTGCTGGACCGAACAATTCCGCATTGGCTGGGAACCAAAATTTCAGTTAAAATAATCATATTGACTTAACATTTTAATACCGAACTTTGCGGCTTTAAATCTATGAACATCATGAAGAGAGCTTTCTTGGCTTTAAGCCTATTTACGTTTGTTTTTACCACCCACACATTTGCACAGCAAACCATCGCCCAAGCCCGTAACTTAGGTGTTGGCAATACCGTGACAGTTAAAGGCATTGTTACCGCCGATAGCACCCTTTACCCCAACAGTGGAGTCACCATTTACTTCCAAGACAATACCGCCGGACTTTCGGCCTTCAATAACGGCACACTGCTCAGCGGCGTTCGTCAGGGCGATAGCATCGAAATCACCGGTGAATTGTCTCAATTTAACCAATTGCTGCAAATCAGTCCGGTCACATCAGTCAACATCCTCAATAGCAACAACACACTTCCGTCACCAATCAGTGTTACCCTTACCAACGGCTGGGTTCAGCAATACGAGTGCATGCTGGTTCAGGTAAATGGCGTAACGGTTAACGGCAGCGGCAATTTCTCCGGCAACACCAACTACAACATCACCGATGGCAGCAACACACGCGAAATACGCATCAATACCCGCACGCCGCTGGTAGGCACCCCCATCCCCGGTTCACTGGTAAACATCACGGGGATTATGAGTCGATTTATTGGAACCTACCAATTATTGCCCCGCTACACCACCGACATCAACCAAGGTGCCGGTCCGCAAATCATTTCCGATATCGTGCAAAGCAACATCGCCACCACGTCGTTTGATTTGTCTTTTGAAACCCAAGACCCGGGGACGACCATTTTCTATTACGGCACCAACGCCCTCATGAATCAGCCACCCGTGGTCAATGCCAACTTAACCACGTCGCACAGCGAAACGCTCAGTGGGTTACAGCCCGGACGCATGTACTACGCCCAAGCCGCTTCCGTCGACGCTCAAGGCGATACCTCCCTTTCGCCCATGCGTGTATTTGCTACCCAATCGCTTTCCAGTGGAGACATGAAGGCCTTCTTCATCACCGAACCCGATACCACCGTGGCTCGTTTTGGCAATGCCGTGTACACCGGCAGCTCCATCATCGATACGTTGATTGCCTATGTCGACAATGCACAAAGCACCATCGATATTGCCATTTACAACTGGAACAACAACGGCATTCCCGATCTTGGCACCGCCCTCAACAATGCCGCCAATCGCGGGGTGCGCGTACGTTTTATCACCGATGCGCAAACAGCTACGCTTGGAATGAGCACCCTTTCTACATCCATACCCACTTTGCAAAGTCCCCTGGGCGCGGCCTACGGGATTATGCACAACAAATTTGTGGTCATCGATGCCGAATCCACCGACCCCAACCGCCCCATCGTGTGGACAGGATCAACCAACTGGACTTTGGGACAGCTCACCACCGACCCCAACAACACAGTGGTCATCCAAGACCAATCCTTGGCGCGCGCCTTCCAATTGGAATTCCAGGAAATGTGGGGCTCCAGCGGCAGCTTACCCAACAGCATGAACAGTAAGTTTGGCCCCGATAAAAGCGACAATACCCCACACTTGTTCAATATCAACGGCATTCGCGTGGAATTGTATTTTAGTCCGACCGACAACGTAGAGGCCAATATCATCCGCGCCTTGGAAAGTGCCGATCAAGACTTGCAAGTGGCCACCATGCTGATGACCAGAACGACGTTAGCCAACGCCTTGGCCGACAAACACAACGATGGCGTTTATACCGCGGCTATTCTCAACGACAATACCACTACCGGCTCACAACCAGCCTGGAATATCCTCAGCTCAGAGCTGCCTTCCAGCCGCTTGTTTTTAAACAACCAGAACTACATCATGCACCACAAATACGCCATCGTGGATCAAAGTGCCCCACAGAGCGACCCGTTGGTGGTGACCGGTTCGCACAACTGGTCGAATGCAGCCAATCAACGCAACGACGAAAACACCATCATCATTTACGACGAGGTGATGGCCAATTTGTTCTTTCAAGACTGGGTGAAAATCTTCCGCGACAATGGCGGTACAGATATTTCGAATCTTTCTGGTGAGGACTTTGGATTCCATATGTCTCCCAACGTGATCTATCCGAACCCAACCAGTGGTAATGCGACGTTGAACTTCACGGCATATCACACCGCCAGCATGCAGGTTTACGATCTTCAAGGCCGCATCCTCTACGCCCATCAACCGGGGAAAGGCGTGCAGTCCATTGAGGTTCCTACGGCGCACTTACCGGCCGGGATGTACTTGGTGCGTTTGGAGACGGATGGGAAGGCTGAGGTGTTTCGGTTGGTGAAGAATTAAGGGGCACATAGGGGCACATAGGGTTCGCTGCGCTCTTTTTTTTTTGAACCACATAGGCACATAGAAGCACATAGGTTCGCTTCGCTCAGTTTTTAATACAAGGGCACATAGAAAGTATAGGGTTT
>PXCF01000040.1 GCA_003566715.1 Cryomorphaceae bacterium | reverse complement strand
GTTTCCATGGATCGCTTTACCAATTTTGGATTGCGTTATTTAGGGCACTTTGGGGTAACGGAATACAGCATCTATGACATCCGGTTTGGTATGTTTTACCATCTTGATTCGCGATACAATACGTCTAAATTTTCCCCTTATGTGGGGGTTTTAGCCGGTGTAGACGAACGCTACGACTACGTAAATGCCACTGCAGGGGTCATGTATAATTCTGCCTCGGGATATTTTGTCGATTTTAGTATTTCTCGTCGCTTTAACGTGCCGTCGGATGCATTTATCAATTCTAATCCGCTGATTGGCGTGAGAGTTGGGTACAGGTGGTAAGGTGGTTATATCGGGAATCGTAAAATACGCGATTGTAATCGAAAATTTTACGTTAATTTTGCGATTGTAATCGAAAATCTTACTTTTATGGTTCCGAGAAAATTGGAAGGTGTTATCAATCAACGCTTAGGAAAAGGTAAAGCGGTTATTGTAATGGGTGCTCGGCAAACGGGAAAGACAACTCTTTTGCATAAGTTGTTTTCCGGCGATGGTAATGCGCTTTGGCTTAATGGTGATGATGCGGATACACACGCAATGTTTGATGCAGGGTCTGCAAGGATGCTGCAAACCTTTATTGGAAACCATAAAACGGTCATTGTTGACGAAGCTCAGCGCATTGAAAACATTGGGATAAAGCTGAAACTTATTACCGATCAAATGAAGGATGTACAGTTGGTGGTTACTGGTTCATCTTCGTTTGAGTTGGCGAATAAAATCAATGAACCACTGACCGGCAGAAAGTGGGAGTACATGCTTTTTCCTTTGTCATTTGGTGAAATGGCTGAATATCATGGTGCATTTGAAGAAATGAAGTTGCTGAATCATCGTCTGGTTTACGGGTATTATCCGGAAGTGGTGATGCACGAAAATGAAGCCGAGAATCGCTTGAAAAGCATTGCCGATAGTTTTTTGTACAAAGATGTTTTACATTGGGAAAACATAAAAAAATCAGATAAGCTGTTGATGTTGCTAAAAGCTTTGGCTTTTCAAGTTGGACAGGAAGTGTCGTATAACGAACTTGGTAAAACCATTGGTTTGGACAAGGAAACAGTGGAGAAGTATATTCAGCTTTTAGAGCAATCATTCGTGATATTTCGCTTAACGTCACTTAGTAGAAACCTTCGCAAAGAACTCAAAAAAAGCCGTAAAATTTATTTTTATGACAATGGTATTCGCAATGCTTTGCTTTCAGACTTTAGGCCGGCCAATAACCGCCAAGACATCGGTGGACTGTGGGAGAATTTTTTAATTAGTGAAAGAAAAAAGCAATTGCATTACAACCACTTATATGTAAACACCCATTTTTGGCGAACACATGATCAGCAAGAAATAGATTATATTGAAGAACGCAATGGTGTCCTTCATGCGTTTGAGTTTAAGTGGAACCCCAAAAAGAAAGCTCGGTTGTCTAAGAGTTTTAGTAACGCTTACCCAAATCACTCGTTCAAAATTATCAACCCGGAAAATTACATCCAATGGTTGATTGGAGACGACTACTAAGCTCGAGATTTCACTCTGTGGCTTTCTGGTTGAGCCACCTAGACTTTATGGGTAGACTCCTAATAATGCGCCTAAGCTGAAGTTTTTTATTTCCCCTTCCGCATATACCGCTCCACGGCCTCCTTACTCGTGAACCAAACCCGCCCTTCCTTGTGGGCGTCGATTTTCCCTTGGCGTGCGAGTAGGCTTATGTACTCCTGACCGTAGGGGAGGTTTGCTTCTTCTACCAAATCGCTGATGGACATAAAATCCTCAGCGCCGGGAATGGCGCTGAGGAAGATGTTGAGGGTGCGCTCCAAGGCCTGACACATCAAAAGCATCAATTTTTCGTATGAACCCTTATTGGCTTGATTCAGGGCGTCGTAGTACTTTTTGCGATCGTTCTTGAGAATGATGGCCGGTGGGAATCCTTGACGCATCAGCATGAGGTTCATGGCCAAGCGAACGGTTCGTCCATTGCCATCAAAGAAGGGATGGATATAGACAAAGCGGTGATGAAATACGGTGGCCATTTCAATGGCACTTAAGCCGTCGGGATTATCGTTGACGTATTGAATGAGTGCGTCTAGTAAATCCGGGACTTTCTGTGCATTGGGTGGTAAAAAATTAGCACCGCTGATACGTACCCCTGCATGGCGAATGCGACCGGCAAATTCGTCGTCGATGCTGCGCATAACGTAACCGTGAAGGCTGAGAATCTCGGAGCTATTTAGAGGCTTTACTTCCGTGACTAATGTATTGAGGTGCTTCAGAGCCGTATCGTGATTCTTGGCCTCAAAGTGTTCGCGAAGTGATTTTCCGCTGATGGTCACGCCATCCTCTAATATCATTTGCGTTTCTCGCAAACTCAGGGTGTTCCCTTCAATGGCGTTTGAGTTATATGTCCATTCTACACTTAAGGCCTCTCGTATTTTGTGCAAAGCAGATTGTGGAAGCGGTCGAGCTTGGTCGAGCTTCTTCTTTTTACCTTCAATCCGTTGGATGATGGGTAAAACATCATTTCTATATGTGAAATCTATTTTAACCACACCACAAAGGTATATCGGATAATATAAAAATTAAAACCATCCGATATTTTTAACATCTCCCAATGTATTGCTGTCTAAGTGGTGTATACTTTGTTACCTTGTGCCTGCACCAAACACAGTCAGCGAGCCCGACTCTTCAATATCGGGTGAGCCGTCATTGCTGCCCTTTAGGTTGATGATGTAGAAATAGGTGCCATCCGATACCATCTGTCCGGTTTTCATATCTCTTCCGTCCCAACCATCGGTGTTTTGAAAGTTATTGCTGCGGTATACCACATTGCCCCAACGATTGGTGATGATGACTTCAGCATTGCGGAAGCGGCTTAACCCTTTGATTAAGAAAATATCGTTTTCGCCGTCGCCATTGGGTGTGAATACATTGGGGATATTGAGGTCTTCAACATCTGCCAGTGGAGGGGAGGGAGGAATAGGGGTTGTAGGAATTTCAAAGTACAGGATGTTCGACTCTGAAATGTAGGTGCCGCCGGAAGAACTGGCGTCATGGGCGTCAACTCTTAAGCCAAAGACACTCCCGCGACGATCCTCTAAAAAGGCGTGTTGTAAATCGAAAGATGTATTAAACGTTGGATTGTTTGCTTGATTGAGTTGCGTCCAGGTCGGGTTTGAGTCGCGGTCATAGATCATGACGTGATATTCAGGGGCGACCCAACCGTCATATTTGTTCCAGTTGATGTTCCAAGTGTTGCTGCCGCGAAGAAAATCGCCGCCTTCTTCAAGAAGGATGCTGGTGATGTCGCGGGTCATGGAAAAGAAGGTGCCGCCGACTTCCATTTGCAATTGGTAGCGGTACGTTTGCGCATTGACGTCTTGATTTTCTACACTGTAATCAATCCAATTGGTGGCAGTGCTCGCTCCGTTGGTTATGGAGCCTACGCGGTTAAAGGTGGCGCCATCGTCGTCGGAACGGAAAAAGTACCAACCCGTGATGGCGTGCGTGGGGAAGGACGCAGGGTCCGGTTCCCAATAGACGCGAATGTGATCGTCGTTGAGAACCGATACATTTTTGATGTTGTATTCAGGTTCTCTACAATTAACCACGCGAATGACAATGGTGGTGTACTCGGCCATGGGGAAGCCACATGCATTAAGTAGCGTGTTGCCATCGGTTCCTTCCTTGATATAGAGGAAGTAGTCACCTTCTTCAGCAAGGGGTTGGTGTAAACCTAAAATAATTTCTTGGGTTTCTTGTGCTGCGTTACACTGCGGACTGATACTGGTTATGGGTACGAGTGTGCAATCCGGGGCCACCATTCTAAATTCAGATACATCATCACTGATGGTTGGGCACTGAATATTTTGAGAAAAAACCAGGTTAATTATGCTGTCAAAGCATTGGTATTCAATAACCGGCCACAAAGAATCAAATACAAAGCCGGAGGGTGAGCCAGGGTCGGCAGTAGAGTCCATATTTGGCAGCATATAATCTCGTCCGATAATGTCTAGTACAGAAGTCGGGAATTGCTCAAAATATTGGCCCGGAATATTTCCGTCAAATTGGGGGCCATCTTGAACGGATAGTCGACAGCCTCCGACGATGTTGATCAACATTTCTCTCATGACACGCCCTACTTCGTAATAGAAATTGCCGGTGGGGTGTAAGCGATATTCAATGACGTCAATGACAACGATAAAATCCCCGGTCATACCGGTGGTTTCAAATTCAAATATGCCAAACTGCTGATTGATAAATATAGGGTTGACTGTTGGGATGGGATTGGTTCTGGAAAAAGGAGCCGCAAAGGTCATGAGGTTTCCCGGACCACAGCTTGGGCCATTCATCGCCACGCCAAAATCGTAATACAAGGAGTCGTTATCCGGTTCAATGGTGGCCTGAGACCAGTTAAAAAAGTTGTTGGTGCAAAATGATTTGGCCGGCGGCGCCAAAAACTGAGCCGATGTGTTTTCGCCTTGGGTATTGTTAAGGCGTGCCTCCAGATAGTTGGTGTTGCCTATTTGTCCGGAGTAATTGGTAATTCTAACAATGCCTATACGGCAGCACAAAAAGGCATAAGAAAAGCGAAAATCAGAACACGTACCACCAAGCTGAACAGTTCCCGTTAAAAAGTGCTCGATGACTTCGGTGAAATCCGGATCCTCGCTATTAATGCATTCGGTTTGTCCTGGCACCAACTGTCCATTCGTGGGGGTCCCGGAAACAATAGACACCGGAACATTTTGGTTGGGGAAACAAGATGAACGAACGCAAACAGAAGGGCCTAGAACGCCTGAAAATGTCGTCCATCGCGTTGTGCGGTGAAGTACCAAATTCACTCTGTAATGATGCGGTATTCCGGTAGAATCTCCAATGTATTCATAGGTTAATTCGCCGCCAATAAGATGATCCCCCTTAACCATTTTGGGTAAAACACTGAAAATGGAAATAAACACGAGTGCTGTGAAGATTTTTGTCAAAATTGATTTCATGTCTCACTTGTTTTTGGCGGTTAAGAAAAGATGAAGTTAGAGAAGTGTTGAAAATAAAGATATTTAAAAACAATAGCTTTTAATCTTTATAATAATCTATTGCAAATTAAATGAATGAAAAAATTATAGTTGTTCTGGAATGAGTTATCGATGACTTTTTCTTATTATTCGCCCTGATGATTCATTTTTTCGACAAAAAGTTTGTGTGAATTTTCTAATATTAGATGATTGTGGTAAGAAAAATTAACAAAGTCGCAAGAAGCTGTTGTTCACTTTTAATTCAATGTATTTGTGTATATTTACAACGATAAATAATGTCGTTTTGAAAACAGGCTTAAGCATAATTTTTATAAAAGTATTCCCTGATGTCCTTTTACGCGTTTTTAATTAAGTATAGCATCATTAGGTCGTTAACCTTTTCTTTGCTTTTTTTACTTCTAACTGCTGTACATGCTTTTGGTCAGAGAAGCTCGCAGTTGGCTGAAAAATTAGTAGAGAGCTTGAGTATAAAACATTGCTTGGATGCTTATTTGGATGATGGTGATGTTGAAAACATATCCGATAGAACAACCATGATACTAAAGCCGATGGATTATCGTATAGATTCCATTATTCAGTATGTGGTTTTTCCTCAATTTAGCTCTCCTGATAGGCCTCAGTTTGCATTTGGTTACACTTTTTCTGGTACGGATACAAATACTCGTGTGATTGAAGAGCGCGTTTACACCTACGACTTTTTGAACGGTGATTTTAGCGGACAACGTTCTCGGAGGTTACTAGATTATAACCAGAATCGTCAATTAATTTCTGAAAAATATGAGGAACTTCATTCTGGCAGTTGGGTGGAAGTAGAGCGGTTTGAATTTACTTATAATTCTCAGGGTCATTTGGAAACATTTAAAGAGTTTACTACTGCTTTTTTTTCTCTTGGAGATTCTATTGTATATCGATACAGTGCTGAAGGCCTAATTGAGTCGTTGGATATTTATGAAAGAATGGTAACAGTTTCACCTTGGGTTAATGTATTAAACATCGAAAATATTACCTATGAAAATGGAAAAGAGAAAGCCATGGAAATTTTGATGAACGATGGAAGTGGGGCAATGGTTCCTAGTATGAGGTTTGTAGATTTAGAGTGGGATTTAGGTTATTTCCCATTCATAGATAGATTGGTGAGTTTTTTGGTGTCAAGCTACACGCCTAAGTTGTTTGGAAATGCAAAAATCATGTATCCCTCGAAAGTAACCATTGAAGATAACGTTGGCGGAAATTGGTACACTCGTACTAAATCAGAACTGGTGGGTCAAATGGGGAATGTATATGAAATGTACGAAGCTATAGTATTAGGTTTTTTACCTGTGCCTTCTACCGATACAATCTTTTATCAAATTCACGCAAACAATAGTGGGGATTTGTTTTACGTATCAGCCGAAGTTAACGATAGTAACGGTGTCTCATTGATTCCATATTTTAAAGACACCATAGCAAACGATGTAAAAGGAAATCAAACGCTTTTTAAAAGATCTTTTTATAACATAAATAACCAGCGTTTTCAAACAAGTGGGAAAGTAGAAAGAGTGTTTTCTTATGGTGCCAACAATGTGATAGATGAGATAGATTACACCGAAATTGATAGGTTCGGAGAACAACATTTAAGGTTTGAGTTATTTGGATTCAACCGTATTTCAACCAATCGTTATATGCCAAAAACGACTTTTGACATGTTTCCCAATCCGGCCAGTGATCAGATTAAAATCAATTTTGAAGATCAAAATGATCAATGGTATAAAATAATAGGAATGGATGGGAGGTTAATGCAGTCGGGTATGACTCAAAACGGTTTAATTTATTTAGATGAAATACCTTCTGGGGTGTATGTATTGCATTTAGAAAGTGGATTTAGAAAAAAAGTAGTTGTAAAAAAGTGATACGAGTAGCATCAAAAAAATCACTATCTTCGCATTGGTTATGAACCATTAAAAAAATGTTTATGAAACCCCTATCCACTTTTCGGTTTTTCTTACTTGCCATTATTTTCTTGTCGTTTACGTCTTGCAAGGACGCCGATGATGATAAGGGAAATGGCAACGGAATCATTGGTATTGGTGCCAATGATGTTTCTGAAGCCACAGCTATCATGGGCTTGGATTTGCTTAAAGCCATTCACGCGAAGGAGCAAGGGGAAACGGTATTGATTTCACCATTGAGTATTCAAACGGCCTTTAACATGGCACTAGAGGCGGCAAAAGAAAACACGTACGATCAAATTTCTGCAACCATGCGTTACGGGGCGTTTGATTTGGAAACCATTCGCAAACAAAGTGGTGAAACGGCTAATGTGCTGGTCAACCAAAGTGGACACCCCTCCGTAACCATTGCCAATGCGTTTTTTTACGACGCTGCCAGACTTGACCCTAAGGAGGCGTTCTTAGATGCACTGAGTGATTATTACGCTGCTCATGTAGCCACCGATAATTTTGCGCAGCAAAGTGCCGTGGACAACATCAATCAGTGGGTAAACGATAAGACCAAAGGTCTCATAGAAGAAATTATTGATGATATAAGTCCGGAAGAAATAGCGTTTCTCATCAATGCATTGCACTTTAAATCGGATTGGGCCCATGGGTTTGAAGAAGCGGCCACTGCGCAAGGACAGTTTGCCAAAAGCGATGGGAGTAGCATCACCGTGGACTTTATGTCAAAAGATCGTACGATAAC
>PXCF01000145.1 GCA_003566715.1 Cryomorphaceae bacterium | reverse complement strand
TTCCGCTGTTAAGTCCTGTGAATGTATAAGGCGACGTAGCGGTTAACACCGTATTACCAGTTCCTTGTACAAAACCGGTGGTGTCGTATTCAATCTCCCACTGCAATACAGAATCGGAATGAAAAATAGACAGTTCCGCTTCATCAACACCAATATTTCCAATAAACATGGAATCCGGGGCATTGCAAGCCGGTGTAGCTGTTTGCAGTCTCATAATTCTATTTACAGTATCATTTCCATACCTTACAAAGTTACCGCCAACGATGAGAGTACCATCAGGCTGAAATTGAGAACTCAACACCAACCCATTGGTTCCATTTCCTGTAGGCACAAATGACGCGTCTAAAGATCCATCGGGATTTACACGCGCAATGTTTCCGCGATTAACACCGTCATAGGTGCCAAATCGACCACTAATAACCAATCTGCCATCGGCCTGAAGAGAAATAGAATTAACTTCAGGACTGGTCCATCCAACTGCACCTGCTCCGGGATTAAATGTTGTATCCAATGAACCATTGCTATTTAAACGGGCTATTCTTGCTCTTGGAACACCATCAATAGAAGTAAATTGTCCACCTATCAAAATCTTTCCATCAGGCTGAACGGCAATAGCTAAAGGGCGATTGTTAGGCCCACCGCCGGGATTGAAAGTGGTGTCTACTGTGCCATTTGAATGCAATCGAACGATTCGAGTAATCGGGACACCACCAAAATTGCTGAATGACCCTCCTACAAGTATCTTTCCATCGGGCTGTAGTGCAATTGAGTTTACAGATCCTGAGCCCGGTCCTGAGCCAACTAAAAAGGATGGGTCTGTTGTTCCGTTGGAGTTTACACGAACAATTCGCGCATTATTTGTTGAACCATTAAAACTAGAAAAGCCTCCAATAGCTATGATTTTTCCATCTGGTTGAAGCGCCACTTTAATGACACTCGCGTTGCCTCCGGTGCCTATGTAATTAAGGTCCGGACTGCCATCTGCATTCAACCTGGTTAAAACCGAATGGTTTCGTCCATTAAAATTTGAGAAATTACCGGCGACAATTAATTTTCCGTCCGGTTGTTGAACAACATCATACACCGCAGTATTCGCTCCTGTACCCGGACTAAATGAAGTATCAATTGATCCGTCACCATTGAGCCGAACCATTCTCGTGTAAGACTCTCCGTTGAATTGAGTAAAATCACCACCAACAACGATTTTGCCATCTGATGTTGTTTGTGTGGCGAATACTTGCCCATTTGCAGCAGTTCCTGTTTGAAATGTGGGGTCTAATGCACCGTCTTGAGCTGAAGCAACAACTGAGAATGCTACAAGCAGCAATGTGTAAAGTGAAGTGAGAGTGTTTTGATTTGTCATGTTATTGATTTAATTTGCAAATACATATGAAAGATATTTTTTACTTGTAAGCAATCATTTATCTCATAAATATCTGCGTTATTAATTGATATTTTTTTTAAATTAAACATTTAAAAAACATCGGCAAAGCTAATATTTTTTATAAAAAAAACAACACAAAAAATTAATTTATATCAATTAGAAATTGTATATAAATTTGATTAATTTAAGAATGAAATTCACACAACATAAGTGCAACAATTCTAATAAAATACGATTCAAACTTGCCACCGCGCACGATAATAAATTTTGAACTCTTTATTGAAAAAAATCAAACAACATACTTTATTGTGTTACTTGTTTGTTTTTAATTAACGGCAATTTAGGTAGCCCCCCTATTAAAATGTAATTATGGGCGTCATCTATGTTGAGATATCAAAACGATAATTAGAATCACACACCTATCCACGCCAACCAAAAGGTTGTGATCAATGATGTTTTTTAAAGATCATGATAAAAAAATAATTCAAGATATGCTAATTTTTTGTATCTTAGTTATTTAAATTAAGACTTAAACCAATGAAACACTTTATACACCATTTAAGCTTGATATTATGCCTCGGACTATCCATTAATATCCACGCTCAGAAGATTGAAAACATCAACGACACCACAAAAATTTATCGCGTTGAACTCAATGACGGATCTATATTTTTTGGAAATATTTTGGATCGAGACGATGAAAAACTAATCATGAAAACCAGTGTGATTTCGCGGTTGGAATTACGGCATCGCAACATTAAACGAATATCAGAAGTTAAGTCCACCGAGTTTCAAAAGGGTAAATTTTGGTTTTCCAATCCCCATACATCGAGATATTTATACAGCCCGTCGGGCTTCAACCTCAAGAAGGGCGAAGGGTATTACCAAAACACCAACATCCTTTTAAATTCGTTCAACGTCGGAATCACCGATTACATTACGGTGGGTGGCGGTATAGAGCTTTTGTCCACATTCGTTCCTCTGGCATTCGGAGAATTTCAACCCATTTTTTTTCTTACTTCTAAAGCGGGTGTGCAGCTGACCGACGACCTTCACATCGGGGCCGGGGCATTGTATTTGAACGTACCCTACTACGACTACAACCAAACGAGCAGAGCGGGCTCAGGCATTGCCTATGGAATTGCCACATACGGAAACACCGACCACCACGTCACTGCCGGATTAGGATGGGGGTTTATTCAAAGTGAATTTAGCGAAAAGCCCATTCTAACGGTTTCCGGTACGTCGAGGTTTTCCGAAAGATTTGCTTTCATCTCCGAAAACTGGTTCATCCCCCTTGATACTTACTATGCCATCTTCTCTTACGGAATTCGTTTTATCTCGGAAACCATTGCCATAGACTTGGCATTTATCAATAACCCCGAAATTGCTGAATTCATAGTTATTGGAATCCCATTTGTTAGTTTTACCGTGAAGTTTTAATAATCTAATTATTGAAAGTAAACTCTGATTAATTTCAATTTTACTACGCCGAACACAATCTTCTTAATAAAAACCCATCAAACCTTTACATTTACTGTAAACAATCATTAAAACCCGTTAAATAAACGAGGTTAATTGGAAAATCATTATCACCTCCTTAAATTTACGTTTTTAGTTATATCTACTAACAAAATTACGTAAAATGAGCAAATGGCTATGCGCAGGTCTTTCTATTTTTATATTACAAACATTAACCGCTCAATCCAGTCAAAACATATACATCAATGAATTTATGGCGTCGAATGGCTCCACCATTTCCGATAGCACCGATGCCAACGAAGATTGGATAGAGATTTACAATACTTCCGCAGCCTCTTACGATTTATCCGACCACTATCTCAGCGACGATCCCAACAATTTAACCAAGTACCAAATACCTACCAATACGTTTTTAGTAGCGGGGGATTATATTATTTTTTGGGCAAGCGGAGACTTATCGCGGGGGTTGTATCATACCAACTTTAAACTGAGTGCTTCTCAAGGTGAATATGTTATCCTTACAGCACCCAACGGCATTGACATCGTCGATTCCATTGGCTTTGGCCCGCAAAGAACGGACGTATCCTACGGAAGATTCCCGGACGGATCGAGTAACTGGGCGTACTTTAAAAACCCCACCCCAGAAGAAAGCAACAATACCGCTACTCCAAAGACTGATATTTTAGAAGCTCCTGTGTTCTCCCATACAGGGGGATTTGAAAGCAGTGGATTTTCATTAACCATCAGTGCGCCTGATAGCGGGGTGACCATTTATTATACCACTGATGGCAGCGAACCGACACCCGACAACCTCTCGGCAAAAACATACACCTACAAAAATCAATATCCACAATTTGCCAACAGTCCGGTTGGCCCTGCGCTTGCCGACAGCATACAAACTTTGACCTACAGCGGGCCAATCAGTATTACGGACCGCACCACAGCGCCCAATAAAACCAGCGCAAAGTCTACGACCTTTGAATTAACGCCCGGATACCTGCAAACCGATCCCATCAACAAGGGAACCGTTGTGCGAGCTATTGCGGTAAGAGCAGACGCTGTGCGTAGTGAAATAACAACCGAAACCTTTTTTGTTGGTCCCAGTTTGCAAAACCGATATACCCTGCCCGTAGTGTCACTGAGCATCGACGAAAACCTGTTGTTTGATGTCGACGAAGGCATTTACTGTGCCGGAAGCACCTTTGAAAGCTGGCGCAGCGGCACCAATGCAGCAGCAAGAGGAAACAGTCCGGCCAATTACCGCTGGACAGGCAGAGACTACGAGTACCGCATGGGGTTTGAGTATTTCAACACACAGGGGAGCAAGGAGTTTGGTCAACTGGTGGGCGCACGCATTCACGGCGGATTCACCCGGGCGCGCAGAAGAAAATCGCTGCGCATCTATCCAAGAAATGTCTACGATAAATCAAGCTTTGAATACCCGTTTTTCAGCAATCGCAGCGACAATGAATACAAACGTATTCTCTTGAGAAATAGTGGAAATGACGAGCGCAACACGCAGTTCAGAGACGCATTTATTCAAAACCTAGTCAAACATTTATCCTTTGAAATTCAACACTCTGAAGCGGCCATCGTATTTATCAACGGTGAATACTGGGGCATTCACAACTTTAGAGAGTGGCAGAACAGACACTACATCGAGCGTATTTACAATGTCAATCGCGACGAACTGGATTTCATTGGTGAGCGGATGGACGTAAAGGATGGAGATAGCATACACTTTACCCAACTACTCAACTATGTTTCTCAAAATAATTTATCAGACGACTCTTTGTTTGCCCATATAGAAACAAAAATGGATCTTGATGGCTTCACCGACTATGTGATTGCTCAGGTGTATTCTCGCAACTCGGATTGGCCGGACAACAACATCAAATGGTGGAGAAAACGGGTACCCTACACACCCAACGCTCCGGAAGGTCACGACGGAAGATGGCGCTGGTTGGCCTACGATATGGACTTTGGATTTGGTTGGCACAGAGGACTGACGGAAGTCAACCAAAACACCCTACGTATAGCACGAGACGAAGCTGAGGTGGGCGTTTTACTCAGAAATATATGGCCCAATGCAGATTACCGCAGGCACTTCATCAACCGCTACGCAGACTTAATGAACACCTGCTTTTTACCTTCGCACGTAGATGCAGTGGTAGACAGCATGGTTGACATCTACCAACCGGAAATCAACGAACATGCACAACGGTGGCGACACTTTAACGGTGTTAGTCAGTGGATGCTTGAAGTTAATCTCATAAAGACATGGTCAACACTCCGACCAGAACACGCCCGAAATCACGTCATGGACGAGTTCAATCTCAACGATGAACACCACCTACAAGTGGACGTCAACGACACGCTCATGGGCTATGTAAAAGTCAACACCATCGACATTCTAGAACAAACGGTGGGCGTCCCCACGAGCCCATACCCTTGGCAAGGCGTATATTTTGAAGACAACAGCATTGACCTCATGGCACACCCGTTTCCCGGTTACTTGTTCTCTCACTGGGAAGTTAACGGCAGCTCCATCAGCGACGACTCCATCGAGTTTCACCTAGAGAGCGATACCGCTATTATTGCGCACTTTATCACCGGCACAAATATCGTTTGCGGCAATCAGCCCTCTCACGTTTTGGCAGATTGCCCCTATATCTTCGAGGAGTGGAATGAGCAAAATACGGCGGGCACTTTCCCTGAAAATATGGAGTTTGTGTACTTTAATGAAAATGACCCTTCGGATACTGCGGATATTTCTGGGGTAACTACAGGAGCCTATAACCTCACGTCACGCACCCGCATCAACGGCCTTAACGATGAAGGCATTGGCTTTATCAACACAGCAAACAGTGATGGCAATCCGGGGTACCCGGGAACCAAACTTGGTGGCACTGTCCTTTACCTCAATACGCAAAACATGAATCGCGGTTTTGTGCAATTCACCGCCGGGACCATCATCCCCGGCTCAAGAACCTATCACTTGCGCCTTCAATATCGCTTGGGGGAAAGCGGCCCATGGACAGACTTACTTGACTCCAATGGGAATCCCATAGAATACCAACGAAGTGCCGATTTTGGTCATAGCAAAATTATTGGTCCACACACTCTTCCTCCCACCCTCATGGGAAGAGAGTGTCTGCAACTCATGTGGCGGTATTACCACACCGGACAAAGACTCAGTCAGAGCTCTGGCGTAAGGGACTTTATTCGCTTAGACGACATCGTCGTATCTGAAGGCAAGACGCCCTCAGCTCCCATCACCACCATACAAGGCACCGGCGCAGGAGACATCCGCGGAGACTTGGCTGTTTTGCCATCAGAAACCAATACCTACGAAATAGATGCCATCCCCGGAGCAACGTACAATTGGTCGGTGACCAACGGACGCATCTTAGCAGGACAAGGCACCCCTCAGATTACTGTTGAATGGGAAGACTATGGCGCGGGCATACTGAGCGTAAACATTCAAGACAATCATTGCTTGCGAGAAGCAGAAACCGTGGTCAACATTTCCGGATTAAGCGCCGGGTCAATGGTCAATAAAGATAATATTAGGGTCTACCCCAACCCGGCAAAGAATCACTTTGTTGTACGGGCGGAATTGACTTTAAACGCAAAAAACCTGCGATTGATTGATGTTTCCGGTAGACCCGTACTTCAAAAGAACATGGAAGGCAAAAAAGAAACCGAAGTAGACCATAATCTACCTCTGGGTAATTATCTTCTGCAAATCACCGATAAAAATCATACCGTCATTCATGAACAAGTCATGATTCTATCACCATAAGTAGTGCCTTTCATTTATTTGATCGATCAATTGTAGAAAAAATTTGGTCTTGTGTTAAATAATCTCTATTTAACCTTCATCCTTTTACTTTTGCAGCGCCTAATAAAATGGCATTTAACATATTCAGGTCTTTTCATTTATCCTTGAATCAATCAAAAGTGAAGCAACTCAATTACCTCGCTATTGTCCTACTATCATTGACATGGCAATTATCTGCGCAAACCCGTGTGTACGTTACCCCAAATGGAAGTGGCACCGCCAACGGATCGTCTTGGAACAATGCTCTGCCAGGCAATCAGATTCAAAATGCCATCAATGGCTTTAGTTCCGGAGGTGAAGTATGGATAGCTGCCGGTACGTATTTGCCAACAGAAACCTATGACAACGGGGCTATTGTGCGAAGAGCAGCCTTTACCCTTCGCTCCGACGTACATCTTTACGGGGGCTTTTCCGCTGCAGAGACCGACACCGCGCAACGCAGTGACTTTGGCGAAGGCGGCCTCAACGAAACCATTCTCAGTGGCGACATTGGTATTCCTGGAGACAGTACCGATAACGCCTTTCATGTGATATGGGGGCCGTCCGGAATTTCCAATGCCCGAGTGGATGGCTTTACCATTCGCGATGGTGTAGCGAACGGGGGAAACTTCAACGACAGAAGCGGTGGAGGAATCCACATTAACGCCGGCACAATCATCTCGAAATGTGTAATCAAAAACAATTACGGAGAATCTGCCGGGGGAGGCGTCTTCATTCGCAGCAATAACGAAATGCATCAATGCGTCATTAAAGAAAACCACTGTGACGATCGTGGCGGTGGTGTGTACTTTTCACACTTTAACTTATCGAGCAATGTTGAACCCATTGCCGAGAATTGTCTATTTTTTAGAAATACCTGCAACTCCGAAGGTGGTGGTGCGCATTTACGCAGTGGCGGACAAGTTTACAACAGTAGATTTATTGGAAATCAAGCCGTTAGAGGAGGGGGAGCGTATATGTTTAACCAAGGTGACATAATCAACTGTATTGCTTCAAACAACCGGGCAAATATCACGGGAGGAGGCTTCCACATAACCGGCGGAAACATTATCAATACGACCATCGTTCGCAACCAAGCCGGCACAAACAATGGTGGCGGCGTGTATAGATCCGGTACGGGATTGGTTCAAAACTCCGTGCTATGGGGAAATAGCCATCAGTATCGTTATCTGGGAAGCGGCATTGCCATCGAACATTCGGCTATGCAACCGGGACATAACATTCCGGCCGGTGGACTAGGGTCAGGCGTAATCACCATTTCCAATCAAAATGCCGGAACCGATCCTGCGGTGTTCTACCCCAACTTCGTCGATCCCACAACGGTCATTGGAAACAACCCCGGTAACCCTTCCATTCTTCTCTTTGCCAATTGGAACATCACCTGTGAATCGGCTTTGATTGACGGTGGAGATAGTGCACTCGTTCCTGCCGGTTTTATTTCTGATTTTGCAGGCAACCTTCGCTTTGTCGATGGCAATGGCGACGGATCGGCACAGCCCGACTTAGGCGCCTTTGAATACACACCAACTTTGAGTGACTCCGTTGCGATTTGTCCGGGAGACACCATTATGCTTGGCGGCCAAATCATCACCAGCAGTGGCATTTACAACGACACCATCCCCGGCTCAGGCAACTGCGATTCCATTATTCAATTGGTCGTAAACGTGCTTGCAGCAGACTCGGCCTTTTTCCTAGAGCATATATGTGAAGGCGATGTATTTACCTTCCGTGGCCAAGACTTTTCCTCCTCCGGTACATACATCCTAACCAGCCCTAGTGCGTCTGGCTGCGACAGCATTCTCCAACTCACCCTTAATGTGGCCCCGGTAGACACCGTTCAGTTGGCAGACACCACGGTATTTGATGGACAAAACGCCACCTTTTTTCAAATCCCCATCGACAGCTCTGGTAAATACAGTTTTACCGAACAAAGCACCAACGGATGTGATTCCATCATCAAACAAAACATCACCCTTTTAGATGTTGACAGCGTTCTCAATGAAACTTTTTGTGCTGGAAACAGCTTTTCTTTTCAAGGAAGTCAGCTCGACTCTGCCGGTGATTACTTTTTCATATTGGCAGACAGCACAGTACTTAAACTTATCCTCAGCGAAGACGGTGGCGACACAACCGATCTTGGCAATGTATTTATCAGTCAGGGAACAAACTATAACTTCTTTGGCACCAACATCAGTACACCGGGCACATACTACCACACCACAACAACGTCAAAAGGTTGTGACAGCGTATTACAGATATCGCTTTTCTACAGAAAATACGTAACCATTACCGGTGCAGGAGCACAAAACGGCAACAGCTGGAGCTCGGCTTACAGCGCTTCACAGCTGCAATCCGGCATCGACGGCCTGGCATCGTCTGGAGGTGGGCAAGTATGGGTGGCAAAAGGCGTCTATAAACCCGGAAACCTCCGCAGCAATAATTTCTTCCTTCGCACGGGTATAGAATTGATTGGTGGGTTTGAAGGAAACGAAACAGATACCGCTCAGCGTAGCGATTATGGCCTTAATGGCACCAACCAAACTGTACTCAGCGGCGATATTGGTATTGTAGGTGATTCAACCGACAACACCTATTACGTAATTATTCAAAACACCAATGGTTACGCCATGATTGATGGGTTTGTTATTCGTGATGCCCAAGGCATTGGGTTTAGTGCAGAAGGAGCGGGCGTGGTTATTAGACCCGGAGGTGTATTGCGCAACTCTGTCGTTTACAACAACTACGGTGAATATAAGGGCGGAGGAATGTTTGCCAACGGTGCCCTTGTAGAATATACGTCGTTTATTGGCAACCGGGCAAACAGTTACGGCGGGGCGGCTCTGGCTCGAAACGCTACATTTCGGCATTGTTATTTTGAAAATAACCGCAGTGGTACCGGAGGAGGTGCACTACAATTAGAACTTGAAGATGTTATTGTTGATAGCTGTGTTTTTGAAAGCAATCAAGTTGAGGGCTACGGCTGGGGCGGTGCCATTTCTATTGACGGTTCGATGAATGCCGCTAGAGTTCGCAATTCAACCTTTAACAACAACAGCGCGGTACTGGGCGGAGCCGTGCACAACCTCAACATAGCGGCCAGTTTTAGGTATGAAAACTGTGTGTTTACCAACAACCACGCGCCTAATTTCGTTTCGCCGGTATCTGGGAACACATCTCTAGGAACCGGTGGCGCCATGCTCATCACCAACTCTGAAGCCGTTAATTGTACATTCTCTAACAACAGCGCAGCCCGTGGTGGTGCTGTTTGGGTAGGCAAAGATGGAGTCGTTGATTCTTGTACCTTCAACAACAACACGTCCTCAAATAGAGGAGGCTCCATTTATGGTTGGGACAGTGGATTGGTAAAAAACAGCAGCATTAATGGTGGGCAGGCGCCTGAAGGCGGTGGTATGTTTCTAGAAGGAACTTCAAGAGTCGAACACTCCATAATCCAGAATACGTTCTCCCCTCTCGGAGGTGGAGTTCTCGTAGAAGCAAACGCATCGGTCAACCATTGCATCATCACCGGGTGTCATAGCCCGGCCGGTGGAGGAGCTCTTATTAGAAGCGGAGGATTGATTTACGACTGCGACATTTTCAATAATACCGCCAGCAACGGTGGTGGCGTGAATATTAGGGCCAATGGCGGCCCGGTGGTCAACAGCCGTATTTACAACAATGGTGCAAACACCAATGGTGGCGGGGCATTTCTCGCCTTATCCAGCACCTCCGGGGGTGAGCTTATCAACACCAATATTTACAACAACCACGCGGGGCAAGATGGTGGTGGCGTGTATCATAATTTTGGCGGACATACAATTAACACCAGCGTCAGCAGAAATTCCGCTGACCGCAATGGTGGCGGTGTTTTCATCAATTTTAGAGGAAATGTCCGCAACAGCATTATTTGGGGAAACAGCACACAAATAGCGACGTCCACCTCCGGAACTGCCATCAGTGTTGACACCTCGGCGGTTCAGGGCGGTTATGCCGGAAGAGGCGTGGGTAATCTCATCATCGACATCGACACCAACAACGCGGGAACGGATACACTTAATTACGTGCGATTTAATCAACCAACAACCTTTGTCGGGCGTCCCTCCTCCCCTACTCATACATTGGAAATGGCACAATCGGATTGGAACCTGCTCTGCGGATCGGCAGCCATTGACGCAGGCAACAACCTGACCGTACCCGACACCATTACCCAAGACCTATTGGGTAATGACCGCTTTTTGGCCGGTAATGGCTCCAACGCCATCGTTGACCTCGGGCCCATCGAGGCGAACTTCAACTACTTCGCGTCTGAAGCGCTTTGTATTGGTGATACATTTATTTTAGGCAACCAAACCATCACCGAAGACGGCTCCTACACCTTTACTGGAACATCCGCTTTAGGCTGCGATTCTACATTGACGGTTGAACTGGCATTCCTACCCATCGATACCAATACCATTGTCGTCACCGCTTGCGAAAGCGAAGGGTATGTTTTTGGCGAGGACACGTTGTTTGTACCCGGACAATATTTTGCAAGTTTTGCCAGCGACAACTTCTGTGACAGCGTTGTGGAACTTCACCTCAATATTGTCAATGTTTTCAACACCCAAACACAGGCCAATATTTGTGAGGGCGACAGTTTCATCTTCCGCGGACAAACACTTGCGCAAGCAGGCCTTTATTCCGATACTTTGCAAGCAGCCAATGGCTGTGACTCTATCGTATCTCTCCAACTTGATGTGACACTACCGGATACCTCGCAAATGTTCTTGTCCGCTTGTGGCTCACTTACCTACGAAGGGGTTATCTACAGTACATCGGGTGTTTACCTCTTGCAATACCCCAGTGTAGCTACCTGCGATAGCTTTGTTGAATTAGTCGTGACGATTTTATCGGAATACCGAGACACCATTGCGGTTTCTTCTTGCGAGTCGTTTACATTTAATAATCAAGTTTACAACAGCTCAGGCTTTTACTCCGAAACCTTTACCTCAACCCAAAACTGCGATAGCACCATTGTACTCGACTTGACCATTTTGGAAAACGACAGCAGCGCATTTTCAATGACTGCTTGTAGCGCATATGACTTTAATGGGCAATTACTCACGCAGTCCGGGAACTACACCGACACACTAACCAATGTCAATGGCTGCGACAGCATCGTTACTTTGACATTGACCATTGAACAACCCACGTCGAGTACCCAGACCGTTTCGGCATGTGCGTCATTTGACTTCAACGGGCAACTGCTCACGCAATCGGGCGTATACACCGACACCTTACAAGCTGTTAATGGTTGTGACAGTGTGGTTAATCTCAACCTCACCATTTTACCAATAAGCAGTGGATCGCTTACCATTTCGGCTTGTAACAGCTATGATTTTAATGGGCAATTGCTCACGCAGTCCGGACTTTACAACGACACCCTACAAGCAGCAAATGGTTGCGACAGCATCGTTACGCTCAACCTCACCATCTCGCAGCCGGTGAGCAACACCATCAGCATAACCGCCTGTGAAAGTTTTGACTTCAATAATCAAATGCTCAATCAATCCGGGACATACAACGATACGCTTGTGGCTGCCAATGGTTGCGACAGCATCGTTACGCTTAACCTCACCATTGAGCAAGCAACAAGCAGTACCCAAAGCATAACGGCTTGTGATGTATTTATTTTCAACGGTCAAACACTGACACAATCGGGAACGTTCGTGGATACACTCTCAACCGTCAATGGCTGTGACAGCGTGGTTACGATCAACCTAACCATCAACACCATTGACCGAACGGTAACCAACAACGACCCGGTGTTGACAGCAAATGCTGTGGGCGTCACCTACCAGTGGGTCGACTGTAGTAACGACAGCATTCTTCCCGGAGAAACAAGTCAGAACTTTACAGCCACTAGCAATGGACAATATGCCGTTATTTTGAGTGACGGTGTCTGTACGGATACATCGAATTGCTACAACGTCAACACCGTAAGCGTATGGTCGGGTAGTTTAAATAACCTCCTATTGTACCCCAATCCAACCGTTGGCAACATCACCCTAACCGGCGAAGCCCTTATTGGCGCCTCGATTCGTTTGTTGGATATGCGTGGTGGTCAGATTTTCGCCGCCATTGATCTCGATATCGCTGAATGGAACCGTGACTTGAGTCAACTTGCTGCAGGCACCTACATGGTGGAAGTTACCCGAGAAGGTGAGCGAAAAGTATTTATGGTTGTGCGCTTGTAACGGATATGACAGCGAATGTAAGAACACTAAAAATTATGTTGTTTTTTTAGTCTTAAAATATTCGCAAACATTTGCTTTAAAAACAGATGACATGTGATTTTTTGTTATATTTGTTGAAATCACAAATAAAAACAAAATCACATGAAGAACTTACTTTTCTCTACAGCATTACTATTCGCATTTTGTGCATCTCCGATATTTGCTCAAACCGACAACGATACGTATCGCAATAAGGTGTCACTTGGTTTTAAAGGTGGAACCAACTTCGCCAATATATTTGATGCCGACTCGGAGTCATTCGAAAACGATTTTCGCGTAGGACTCGCAGCAGGTATGTTTTTACAGATTCCACTGGGTGATTTACTTGGGATTCATCCCGAGATTATGTTTTCTCAAAAGGGATTTAAGGGTGACGGATCTTTATTTGGTGTTGATTATGAATTTTCTAGAACGTCAAACTTCATCGATGTTCCACTGATGGTCGCGCTTAAACCCTCTTCTAGGGTGACGCTTCTGGCCGGTCCACAATTTTCTTATTTATTAAGCACCACCGAAGACATCACTGCCGATGATTTGGGGGTGGAAATCATTGAGGAATTTGACAACCAAGATTTGAGAAATAACATCCTCGGTTTTGCAGCCGGTATTGATTTTAATATTAATCAAATTGTCATTGGACTCAGGGCCAGCTGGGATTTAACCAACAACTCCTCAGATGGCAGCTCCGAAGCCATCAGATATCGCAACATGATTTACCAAGTAACGGCCGGGTTTAGATTCTAAACTTGAGCATCACTCTCCCACAGCAATAACAATAACGGCAAGTGTGGCGTAAACAAAAAAGGTGGTCCACCCTCTAAGCGCCGTCAAATCTCTGGCACAAAAACAGTTGGACAAGTTATTATTGGCCTCTTGCTCTTTCACCAAGTCAATCAACACCTGATCACTTGACCTATAAACATAATTTCGGAAAATGGCGATTGACGACTTGGTTGGGCGTTTATAACCTCTGGGGCAATTTTGATATGGCGGCACCAAGAGCCAATTACGCGATTGAACGCGAAAACGACGAAAATCACCAATTGGCTTAATCTCGTACATACCCATGGGGGCACCTTCTTCTAAGGTTACTTCTATGCGTTGGGTCACATTCCTGTGTATTTGCAGCGGCAAAGATTGTGGGATATGTCCATCAGCGGAGATCTCCAATTCGTAATTGCCTACCATGAGGTTTCTTATTAAATTAATTCCTTGCCACTGGGTAATGGTCCCTCCGTCTGTGTTTTTTAATACTACAACCGCATTCGATGGTGAAACTGTAAATTGTAAAGTGCCTGTATGCGGTGCTAATTGGGCATTTATGCTAATGTCGTCACCTCTTTCTACATCAATGGTTTCAAAGTACGAATCGTGGTGCTTTTGTGCCACCTCAACAAGGTAGCGTCCGGGTGCCAATTCCACTTCTCGTTGATTGTTATAAGACCGCCTATTGATAAACACTTCCGAATCTTCAAGCGTGGTAAAAATACGCACCACACCCGTGTTTTTTTCCAGTGCAAACTTATAGGCATTGGCTCTACCTTCAAACACGCGGATGGTTTGTGTATGCGACAAATAGCCACTTTTTTGCAATTCGACGGTATAATCACCCGAATACAAGAAAAGCGAATACCGATTATTGGCATCAGTAAAACCTTTCTCCACGCCATCAATCACTACACGAGCACCTTGTACATTGGCATCGATGTGTACCACTTCCAAATCAACCTCCTTCATTTCGAAGAAATAATTGACCTGTTGTGACGAAATGATCAATGGTTCATTGATGGTTCTATAACCTTCTCTTTCAATACGCACTTCCACTTTTCCTGATGGGACACTTACTGTTTGATTTATCGGCGTAGGAATGTTGTCCACATATAAGCGAGCATTGTCTGGCTTTACCGTAAAAAACACCGCCAACTCATCTTGCCCGCTTCGCTCTTCTACTTGATAATAAAAAACGGCTTTGGGTTCCGGATTGATTAAAGCGATCCGCTGCTCTATAAAACCTCTGGCAGCCACGAAGAGAATTTGTCGCTGAGGGGACACCAAAATCTCGTATCTACTCGCGCGCTGGTTGTAACGTTGTTGGTTAATCCCGCCAACCGAAGAGCGAAAATCAAGATTCTCTATGTCTGAATAAACAAGAATCATCGCATTGTCGGGGTACTCTACACTGGCTTGTATAACGTTGGCTCCATCAACCTGTCTTTCCAAAACGTGAAACTCTTTAAGCTGAGCAAAACCAAAAGAACCAATAAAAAATATAAACAGTGTAAAGTATTTTTTCATGCGCAAATTCAACTTGCTGACAAATATAGGGTGAAGCAACGGCACAACCACCTAAAATAGGCGTCATTGATTACTTAGGTTTTAAGCGTGTTGAACTATTTGAAATTATTTTCCATCTCGAGCGCCCCCTAAAATCTAAAAACCAGCTCCGTTCTTATTTGACGTATTGCTTACTTTTGCCACATAAATTTGTATCCATCTACACTGCTTACGACGGCAAAAAAAATATTATGAATAAAATTGAACACATCGGTATAGCGGTTAAGGATTTAGACGCCGCAGAGACATTGTACAGCAAGTTACTCAACACCCAGCCATATAAGCGCGAAGTGGTAGAAAGCGAAGGCGTGACCACATCATTCTTCGCTACAGGCCCCAACAAAATCGAACTCCTACACGCCACGCACAGCGATAGTCCTATAGCCAAGTTCATCGAAAAACGAGGCGAAGGCATTCATCACATCGCCTTTGCCGTATCCGATATCGACGCGGAAATCAAACGGCTCCAAGATGAAGGCTTCACCCTTATCCACCAAACACCCAAAGATGGCGCCGACAACAAACGCATTGCGTTCTTACACCCCAAAAGTTCTGGAGGCGTGCTGGTGGAGCTATGCGCTGATAAAAGTTAAAAGTTTTTGACTGGAAAGCTGATTTTTATTCGATAGGGTTGTTTCAAACGGGTGATTGTGCAGGTCTAAAGTCTGAATTTACCGATGAAACAAATGAAATGCGCGAGTGAAAGAACCCCTAAACCTTAACGCTTCCCTACCCTAATCAATAAATAGCAGTCGTCTCAACAACTCACGTCGTCGATTGAAATCGGTGCGATAAAACAGGCCAACGCCTTGGGAATACAATCCAGTTTGCTCAATGAGTAGGTTGTTTTGGTATGAGCGATTGAAAGCCTTGGCTCGCACGCGTCCGTCTTGAGTAAGCATCATCTCTATTTCCACGTCACCGGCCAATTGGTTTTGATTGGCGCCTAATGGCACCCCCACAACTCCGTTGATGCTGATGCGATCGTCAAATAGTCGGCGGGAAACGGCCACTTCAAATTCTTCCTGACTGGCTCCTGTCACTCCTTCTCCGGTATAATTGACAGCGATATCAACAACCTTGATATACTGCGAAAGGAAATTATTGACTTGCCCGGCAAACACATCGATGGTGGTACTGGCCAAACCACCCTGTACTTGTGCGTCGAGTGCCAAATCATCGGTATAGAAAGAATTGAGTGCCAACAAAGAAAATGCTTGTTGAGTCAACCTATTGGGATCGGCAAAGCGGTCATTGACCTCCGCCTGAATACCGGGCGCTACATTGGGCAACTTGATGTCAAAGGAAATCTCCGGGTTGCTCAATAAACCGGAGAGATTGAGAAATAAATTCACTTCGGTACGCACTGCTGCCAATGTAGGGTCGGCAACGGCACCGGAAAGAGAAGTTCGGGTAACGTATTTGGTAGACAAATCGAGAAGCGCTTCGTAAGGGTCGCCATTAAAAGTAATACTCCCTCCCGGTTCAATAAAAAATCGTTTGCGCACCAAGCCTCCAAGCGTGAAGAGATACTCTCCGCGATTGATTTCCAGGCTTCCAAAGAGTCCAGCATTGCCTTCCGGGTCGAGGTTAAAGCGCAATCTACCACGGCCATTCCCCCTAATGGTTTCCCCGGTACGCTGATCCATAATGAGATACACCTCCGCATCCGGAGTAACGTCGATGTTTATTTGCAAATTAAGAACTGCACCTCGGGCAGCTTCTTCAATGACTTCTTTTTCGGCATCTACTTTTACGAAGTCCACAAATCCCATAGGGTTCACATCGGTGGGGCCATCTACCGGAATATAAAACTCCGTACCTCGGTGGGTCTTTACGTCAATATTGAATTGTAATTCTTTGGTAGGCCCGGTTATATCCACGTCTCCACTTACGAAAACTTTTCCGTAAAAATAGTCATTGAGCGCGGCATTGGTGTTGAGCGCTAAGAATCGATCGGCATCGATATGCACGTCTATTTGCCAATCTTTGAAGAAATTGTGACGCAAATCGGCTCGAACCTGACCGCTGGTGTTCTCGTCGGTATCGACTACCCGCGCATTGGGAATGAAGATCTGATTGGGCTTAAAGACGACTTCCGGACTGCCTTCTAGATTGTAGCGCGTATTGAGAAAAGGGATGGTTAACCCCAAATTGGGTACGGTGAGCACCCCATCCAATTCTGGAGTCTTCGGTGTACCTCGGAGGGCAATCTGGCCGCTGGCCACTCCACGTAAATCGTCGGTAAAAGCCGTAAATAAGGGTGTAAGCGGGCGAATCCTGAAACGTCTTGCCGTTACCAAAGCCTCAAATTTTGCGGTATCTCGATCGGGAAAATAGTTTCCGGATACCTCAAGGGTTCGCAAGTTACCTCGATCCAAGTGCACATCAAGCTCAACAAACTGCTCGTTGATGTACCACTCCGAATCAAGAAAGAAGTCGCCTTGCCAATATTCGTTAACGTACAAACTATCGATGCGCAAATCCGAGGCAAAACGAGGTTCGCCCAACAGGGAATTAAAAATCATCTCCCCTTCCAACACGCCATTAATTACAAATCCTTTTGGCTCTAAAAACACGTTAAATGCATCCACAGAAAAACGTTCTAATTGCACCCTAAGAATTTCGTAAGGCGAGGCCGAGACGTTGCCGTTGACCAGCATTCTTCGTCCGTCAGAGGTTAACGACAAGTTATCAACGCGTATGGCTCCATCTTGAATAACAATGGTATTGTTGGGCTCGATACGCACATCACCTCCGGCAATTTTCCACTGCGAAGGCTGCAAAGCAACCACAAAATCAGAAGCGTCTGTCTGACTGGCTAGTCCCAAAAGCTGTATATGCCCACCTCCGCCCTGATCAAACCCTGATGCTATATCAAACTGCAGTGAATCACTAAAAAAATCGGCGCTCATCACCAAGTCTTTCCAATTCCAATTATCCGAAATCAGCTCCTCTATGCGTGCTTGTAATGGTATCTTTTCATCCAATTTTCCGTTGACTTGCATATTTAGTCGGCGTGCTTCGTATCCGTTGAAGCGTACCCCGGGAAACATTGCTGAGAGATCAATGCGTTTGCTGTCTATCGCTATGGCAAGTTCTGCATTTCTAAACACTTCCAACTGCGGCAGAAACAAGTCGGTGATGAGTCGCGTATCACCGGTATTTACTTGAGCTGTAAAATAGACATCATCGGGCACCGCAAAGGGGTCAACATAGGAACTTTGTTGCGAAACCACGCCATGAAGAATTTGGTAAATCTGTGGAATCTGGAACCGACCTTCTACCCTAGCATTGAGAAAATCTGCATTAACAGACAAAATATTTTTATTCCCAAGTTCAAAAGAAGCCACGTTTATATCGCGAAAAAAGTAAACGCGATGACTGCGTTCCACAAAGGCGTTTTGAATTTGGACCTCTCCAACCCAATTATCTGTTTGCGCCACGTTTACCACCGCATCAGCTTGTAAGTTGTAGAGACTATCTACATCCGTTACGCCAAGAGCGATGAGGTTCGCATGATTGACAGAAGACAAAAAGTTGAGTTGAATCTCACCCGGTTTCAGTATGGCCGTTCCGTCAAAATGCATAGCCAAATTGGGGTCGTTTACGCCTATTTCTCCATCGAAAAACAAGGATTCCATTCGGCCATCTACCGATACATTTTTTATATTGTATTGACGATACCGAACAGAAGTCGCTTTCCCTCTCAAATTTAAAGTAGCGTTGTTAGGGCTCAGTCCGTTCCCCATCACATCAAAAGTAAAATCGGTATTTCCCAATCCATCAACAGCCAGCAAACGACCTGCATTGACCTTCTTGCCGTTGACCTTACCGGAAAAATCAGCGTCAACCAATGCTTTGCCTTCGGCATCCAATTGCAAGCCCATCTCAAATGTACCTACATCGGTGTGAAGTGTACCACTGGCATTAAATACATCGCGGGTGCCAGCAAATCGACCACTAAAGGCAAAGGTATTGATGTAAGGCTCGGCAAAGGCAAGGTTTTCATTGGCCAAAATGGTCAATAACTTAGAAAACTCCTGATGATTGCTCCGCATATAATTGAGTTGCACGTCCATTATTAAAGGCCTTTTAGAAGCCAAATACTGAAGGTGTAAATCGCCACGTAAACTGGTTGCTGACTCATACTGCACACGCAAATCTTTGGCGCGCAAAGACTCTAACGTTCCCTGAACCTCTCCTTTCAAAACCAAATGACCCAATTCAGGAAACACCTTAACGAAGGCCCTGAGCTCTTCAGAGTAAAAGTCCAACTGATCAAAGCGCAGGTTGAGTGCAACTTTTTCTGCAAACGCACTGTAGTCGGCATTATCGTTAACATTAAGGAAGAAATCGCCTCTCACCGAAGATTTATTGGTACGCACTACGGCTCTAGAAAAGCCAACGCCCTGATTTTTTCTATAAATAAAAGCACCTGACATCTCTTCCAAGTCCAAGCGCATTCCATCAAAAGTTATCCTGTGCAAAAAGGCATCAACGCCCCCATTGGCGAAGGTAAATCCATTGATGTCCACAAAGGCGTTTTCCATGGCATAGGCCACACTATCTTGGTTTGCGTACTTGTGAAAAAAACCATTTTCTATGGACACAGCGCCAATTTCAAACACCATGTCCGGATTGGGTTGCTCGGGGGCAAAAGCAGCAATGACTTGTTGCCAGTTATTGGTGGAATCGTCTGGATGCTTGAGCATTTTTCCGTAGGGCTTCTGCAGGTGTATGGAACGGATTCTAATGTGGTTTTTGGCAAATTTCCCCGGAACAACCGCCAGTTCTTCAGACAACAAAACAGTATCACCAGAGGCAGTATAAAGCTCAATACCGCTTAATTTTATTGTCAATGGCAACGTTAAACGGGCTGCTTCTAAGGAGACCCGTATGCCAAATTGATCGCTTAGCTTATTTGCGCCCCATTGAGCCAGTCTGGTTTGCACAGCCGGGATGTTCAATACCAAAACAGTGGTCAGCAAAAGCAAAAAGAGTCCCAATACACCAAACAGTGTAAAGCGAAAGAGACGGCGCAACAAAAGGCGAATTTGCTTCATGAAAGAACCCAAGGGTTTATGACAACTATCAAGTGGCAAATACCGTGCTAAGACCATATCTTTGCCACATGACAGCACAAAAGTACATTCTGGGCATTGAATCGTCGTGTGATGACACCTCCGCGGCGGTTTTATTAGGCAAAAAAGTGCTTTCGAACGTCACCGCCAACCAATCTGTGCACGAAATCTATGGGGGCGTCGTTCCCGAACTGGCATCCCGTGCGCACCAGCAAAACATTGTGCCGGTGGTAGATACTGCCCTTAAAAAGGCCGGTATAAGCGCTTCACAACTCGACGGCATCGCCTATACCAGAGGACCGGGCTTAATGGGTTCGCTATTGGTAGGTGGCTCCTTTGCCAAGAGCATGGCGCAAAGTTTAAACATCCCGATCATTGGCGTACACCACATGGAGGCACATATACTTGCCCACCTTATTGAAGATGAAGGATTCCCTAATCCTCCGTTTCCCTTTCTATGCTTGACAGTATCCGGTGGACATACACAAATTGTACGCGTTGACAGCCCCAATCATTTCGAATTACTGGGCGAAACCTTGGACGATGCTGCCGGTGAAGCCTTTGACAAAGCGGCAAAAGTTATGGGACTCCCCTATCCGGGCGGTCCGGTCATCGACCAACTGGCCAAAGATGGCAACCTCGAGGCCTTTACTTTCGGAAAACCCAAGATTGAAGGACTGAATTTTAGTTTTTCGGGACTAAAGACCAGCTTTCTATATACTGTGCAAAAAGGCGTAAAAGACGATGCTGCTTTTATCGAAAAGAACAAACACGACTTAGCAGCATCCATTCAGCACACCATAGTAGAGGTGCTGATGAAAAAGTTGGAAAAAGCCGCTAAGCAGACCAACATCAAGCACATTGCCATTGCCGGTGGTGTGTCGGCTAACAGCGGATTGAGATCGGCGCTGTTAGAGCAAGGGCACAAAAAGGGATGGCACACCTACATCCCCCCATTTTCGTACTGCACCGACAACGGGGCCATGATTGGTATTACCGGACTACTCAAACTTGAAACCGGAGAAACGGGAAACATGCAGCAAAGCAGTCAGGCTCGTTGGCAAATGTGAATTTTAACCGCTTAAAATCCATGCATATTGCTTAATTTTGCAACATGTGATAACAATTCACACACAACCCTAAAACAAAATAAAATGACATTATTGAAATCCACTTCTGCTGTTGTATTACTTGTTGCAATCATTGCATGTGGCGGCCCGGAGAACAACGCGAATATGAATGTAGAAAACGAAACAACAGAGGGAGCCGTTACCTACGAAGTTTACGGCGATTCTACCATCACGCCTGAAGGTGCGGTAGATGCATCCGAATTATTGGCCATGCTCAAAGGTGTAGACAGCATTGAAACCAAAGTAACCGGAGAAGTTCTCGGTGTGTGCAAGAAGAAAGGTTGTTGGATGGATGTAGATTTGGGTGATGGCAATAACATGACTGTTCGCTTTAAAGATTACGGATTTTTTGTTCCCCTAAACAGCGAAGGCCGCAAAGCAACGATTAACGGCATTGCAAAAGTAGATACCCAAAGCGTCGATTGGTTAAAACACAAAGCCCACGACGCTGGTAAAAGTCAGGAAGAAATTGACGCGATTACCGAGCCCATCGTTAAAATCACTTTCCTTGCGGATGGTGTGATAATGGAATAAACATTCGATATGAAAAAGATAATCACCACGGTCTTGGTTCTGCTTGTCATTGTGCTATTGGCGCAATGTCAATCGCAAAACACGGAAAGCGATTCAAATAAAGCCGAACAGAAAAAGGAAAAGCCCGTCATGTACGAGGAATCGGAGCTCGCAGCCTTGATGCACGAAGTACACGATTTAAGTGCGGAGTGGAAGCAGCAACTGGAAAACGGTGAGCCTCTGACCCCGATTCCAGACTGGGTATCCGATGTACTAACGGCCGAAGCTACTAATCCTTCTGAATTGGAAGGTGGGGCTTTTACCCCATTGGCAGAGGAATACTTGCGTAAATTGGAATTATTGGCGAAAGCCGAAGGCGAAGGTCGAGTAGATGCATTTAATGAGTCCATTCAAACCTGCATCAGCTGTCACCAACTCTATTGCAATGGCCCCATTCCGAAAATTAAGAAGTTAAAGATTTGAGTGAACTCCGTCTTACGACAACCAACGATGGTAGTCACAGTCTGTTAAATGCCGACCTCAACGAGCATTATCACAGTCAACACGGCGCACTACAAGAATCCATTCACGTATTTTTACGCTCGGCTTTTGACCTCGTGCAAAAGCCGAGTGTTTCTATTTTAGAATACGGCTTTGGCACCGGACTAAACGCCTTACTCACCCTTCATGAGGCAGAGAAAACCAAAAAAAAAATACACTACACTTCGCTTGAGGCTAGCCCTCTCAATGCAGACATTACGGAGCAGCTCAACTACGCTGAAAAAGCCGGGATAGATGCCGATTTGTTTGCTAATTTACACCGTGCTGGATGGAATAAAGTGGTAGAGATTTCGCCCTTTTTCTCTTTAGAAAAAAGAGAACAGCGATTTGAAGATTACTCCCCAGAACCCAATACCTACGACCTTATTTACTTTGACGCCTTTGCCCCCAATTACCATCCGGAGGCTTGGTCGGCAGACGTGCTCACAGCGTGTTACAAAACTCTAAAAACCAAAGGTATTTGGGTGAGTTACTGTGCCCAAGGAGCTGTTAGACGCACATTGATGTCGGTGGGTTTTGACGTAGAAAAAATTCCCGGTCCACCCGGCAAACGCGAGATGCTACGCGGAAGAAAAGCATAGCGTACCTTTGTTAATGACATGATACTTCAACTTATGAGCTTTAAAAAAATCACAGAGCAAGAGAGCAAGTACAACCACTTAGAGTCACGCTCAACGCTTGAACTCTTAGAGGAAATCAACCGCGAGGACCACACTGTTCCACAGGCCGTTGCGCGCTGTATCCCCGACATTGAAGCTTTGGTGGATGTCGTGGTTGAGCGACTCAACAACGGCGGACGGGTTTTTTACATCGGTGCCGGTACGAGTGGGCGATTGGGAATTGTAGATGCGTCTGAATGCCCGCCTACCTTTGGCGTACCCGAGGATATGTTTATTGGCTTGATTGCCGGCGGAGACCGTGCCATTAGAAAGGCGGTGGAATTTGCTGAAGACAATCGCAACCAAGGGTTTGAAGACTTAACAACCTATGACGTCAACCAAAAAGACGTGGTGATAGGATTGGCCGCATCCGGCACCACGCCTTACGTGATTGGTGCGTTAGAAGCTTGTCAAAAGGCAGGCATCAGTACCGGGTGCATCACCTGCAACCCCGGCAGTCCGATTACCGAGGTTTGTGACCACCCCATTGTAGCAGAAGTTGGATCGGAGTACGTAACCGGTAGCACGAGAATGAAGTCGGGTACAGCCCAAAAACTCATTCTCAACATGATATCTACGGCTTCACTGATCCGCTTTGGACGTGTGGTAGGCAACCGCATGGTAGACATGCAATTATCGAACAACAAACTTTGGGAGCGCGGACAACGCATCATTAGCGAGCAGTTGGGCATATCACCCGAACAGGCTTTGGAATTACTTAAAAAGCACGGTAGCGTAAGAGCCGTATTAAACAACACCGGTAACCATGAGTGAAGAAAAAGACCGCATGCCAGAAGCGCAAAAGGAAGAAATATTTAAGGGTATTGTATTGATGTTTGCCTCACTGCCATTTGTATTTGCCGGACCATCACTGATGTTTGCCTTTGGCGTACCACAATTGCGCGATGGCAATCCAACCATGCTGATTGTATCCATGCTTGTTATGATTGTGGCGGTATTTACTGCAGTCAAAGGTTTAAAGCGGATACTTAAAGCTTTTTTCGACAAAAAATAAACGCCTCAATAGCGGGTAAAAAAACCACCAAAAAAAAGCGGCACATCAAAAATTGATGCGCCGCTTTTTTTATGATTAGTATGCCAGTTTACTTATTGATGACCACTTTTCTCATAATCGTTCCTTCACGATTGTGGATTTGTAGCATGTACACCCCGGAAGAAAGATCACCACGGTCGAAGCGCTGTTGATACGCACCTTCATGATTGTTGATCATTTCCTCCCAGATGGCTTTACCATTCATATCCATTAATCGCAAGGTAACATCACTGATATACGGTTGATCAAACGTCAAGTCGAACGATCCTTGCGACGGATTCGGGAACAACTTGAGTGTTCTCGCCAATGCGTGATTTTCAAGACCTATATTTTCTGCCCAAACCATTTGACAGTAGGTTACGGTATCGCAGCCATTGGTAGCGGTTACGCATACCTCAAAGCTGTCGGTTTCGGGGAACTGGAAGCTCACGCTGTCGCCAATAGCTGTACCCAAGGTATCGGCAAATGTCCATTCGACATCGGTTACATTTCCGGAACCGGTGAAATTGAATGCAACTGTATGACTGATGGTTGTCCAATCAAAGTCAACCTCCAAACTATCGGCAACCGTTGCCGTCACCTCGACGCGTTCCTCTGAACACGCTTCACTTCCGTAGATGACCTTACCATTCCACATACGCGGGCGAAAAGTTGATCCAAAAGGATAAGACTTTCCAACACCTTCTAATATGTCCATATCGGCATTTGAAACAAACACACCGTACTCATTGGATGTTGATGTGTATCGTACTGATGCATCTGTTCTCGTCAAATAGAACGAATAGGTCGTATTTGCATTCAACTGCAGCGGTGTATTCAACGTCAAGCGGTGTGGCACGTCAATCGTCACATTTTCATTTGTAAAAGTTTCAACCAAGGTCCACGCGGTGGCATCGGTTTCAAAACCTTGATAAGAACCAACCTTGTAGTAGATCTCAAAACCAGCTGAAGAACTGGTAGAACTTGGCAGCATGTCAAATGCATAAATATTCAGCGTATTGTGTATCACAAAATCAACCATGTTACCACTTTGACCGTTACCGGCAGCAAAGGTTGTCTCGAGAGAATCTTCTAGATCCAAGTACTCAACATATACCGTTGGTGGTCCGGCAGACGGAACTGTAAGGCTATTGCCGGTAAAGATGGGGGCTCCTCCAGTTGGCACATCAAACCAGTTGTAGTTACCTCCGGGTACATCAAATGCATTGAACGTTACACTGTCTTCTCCCGGACAAACGATGGCGTCTTCTACTCTAGGCGCAAAAGGCAAAATCAAGAGAGAATCAAGATTGATTGTATCGTTGGTGCGCAACTGATCCCCTGGAAGATTAACACTGGCCATCACATTCACATACCCTCCCCAGTAACTGTTGATGGTTCCTACAACTACCGTATCTACCTCCGTTTCCAGTAGGTTTCCGGTATAAGTGAAATTCAAATTCTCCGTGATGTCACCGGTGATATTCACCTCAATTGGCAAAGACGTTATTGGGTTAAATCCATTGTTTCGAATTTCCACAATCACCTCCATCAAACTATCGCCACACTGCATGTCCTCTGGAGATATTAAACTTACCAATTCGGCATCATCTTCAATGGGCACACAGATTTCGATGGCGTCACTCCAAGGACCGTATCCACCTTGCGGACAAGCTTCGCGAACATGCACACAGATGCATTCACCCATTGGCAAGCTATCTAGTGCGTAACCTTGGTTGGTGGTAGCTGCAGGATCAAGATTACCGAGTTGTGAGCCCGGAATAAATCCACAGCTATCCCACTCTACTTGCAATTCGGTAATACCGTCACTGGTCCAGCTTACTACTGCTCCACCCGGGTAAAGGGAATCCACAATGAAATCTGAAATACCGGTACAAGGCAATGGGGTAAATTCATAAGCACCTGGATCAGGATCGGTAGGGCGCGGCACACTGTCGTAGTCAACTGGAACAACCGACTGGAGGTTGGCACCCATACTCTTAAGTGCACCAGCACCCGGACGATTGCGATCAGGCACAGTTCCTCCCACAAAGGTTGGATCAAACTCGATGGAGTTTTGGTCATAGATACCACTGTTGGCGGTTTGCCAGTCAACCAAATCGACAAAATCAGTGCTGTAACGCCCAAAATAGACATTGGGATTACTGATGTTTGGCGCGAAGTAAGCATTATTGTCAATTTCAACAGCCGATGTTGCTGTATTTACCCATACCATATGTTGATCGCCACTGTTGCCGCGATTCATATAAATGATGTTGTTTTTAAACTCCTGTCCGGTCGCCACTGAAGTCGTGTAAAACACTCTGGTCGCTGCTGTATGAGAAGCAGAAGGCTCGTCCATCACGATGGTGTTGTGGTAGAACTTGGTATGTTGCGAGTTTGACGCATAGATACCGTAGAACAAACCTTCACCCTGAATGTCGTACATTTGGTTATTGGCCACAATCAATGGTTCTGAAGCACTCATTGACGTCGAGTTGGTTCTAAAGTCCATCAAATAAATGGTGGATGTATTGCTTGGCAAGTTGCCATGGGTATTGTGAATACGGTTATTCATTACGACACCACCCGGCGCACCATTGCGAATGGTTATGGCGTAGAGAATGGTTCCGTTGTCGCGATCCGGTCTTGAAATATCGTTTCCGATAACCTCAATATTTTCCTGCGCTCTTAAGTATAAACCGTAGTAACGCTGATCAACCATGACGTTGTTCAGAATCTTATTACCGGGAGAATTGTTATTTGAGCCAATACCATTCAATGATACAGCATAATAACCACCCTCAAAGAAATTATTTTCAATCGTAATGTTACTTGCATTATCACCATACGTGATAGCACTGGTGTTAGATCCACTGGCAACAATTCCAGCCGAAGAGGTACCGGTAACAGAAGTGCTGGCTAAGATGGAGCAATTTTTCACGGTAATGTGCTCAGTGCCTCCACTAAGGTGCATTACCCAACCTTCCGAAGAACCTGATGCTTCAATGGTTAAATCATCAAACGTAATGTAAGACGCTCCTGTTAATGACAATGTCGTTCTTCCTGAGGAAGCATCGTATGACAATGTGTTTCCGTTACCATTAATATAAATGGTATTGACACTATCAACCCCTTGAATATTTCCTACCTGGATCTGCTCATTGTATGGACCTGTTCCGGATACGACATCCACTACCACAGGACCACAGATACCAAAAGAATTCAAATCGTCAAATAAATCAGTAAAACTAGAGTAGTTCGTTGCCGATGGCAAACTGAGTTGATCAATAGTTACTGTACCAGAAATACCTTGACGGTACCCCAAGAGTTCACCGGAGTTGTTCGACAAGTTAATATCCGGCCCGGGATACACACTATCTACCACCACATCAATGTCGTATGTTTGACCTGGCGCCAAGCTAAACCACCCCAAGCTAATAGAAACAATATTACCGGCATAGAAGGAGTCGGTAACGCTTACACTGGGTTGAGGGACGTTATTGACCTCCCAATCGATCCAAATGGTTTCCGTTGTATCGCTGCCAAGATTCACCACTTCAATCACTACTTCTGCGGAGTCGCCACAAGCTTGATCTGGAGAAGTAAATCCTGAAAAGCTGATATCTACACCCTGAGGGGGTTCAAATTGATAGGCACCGGGGTCTGGAGCTGCCGGACGTGGGAAGCCTTCAATATCGGTAGGCACCAAAGATTGGACATTGGCACCAAGGAAGTTGAGTGGCGCCGCCATCGGACGCAAGAAATCTGTCCCTGTACCACCTTGAAAAGACGGGTCAAACTCAATCCCTGACTGATCGTAGGCAGAACCATTGGCTGCTTGCCAGTCTAAAAAGGTTGATTGATCACCACTGTAGTAGCCTAAGTGCACATTTGTCGCACTTAAATTGGGGGCAAAATAGGCATTGTTGTCAATTTCAATATTTGACGTTGCTGTATTCACGTACACCATATGCTCATCACCGGAAGTACCACGTTCTAAGTAAATGATGTTGTTCTTGAACTGACAATCATTGGCGGTTGATGTTGTGAAAAACACACGTGTATTGCCGCTCACACCTAGCGTAGGCTCATTCACTTCAATGGTGTTGTGCAAGATGTTTACATAATTATTATTGGACATGTAAATACCATAGAACAGCCCACGGGCATTTTGATCGTACAACAGATTGTTGGCAACCGTCAATTGCGCATTCGGACCCATAGATGTTGTATTGGTGCGAATATCAATACCGTAATAGGTAGATGTACTTGTATTGTTGCCGTGCGTATCGTGAATACGGTTATTCATTACTTTACTGTTGGCCATACCATTTCTTGCGGTTATTGCGTAAAAAATGGTGCTGTTATCACGATCCGGCCGACTGATATCGTTGCCGATCAACTCCATATCTTCTTGAGCGCGACTATAGATACCGTAGTAACGCTGATCGACCATAACGTTATTGAGCACTTTATTTCCCGGTGAATTGTTGTTTGACCCAATACCGTTAAGTGTAACCGCATAGTATCCTCCTTCCATGTAGTTGTTTTCAATGGTCAGGTAGCTTCCGTTATCTCCGTAGGTAATAGCAC
>PXCF01000148.1 GCA_003566715.1 Cryomorphaceae bacterium | reverse complement strand
GCTGATCTGCCTATCGAAAAAACCTCTCCGTGGAATGAGGGACTGTTTTTTTGCGTGCAAATAGGGGCGTATAAACAGATAGATCTTTCCCTGTATTCGGAGAAGTACACCTTTTTTCGCTACCACTTACAAGACGACTTATACAAATACACCTTGGGCATCTTTTCTACCTATGAACAGGCCCATGATTTTCGCAAAGAAGTCCAGCGCCTGGGACTAAAAGACGCGTTTGTGCAGGCCATCTACAATGGACAAGCCATTGCGATGGATAAGGCGTTGGAGATGAAGAAGTAGGTTTGTTTTTCAAACTTTCCAACAACATATTACCTCTTTCAACTGTATATTTGTCGTGCTTATCCAGAAAGACGGAGGGGACGGCCCTGTGATGTCTTGGCAACCGCGCATACGGCGAAAGGTGCCAATTCCGACCTCATTATTGAGGAAAGATGAGCAATGGGTAGTTTATCTATAGCCCATTGTCTATATCCCCCCAATTTCCGGATGGCTTATAATTGTAAATGATAATTCCGGAAATGACGAAGACGATATCCACATACCCCATAGATGTATTGGTAAAAGAACGCATCTTGGTACTTGATGGCGCCATGGGCACGATGATTCAGCAACACAAGCTGGAGGAGGCCGACTATCGTGGGGAGCGGTTTGCCAATCACCCAGATTCACTAAAAGGGAACAACGACTTATTGTCCATCACCCAGCCACAGATCATCAAGGCCATTCATGAGGCTTACTTTGAGGCGGGAGCCGATATTGCGGAAACCAATACGTTCAACAGCACCTCCATTGCTCAGGCCGATTACGCACTGGAAGATTTGGTGTATGAACTGAATTTTCAATCGGCCAAACTGGCCCGTGAAGCCGCCGATGCCTTTACTGCTCGCCAACCGGATAAGCCACGTTTTGTTGCCGGTAGTATTGGACCAACCAACCGAACAGCATCCATTTCTCCCGACGTCAACAACCCGGGTTTTCGCGCTGTTTCTTTTGATGAATTAAAAGCGGCTTATCGCGAACAAATCACAGCGCTTATTGATGGAGGTGTAGATTTACTCTTGGTGGAAACCGTGTTCGATACCCTCAACGCCAAGGCGGCCCTCAACGCCATCGAGGAGGTTTATGAAGAAAAACAAATCCGCTTGCCTATTATGGTATCCGGTACGATTACCGACAATAGCGGTCGTACACTTTCCGGACAAACGGTGGAAGCCTTTTTGATTTCCCTGCAACACATGCCGCTGCTGAGCTTGGGCCTCAACTGCGCGCTCGGTGCCCAGCAGATGTTGCCCCACTTAAAGGACTTGGCCAAAGCGGCGCCGTTTTATGTCAGTGCGCACCCCAACGCCGGATTGCCCAATGCCTTTGGAGAATACGATGAGGATCCGGTGCAAATGCGCGCCAATATCCGTGAGTTTTTAGAAAATAACTGCATCAACATCATCGGCGGCTGTTGTGGAACAACCCCGGAGCATATTCGCTTGATCGCAGAGGAAGCATCAATGTTTGAGCCACGTCAGCCCAATGAAAAGCCGAAAGTACTTCAACTCAGCGGACTCGAGCCTTTTGAACACCGCGAGAGCATCAACTTTATCAATGTCGGCGAGCGTACCAACATCACCGGTTCGCGTAAGTTTAAGCGCCTGATGGTGGAAGAACAATACGAAGAGGCGGTGGAAATTGCCCGTCAGCAGGTAGAAAATGGTGCGCAAATCATCGACGTAAACGTAGACGACGGCATGTTGGACTCCGAGCAGGTGATGCAGGATTTCCTCAATTTATTGGCCGCTGAACCAGACATCGCCCGCGTACCCATTATGATCGATTCATCAAAGTGGACAGTGCTGGAGGCCGGACTAAAGTGCGTACAAGGCAAGGCCATTGTCAATTCAATTTCCCTCAAAGAAGGGGAGGAGGCGTTTATTAAGCAAGCAAAAACCATCAAGCGCTACGGTGCGGCCGTCGTGGTGATGGCCTTTGACGAGGTCGGACAAGCGGATACCTACCAAAGACGCGTCGAGATTTGCCAACGCGCTTATACGATTCTCACCGAAAAGGTGGGTATTTCACCGCACGACATCATCTTTGACCCCAACATTCTTACCATTGCCACGGGTATGGACGAGCACAACCGCTTCGCCATCGACTTTATTGAAGCCGTGCGATGGATCAAGACCAATTTGCCCGGTGCGCGAACCAGCGGGGGCGTGAGCAACTTGTCGTTTAGTTTTCGCGGCAACGAGCCCGTTCGCGAGGCCATGCACACCGCCTTTTTGTACCATGCCATCAAGGCCGGACTGGACATGGGGATTGTCAATGCCGGACAAATCGGCGTTTACTCCGATATCCCCAAAGAATTGCTCGAGCACGTGGAAGACGTCATATTTGACCGTCGTCCGGATGCCACCGAGCGAATGATTGATTTTGCCGCGCAGTTTACCGGTGCCAAGCGCAAGCAAGAAAAAGATATGAGCTGGCGAGAGCTGCCCATTCGCCAGCGCTTGACCCACAGTTTGGTCAAGGGTATCGACGAGTTTATTGTCGAAGACACCGCCGAGATGTACCGAGAGCTTCAGAACCCACTGCAAGTCATTGAAGGTCCGCTGATGGACGGCATGAACGTCGTGGGCGATCTCTTTGGTGAAGGCAAAATGTTTTTGCCTCAGGTGGTGAAAAGTGCCCGGGTGATGAAAAAGTCAGTCGCGTATTTGGAGCCATATTTACTGGAAATGAAAGCCGCACAACCTGCCAGTCGGCAAAACAAAGGCAAGGTACTCATGGCCACAGTGAAAGGCGATGTACACGATATTGGCAAGAACATAGTGGCGGTAGTTTTGCAATGCAACAACTACGAGGTCATTGACCTGGGCGTGATGGTACCCGCCGATAAGATTTTAGACACCGCCGTCACCGAAGACGTGGACGTCATCGGCTTAAGTGGATTAATCACCCCCTCGCTCGACGAAATGGTTGGCGTGGCCAAGGAAATGACCCAAAGAGGCATGAACCTGCCATTACTCATTGGTGGCGCCACGACTAGTAGAGCGCATACGGCGGTGAAAATTGCGCCGGAGTACCATCAACCGGTGGTGCACGTCTTGGACGCCTCCCGTTCCGTACCCGTGGTGTCTAGTTTGCTCAGCGAAGAGCAGCGCGCTTCCTTTGCCAGTAACATCAAGCAAGAGTACGACCGTTTACGTGAAGGCTTTTTGAAAAAGCGCGAGGAGAAACCATTGGTCAGCATAGACGATGCCCGCAAGCAAGCCATGGTGATTGACTTTGAGACCGAGAAACCGCCCAAACCTAAGCGCGTGAACACCATTGTCGATTGGCAACCGGATGTGGAAACCCTGCGTCCATATATCGACTGGACGCCCTTTTTTCAGGCGTGGGAGTTGCACGGTCGTTTCCCGAAAATCCTAGAAGACGAAATCGTAGGCACCGAGGCCAAAAAGCTGTACGCCGACGCCTTGCTAATGCTCGACAAATTAAGACAAGACCCCCGTATTCAAGCTCGTGGGGTGAGCGGTATTTTCCCCGCTGCGCGAAAAGGCGACGACATTGCGTTGTGTGACGGAACGTACACCGTACACACCTTACGTCAACAACAGCAAAAGTCGGCCAAGGCCAACAACCACGCCCTGGCCGATTTCGTGGCCGAGACCAACGACCACTTGGGCGCCTTTGCGGTACACGTCTTTGGCGCGGAGGAAGTGGCCAAGGTATACGAAGCCCAGAAAGACGACTACAACGCCATCATGGTCAAAGTGCTTTGCGACCGCTTGGCGGAGGCCTTTGCCGAGTATTTGCACGAGCGCGTCAGAAGAGAGGAGTGGGGCTACGAAACCGAATCCGCCTTGTCGAACGAAGATCTCATCCGCGAGCGTTATCAAGGCATTCGTCCGGCACCCGGTTACCCGGCCTGTCCCGACCACTTAGAAAAGCCCACCATTTGGCAATTGCTCGATGTCGCACAGCGTACCGGCGCAACCCTAACGGAGTCCTTGGCCATGTCGCCCGCCTCCAGTGTCAGCGGTTGGTACTTTGCCCACCCCAAAGCCAAGTACTTTGGTGTCGGCCGCATCGGTAAGGATCAAGTGGAAGACTACGCCAAGCGCAGAGGCATGACAGTGGAGGAGGTAGAGAAGTGGCTGGCGCCGGTTTTGAATTATTAGAGCGGGGGAGCTGTGAGGGGCGAGCTGAGATAGATTTGAGGTTCATCTCAACTTTCAAAATACTTAGCAATTTGCCCTTGATGTTGGGTTTTTTGTTAGGTTTTTTTCCTGATTTTAGTGGCCATGTAATCCGCTTTTATGTTTTAATTGTTTCGCAATTAAAGTCTATTCAAAAAGTGTGTCAAAAAAATGATTGATATTAAATGAGCATTTTTCAGATGAGCGTAACGAAGCTATAGGACTTTATATCCAGTCTATGTTAGACTAATCAAATCAAACATTTCCAAGATCGAAAAAACCAACGCCACCACCAACACCCGCTTTGTCCACACAAAGGCTTTGGGATGATACAGAACGTAACGGGCACCTATCCATGCACCTGCGACTTGTCCAATGGCAACCGTAATACCGGCCTTCCAGTCGATGGTGGAGGAGAAGGCAAAGACGAAGAAGGGGGCGGTCGCCAAAATGAGGCCAAGAATCAATTTGATGATGTTGGCGTCTTTAATGCTGTAGCGAGAGATGAGCACAAGTAAAGACAGCATGAGTATACCGACGCCCATTTGAATAAAACCGGTATACACACCCACAAAGAAAAACAATACGTAGCCCAGTTTGCTCTTTTTTGCTCGATTGGGGTCGGTGGAGATGTTCCAGCGCTTAGGGTCGAGTAAAAATGAGGCCAAGAGGAGAACCATTAAAATCCCGATGATGCGCTTGAGGAGAATTTCGTCGATGTCTACCGCAAGGAACGCACCCACAATACTACCGATGATGGAAGGTATAAACACCCATTTGGCTTCGGTGTAAAGCAAGCGGGTGCGCTTGGTTCGGCGCAGACTTACCACCGAGGTGATGGTTTGCAAGAACGCGCCCACGCGGTTGGTTCCGTTGGCCAAGGTAGGAGGTAGTCCGAGAAAGATAAGTGCACTGAGGGTAAGCGCAGAGCCATTGCCGGCAACTGTATTGATGATGCCGGCGCCAAATCCGCACAAAATCAAGATGACAATCTCCCAAGTACCCAAATCAATTTCCTGCATCATATCTGTTCATTGGTTTTGCTGAGAAATGAAGTGTTTATGTGGTTGATATGTCGTTATTTACGTTTGATGTAAACGAAGGATAACTATGTTCAAGTGTGTGCAGCATACCTGCGTTTGAATGGCAGCGAAGGTACGATAAGGGTGCATGTTTACACAAGACGCAAAAAAATGCAAACGCACAACAACATTTTATTATCTTAGCGCATTAAATTTAACATGTCATATGGCCAGTAAAAAACCGCTAATCGTTGGTATTACAGGTGGTATCGGTAGTGGAAAAACCACCGCAGCGAAAATATTTGAAAGTCTGGGGATTCCTATTTACATAGCCGATGAAAAAGCGCGAACGTTGACGGCGGAGAATCCGGAGATATTGTCATACATTCGAGAAACGTATGGCGATGGAGTTTTTGATGAAAATGGGGCATTGTTGAGAAAGAAGCTCGGGGAGAAGGTCTTTGGCGATAAGGAAAAACTGAAGGCGCTCAACGAAGTGATCCACCCCATCGTCAACCGCGATTTTAAAGAATGGACCGCGCAACAGGATGCGCCTTACGTGCTAAAAGAAGCAGCGGTGCTGTTTGAATCAGGGAATTATACCAACTGCGATTACGTTATTTTGGTTGTGGCACCGAAAGAGATCCGCATCAATCGGGTGATGAAAAGAAGTGGTTTGTCCCGAGAAGACATTGAAGCTCGAATGCACCATCAGTGGTCAGACGACGATAAACTGGCACTGAGCGATTTTGTGATCCATAACGACGACGATCACGAACTAATGCCACAGATTTACGACATCCATGAAGATATTAAACGCCTCGCAAATTCGGGCGGTTGATGCTTACACCATTGAGCATGAACCCATTTTATCCGTAGACTTAATGGAAAGAGCGGCCATACAGGCCCTTCGTGCTCTACGAAAAATAAACACCATTGGGCCTTACCACATCGTTTGTGGGCGAGGCAACAACGCCGGTGATGGTTTGGTAATGGCCAGACTGCTGCACAATATGGGCGAAGCGGTAAACGTGTATATCCCTTCTTTTAACGATGGTGGCAGCGAAGATTTTTTGGTCAATCTCGAACGTTTGCAAAAGGTGGGTTTGATTCCTAAAAGGGTACAAACATTAGCGGACGATACCCAAGGTGTCATAGTAGATGCGGTGTTTGGAACCGGTGTTGATCGTCCGCTGGAAGGCAATTACAAGTCCTATGTTCAATCCATCAACGCGGCCAATTGTCTGGTGGTGTCTATCGACGTGCCTTCCGGATTAATCATTGACCATGAAACATGCGAAGACCCCGAAGCGGTGGTGGCGGCGACTTACACCCTTACGTTTGCGCAGCCGAAATACGCTTTTTTCTTTCACGACACCGGACGGTTTGTGGGGAAATTTACGGTGATTGACATTGGTTGGTTGCCCCAGGGTCTAGCAGAGCAAACAACCAATATGACCTACGTTACTGATGAACTAGTCGCCAGTTTGCGCCTGAATCGCGATGGATTTTATTACAAGAACAGAGCCGGACACGCCTTAATGGTGGGCGGTCACGAACGCATGCCCGGCGCCATTACTTTAGCAACTGCGGCCTGCATGCGTATCGGTGCTGGCTTAGTAACTACACATACTCCTAAGGCCTGTGTCAATACCGTCGCAGCCCATTGTCCGGACGCCATGTTGCAAGCAGACGAGCATCACGAGATGGTGACTGCCGTGCAGGTTGCATCTTCTATTTCTGTTGTGGGTGTTGGGCCGGGCATGGGTAACGATGATTTATCGGTCAATGCCTTAAAATTGCTGATTCAGAATGGCGGGCGACTGGTTTTGGATGCCGATGCCTTGAACATTCTGGCCGAAAACCCTACTTGGTTGGCTTTTTTACCTGCCGATACCATCTTGACTCCACACCCCGGTGAGATGCGTCGCTTACTTGGCGATGCCGATTATACCTTAGAAGACGTCATTGCTTTTGCCCGGCGGTTTCGTTTGGTTGTTCATCTGAAAGGCGCCTTTAGTTTTACCATTACGCCGGAAGAGGAGGTGTTTGTCAATAGTACCGGCACGCCCGCATTGTCTTTTGGTGGCAGTGGAGATGTATTAACCGGCATGATCACTGGATTGTGTGCGCAGGGGCACACATCGGCACAGGCCTGTGTGTTGGCAGCTTTTGATCACGGATTGGCGGCAAGATCATTGGCCTTAAAGCAGAGTGAGGCATCGGTTACCGCATCGCAGCTGTTGACGCAGTTGGGCAGAAACTACTCCGCGGTGTAAATGTGTGTCAGAGGTTTTTCGAAGCCTTCGATGCGTAAAATCACCTTACCGGCGGTATGTCCTTCTAAGTCGTGAAGGTTGAAGGAGCCACTTCCCAATAGAAGCATATCGCAGTCACCGGCCTCTTTCACGCCAACGAAAAGTTGCAGTTCTTGCGGGCTGGTATTTTCAATGCGCTTGTAGTAGACATGGGCATGGGTTTTTTCACAGCCCGAATAATCGTAGGAAATATTAAGGCAGCCCCGTTCGATACCGGCTTCGGTAATCATGTTGGTTTTGGGGTAGTCTTCCGTGTGTTGGGATGCGCGTAATATGGGCAAGCAACGTTCGCGTTTTTCTTGACGCTTGTTGTCCAATACCTCTTGTGCATCCTTGATCTCAATTTGACGCGTTTCTTGAGCTTCAGGGGATTTTGTTTTACATCCCAATAGAATAACGCTAATAAACAAAAAGTTTGTGAGTGGTTTTAAAGTCATGTCGATGTATGATTAAAATGTAAATGCCTTGCACGTCCGGTGCAATCAGTCGTGTTTGGTTGTCCCAAATTTTTTGACCGTTCAAATTGAAGAGTTCGGCTTTGTTGTATACACCATCAACAAAAATTTGCGAACCTACCTTAACCGGATTAGGAAATATATGAAATCTTGGTGGAACTTCGGTAATGTTTGACGAATCTAAGCGATATTCGTCAATCTGCAAGGGATCTAAGCCCAAAGGATCAAGCCACGGCGCCAATTGCATAGAGCTATCGGAACCATTTTGATCCCATTGGTGATAGAACACGCCATAAAAGTCGGGTGAGAACAATTGATCACAAGAAGAAAAGCCACCGGAAAGAATGCCGGTTATTCTATTGTTTTGATCGAAGAGCGGAGAGCCGGAAGACCCTGGTTCGGTTGTGCCGTGGCCACTGGTTGATGGCGCCCAGATGACGCGCCAGTGCATAGGAGAACTTTGTTGGTCGTAAATATCCAATCGCGGGGCAACGTTGTAAAAAGATATGCGCTTCAACGCCCCGTCCGGATGGTGGATGCAGGTTCCACTTTGCGGTGCCGATGTGGAGCGCGTCCACCCGGCAAAGAAGTGATCTTCAGCGGTAAAGTTTGTGTCGCTTATCTCCAGCAAAGCAAAGTCCGTACCCGTAGTTCCGCCTCGGTCAAACGATCGAGACAAAAGTTGAGCGCCTTCGTAAACAGTGGTATTGGTTGGGATGGCAATGCCTCTGCAAAGGGGAGACTCCAGATTGAACACAAACAGCCACTGGGCAAGTTCCTGATCACTGGAAAATGAATTGGTGAAGAAGTTTAGTCCATTGTGTTCGGCGGTAAGCAGAAGCGGCCGACCGTCGTTGGCCGTATTGTTGACCAAAACGCCCGTAGAGAAGAACACAAAACCATCAATGAGTGCGGTAATTCGACAAACGGAGGTGCCAAGTAATAGGTAATTGGCGGCTTCCGGACATCCCATTTGAATTTGACAGTTACCGGCCTCGGTTTGGATAGAGGGATGATAAGTCCAAAGGATGCGTTTGAATTCGCAGTCTTCGCAATGGTTTCTCGATAAAACGTAGTTGTTTTCGGAAGGATAGAGTAGACTGCTTTTTCCGTTTACCGGGTTATAGACCAGTAATTCAGCCTGCCATCCATATTGAAATTCCGCAAAGAAAATGGAGTCCGTATTCGATAAATCGGAATAAAAACCGGAGATGTTGGGGTAATTTAACTCGGTTTCTAATGCTTTATCCGAATCAAAAAAAGCCTGTTGTGAAAAAGAAGTGCCGGGAAAAAGACCTAAAACAACAATCAAGAGCACGGGCAAAACGGCCAAGATGCCTAAAGGTCTTTTTTGCATGTTACGACAATAATTTTTGTCTGATCATAAATTCAAGCTGACTGTTCGCGCGTTCTAAGTCTTTTAAGAGTCGTGAATTTTCTCTTCTCAAAGACAATACCTCGAAACATGAGTAAATGATTTGTCTAATTTCGTCTTCATTCCATGGTTTCGTCAAATAGCGATATACCTGACCTTTATTGATGGCGTCAATAACCGCTTGAATATCGGAAAATCCGGTGAGGAGAATGCGAATGGGTTCGGGATAGCTTTTTAGCACCGACTCCAAGAATTGTATTCCCGTCATTTCCGGCATTCGCTGGTCGGTAATGATGATGTCAAACTCGTTACTTTCTAGAATATCTAACGCTTCGTTGCCAGATTCTGCAATGGAAATGTCAAAGTCTCTACGAAAAGATGCTTTGAATGACAAAAGGTTGTTTTTTTCGTCATCAACGTAGAGCACACGAACTTTTTGTTGATCGTTCATAATTCAAACGAAGTTAGAAATTATTTATTGAGCCAAAAGTAACAAACAAATCAAATATGGAAGATATTTTTTCACGTATGTCTCTGCTGTTTTTCAACTAAGTTATTAAGGTTTTTTTGTTGAAAATCAAAAATCATCTTAATAAACATTACACTTGTTTTATGCATCTTTACGTGCTTAAATTTACCTGCAGCCTTTTTAACAGTGTTTGTTATAAAAAAAAACCAAATGACTACAGACGGTCATAAGCTTGACGTTTTTTTGCCCGAAATAGTGTCGGGTAAGGATTGTGGTAATTTAAAATTGCCTGAGGGTTATATGCTTGTCGATAAGTTAAATAGTCAATTTCAGGAGTTGTGTTCTTTGATGATTCCTCCGGCCAAACGGACCGCTGATTTTGCGGAGTATAGTGAAAGGTTTGTGGTTTCCGCTCGTCAAGAAGGCAGATATAACATGGTGCTTTATCCTTGGTTAAAAAAGGCCGTTTTAACGCTCAATGAATCGGACTTTTCATTTGTGCGAACCTCTCGCAATTTATATAAAATTACAGCACAAGAGCAGGAGAGACTCTCAAGCGCAAAGCTGGGTGTTGTTGGACTGTCGGTGGGTCAATCGGTTGCAGTAACTTTAGCCATGGAGCGTTCCTTTGGCACAATAAAACTGGCCGATTTCGATCGTTTGGATCTCAGTAATCTCAACCGCTTACGAGCCGGAGTTGTAGATTTGGGGCTGCCGAAGGTTGTTTTGGTAGCCAGAGAAATAGCGGAAATTGATCCGTATTTAAATATTGAGCTTTTTCCGGAGGGCATAACAACTGAAAATCTAAATATATTTATCGATGATTTAGATGTGCTGATAGATGAGTGCGATTCACTGCCTATGAAAATTGCGATGAGAAAGCGCGCTCGTAGCAGAGGAATTCCGGTAGTGATGGATACCAGTGATCGCGGTATGATAGATATTGAGCGTTTCGACTTAGATAAAAACAAACCTTTGTTCCACGGTTTGGTAGATGAAAGTGAACTCGACCATATCGACGAACAACAGCGTTTAAGCATTCTTTTTAGATTGGTAGGTGGACAAACCATCAGTCCGGATTTGGCCATCTCGTTTTTCGAATTGAATCAGTCCATTGGCACATGGCCGCAACTGGCTTCGGCAGTGGCTTTAGGCGGCGGTTTAGCTACGTCGGCGGTCAGACAAATTTTACTGAACAAGAACGTCGACTCCGGCCGTTGGCATTTTGACCCGGAATCATCTTGGAGTGTCTCCCCTAAAGTAGAAACAACATCTGCTTTACCCGTTGACATTACAGCAAAAGACCCTCTTGCCATTGATATTGAACTGTCGTTTTGTGGTAAATTAAAAATTGAGACCACCGACACACATTGGACGTTTATCTTTGATGCGTCAATAGGAGACGCATTGAGGACTTTGTTCATGGCAACCATTAAAACATGGTTTTCTTTGTCCAAGCCTTCATTGTCACTTGACAAAGATGCGTCGGAAAGTATGTATCGTATTGTGAAAAAAACACACAAAACAAACCAGTCGGATGTGATTTTTTTAGAATGTTCTGAGGAGGTAACGGATTTTAATACGTTGATGATGTATCGTATCTTTATGGATGCGTGTTATCAGGGGAGTGATTATCATTTAACCAGCATTCACTCAGCTTTGTTGGGCAACACCAGATCGGTATGGTTGGGGACACCGCCTCCTTTTTTGATGTTGTTATCGAGAAAAGATGTTGCACAACGCTTATCGGCTTTGCCGGAGCAAAATACCATAGGTACTATGTTAATGGGATACATTAAGCGCACGGTTTATTATGAATTGATCATCCATGCTGCTAGTCATGTTGAAAGCATAGGTGCTGCACTTGGAGCTGCAATGCATAAGAACGATTCTGCACGTTTTGTATTTTCTGATACGCAAAATTTGGATAACCTTGTGCAAGCAATTGCCGAAGGAAACCTGAAAGGTGAAAAAAAACTAATAGGACTTGGATTAAATGTATCTCATGATATCACATGAACAAATAACAAAGTCGATTAAGGAGGCGAGCATTGAGAAACCTCGCGTTACAATCAGGGCTTTTCGAGCGGTAGACGATTACGATGCATCTATGCGTTTTGTAGAGGGGCATAAGCGCGTATTAACCGCACACGGTGTTAAAAAGGTGAGCTCTAGTTCACCGGATTGGATCATCAATCCACATGCATTTGTTATAAATGTAGAGGATTCCGAAACGGGAAAAGTTTACGGGGGGGCACGTGTTCACAGGTACCACAAAGATTATCTGCTTCCCATCCAAGAGGCGACGGGACCGATGGATGATTTGATACACGAAGTGGTTCGGCGTGAGCACGAAAAGGGTGGAACATCGGAACTTTGTGGTCTATGGAACTCCTTTGAAGTGGCCGGCTTGGGTATTGGTAGTTTTTTTGCCACTCGAGCCGGAATAGCGGTTGCTTATCAGTTGGGAATCAAGTCTATGTTTGCACTTTGTGCACCTTATACCGTTAAATGGGCGCAGCGCGTTGGGTGTACAGTGGTTGAAGAATTGGGGAATAAAGGAACGTTTTTCTACCCTAAACTCGACCTGATTGCCACGGCCGTTCTCCTTGAGGATGTCAACACCCTTGAAGATGCAAAACCAACAGAAAGAAACCGGGTGTTTGACTTTTATAAGAATCTAAACCAGACCGCTTTAGAGATTCCTCCAGGCAAACGTTATCAGGTAGCCATTAATTACAAACTCGATATCACTAATTCATAAAATAAAATTTGTCAGACAGATTGCTTCCCGTAAATTTGCACACGCAAAATTCCCCAAGCATATTATGGAAAAAGAGGCAAAAATTTTCTCGGGTAGAGGTTCACAAGATCTGGCAAAACGCATATCTGATGTTTACGGTATCCCTTTAGGCAATGTTTTGTTTACTCAGTTTAGCGACGGAGAATTTGAGCCTAGTTTTGAGGAAACAGTAAGAGGAGGACGTGTATTTCTCGTATGTTCTACTCACCAACCCAACGACAATTTAATGGAGTTGCTTTTGATGATTGACGCGGCCAAACGCGCTTCAGCAAAGCATATTACCGCGGTCATGCCATATTTTGGTTATGCCCGTCAAGATAGAAAAGACAAGTCAAGAGTGCCCATCGGTGCAAAAATGATTGCGCAACTGTTGACCGCTGCCGGCGCTACCCGGGTGATGACCATGGATCTTCACGCCGACCAAATTCAGGGTTTTTTCGAAATACCGGTAGATCACTTGTTTTCTTCTGCCATTTTTGTTCCCCACATAAAAGCTTTGGGCCTGGATAATTTGACCATTGCTTCACCCGATATGGGCGGGAGTAAGCGCGCGCATAACTACGCCAAGATGACCAATGCTGAAGTCGTGGTCTGCTACAAGCAACGGAAAGCCGCCAACGAAATTGAAAAAATGATGGTTATTGGTGACGTGACAGACAAGCACGTCATTCTTGTTGACGATATGGTTGACACAGCCGGTACGTTAGCTACCGCTGCCAATATGTTGAAAGAACAAGGCGCAGCTTCTGTGCGTGCTTATTGTACACATGGCGTACTCTCTGGAAATGCGTACGACAGAATTGATAACTCCGCATTAGAGAAATTGGTTATTACAGATACCATCCCTAAACACCACCCTTCAGATAAAATTGAAGTCCTTAGTGTTGCAGAATTGTTTGCCCATGTCATGTACAATGTGCACCATCATGAATCTATCAGTAAACACTTTTTAATTTAAAACATACCGGCTAATTTGAATCGTTCTTCTGCCGGAATCAAAGAGGAACACAATTTAATCTCAATTTTTTATTATGAATTCAGTAGCAATCACAGCCCAGAAACGTGAGCAGTTGGGTACCAAGTACTCCAAAGAACTGCGTCGCGAAGGCAATGTCCCTTGCGTCGTTTACGGAGGTGAGTCGCCAGTGCATTTTTTTGCCCCGGCAGCCGACTTCCGCAAACTAATCTACACACCCAACGTGTATAAAATCGATGTCGAGCTTGACGGGAATACCATTCCTTGTATGATCCAGGACATCCAATTTCACCCGGTATCCGACGAAGTTTTACACATCGACTTCATACAATTGGTAGATGGCAAACCTGTAACCATTGATGTGCCCGTTCGCCTATTGGGCTCTGCTCGTGGTGTGAGAAATGGTGGTAAAATGAAACGTGTGTTGCGCAAACTTAAGGTTAAGTCTACGCCCGACAACTTACCGGATTCTATCGAACACGATATTACCAACCTGCGTATTGGACAGTCTGTTCGCGTTAGCGATATCGCTGCCGATGGTTTTGAAATTATCAATAGTCCTTCAGCAGTTATCGTAAGTATCAAAACTTCACGCTTGGCTGTTGCTGACGAAGATGAAGATGAAGATGCAGCCGAAGCTCCTGCAGCAGAAGGTGCAGAAGAAACAAAGTCTGAAGATTAATAGCTTTTTATTGTGAAGAAGTATCTCATTGTTGGCTTGGGCAACATAGGCTCGGAATACGAAGAGACACGTCACAATATTGGTTTTAAAGTGCTGGATCGGTTGGCTAACCGGTCCGGCATTTCTTTTTCTAGCGATCGACTGGCCTCCAAAGCCGAACTTCGCATCAAAGGCCGCATACTCACGCTTATCAAACCAAGCACTTACATGAACCTTAGTGGTAAAGCCGTCCGATATTGGATGGATGCCCAAAAGATTCCCGTAGAAAATGTGCTGGTTATCGTCGATGATGTCGCCTTGTCTTTTGCGCATTTGCGATTAAAAACGAAAGGCAGTGACGGCGGACACAACGGTTTGAAGAGCATTCAGCAATCATTGGGGGGGAACAATTATCCTAGATTGAGAGTTGGAATTGGAGGTGACTATCCAAAAGGAGGTCAAGTCGATTATGTGTTAGGCAAATGGACGGAGCAGGAGCAGAAAGACCTGCCAAAATTAACCGATCGCTGTGCAGATGCCATTGAGTCGTTTTGTTTGGCCGGTGTTACCAATACCATGAATGCTTTCAACGGGGAAGGCGTTTGAACCAGTCCTAATGGTTAAATTAAAAATTCATTGAATTATGGGAAGAGCATTTGAATACCGCAAAGCAAGAAAGTTTAAACGCTGGGCCGCTATGGCCAAAACCTTTACGCGTATTGGTAAAGAGATTACCATTGCCGTAAAAGAAAGTGGCCCCGATCCCGATGCCAATACCCGATTGCGCGCCGCCATACAAAATGCCAAGGCAGCCAATATGCCCAAAGACAATATCGAACGCGCCATTAAAAAGGCCACCGATAAAGATCAAGGCGACTATAAAGAACTGGTCTATGAAGGGTACGGTCCCCACGGTATCGCCGTCATTATAGAAACAGCAACCGATAATCCGACACGAACAGTTGGTAACATCCGTTCATATTTTAATAAATGCAATGGAAGTTTGGGCACCTCCGGATCAGTGGAGTTTCTCTTCGAACACAAGTGTTATTTTAGAATTGCAGATGATCAAAGTGACTTAGAAGAGTTTGAATTAGAGCTCATCGATTTTGGCGCAGAAGAGGTGTTTAGAGATGAAGACGAAAACCAAATTGTTATCTACGCAGATTTTGCCAATTTCGGAAATCTGCAGAAAGCATTGGAAGAAATGAGCATCGAGGTGCTCAACTCCGGTTTTGAACGCATCCCAACAACCACAAAAACACTTGACGAATCACAAACCGCGGATGTGGAAAAACTTCTCGAGCGGATCGAAGAGGATGAGGATGTGCAAAACGTGTTTCATACCATGGTATAAACGCAAAGTATATCTTGTTTTAAAACCTTTTTAACGGACTGTTTTTTTTACCTTGCTTATATTTATCGATATTAACTAATCGTTTACGTATAATCACCGCACTTCTTTCGCCAACAGCCTTATAGGTATGTTTGAATGGCAAAGGTGTGCTCAAAAACAAACCGATGAAAAAGAATTTTTTTAAAACGGGCATCGCATTATTATTTGCTTTGTCAATCACCACTGCTTGTTCAGAAGACGATGATTCCGTCGAAATAGTTCCCGATGAATCCAGTATTACTTTTACCATATCCGGAGCCGTAGAAGCTGTTAAGTCGGGAGTTGCTACCATTGGACAAACGCAGGTAGGAGGTAATTATACCATTCGTATTCGAGGCAATGATGGAGATGAAGAACGCGATCAATCCTATACCTTGGACTTTGCTCGTGGGCCCCAACCCAATCCGCTTCCAAGTCCTGAACCCGGAACGTACAGTCTTTCAAACCTAGTTGAAGCTGCCGGACAAGGTTATTACGTGCTTTTTGTTGACAGACCTTTTGGAGATACCAGAGAGTTTGGTGGTTCAGAAGCAAGTGGAGAGTTGATCATCACAGAAGTGAACGATGATTTTGTGGAAGGCACCTTCTCCTTTACTGCCAAAAGTAACGATACAGAGGAGGTTATTGAGGTGACCAACGGCCAGTTTAAGGCCAACAATAATCTTTAAGAATTTTATGTTTCATAAAAAAAGCCCATCGTTGTGATGGGCTTTTTTTTTAGTGTGCTTTTCTCGCTTGATGAATACGAATCAGCGGCGCCATAAATTCGTCCAACTGATTAATGTTCATTTGGCTTGCGGCATCGCAGAGCGCTTCTTCCGGACAGGGGTGTGTTTCCACAAACAATCCATCGATTCCGGCACCTACAGCAGCACCGGCTAATACATTCAAATATTGTCTGGCCCCTCCCGATGGATCTGCACTGGGAATGCCATATTTTCTGATGCTGTGCGTGACGTCAAATACCACGGGGTATCCCGTTTCGGCCAAGTGATAAAATGACCGCGGATCTACAATGAGGTCGTTGTAGCCAAAGGCGTAACCACGCTCCGTTAAGATGATGTTCTTGTTGCCCACAGATTCAATCTTTTGCACCGGTTTAATCATGTTTTCCGGTGCGAGAAATTGTCCGTGCTTGAGATTGATGACCGCACCTGTTTTTGCCGCCTCAACCACCAGTGAAGTTTGCATACATAAATATGCAGGTATTTGAATCACATCCAAAACCTCACCCGCGGCTTTTGCTTCGCTGGGGTGATGAATGTCCGACAAAATGGGAAAACCATAGGCTTGTTTTACCTCTTGCAAAATACGTAAGCCTTCGTCTAAACCGGGGCCGCGATAGTAATCAACCGAAGAGCGGTTGTCTTTGGTGAAAGAAGATTTGTAAATGACTTTAACGCCACTTCTCTCAGAAAACAACTTTAACTTTTCGGCAACCGACATCATGGTACTTTTATCTTCAATCACACATGGTCCGGAGATGAGAAACAAATCGTCGCTACCACAAGCAATATCGCCAACGTTTACAATTTTTTTGTCCATAGGAAAGGTTTGATGCATTGATTTAATCAACAAATATAATCACTGATAAATCAACATACACAGGAAAAGGTGTGATTTGTTACCACCATTATTTTGTTGAATTCTTTTGCTTGTAAAAGTGTCAACACCCGTAAGTTTTAGATACATTAGTCACGTTGTTTCTCGTCAATCTACCTCTCTTAAAAGAAGTAAAACTGTCACTTATGGAAAAGGGTTCGTCTAAAAAAAGTAAGAAGAAGATATTCGTATTAGATACCTCGGTTATTTTATACGATCACAATGCGATTATGGAGTTTGCTGACAACGACGTGGCCATACCCATTACTGTATTAGAGGAATTGGATGGATTTAAAAAGGGGAGTGATACTAAGAATTTTGAAGCGAGGGCCTTTATTCGCTTTCTTGACGGTCGTGCAAAAAAGAAGTCTCTTCAAGATTGGAATCCTTTGAATGGGGGTAAAACAAAGGGGAAGTTTCGCGTGGTGATGAGTAAGACGGCCGAAACCATGGATGCCAATGCCATTTTTATGGGGAACAGCATGGATCACCAAATCATCAATGCCGCCATAAAGCTGAAGGAAGAGTCGCCGGAAAAAAAAGTGATTTTGGTAACCAAAGACATCAATTTGCGATTAAAGGCAAGAGCCCTAGGCGTTGATTCCGAGGACTACGAAACGGGAAAGGTGAAGGATGTTACTTCCATGCATCGGTCTAACGTGGTACGCGATAATATTCCCCAAGCACACATCGATGAAATCTACAAAAAGGGTTTCGTGTCGATGGAGAGAATACAGAAGAAAGTATCTGATTTTACAGCTGCTCCCAACGAATACATGATATTGAAGGGAAGTAAATCAAGTGTGATGGCCTACATGAACCCCCATACTGGTCATCTCGAACTGGTAGAAAAGCGAAAAGCCTATGGCATTATGCCCCGAAATGCTGAACAGGCCTTTGCCATGCACGCCGTTCTCAATCCGGAAATAAAACTGGTATCTCTTTCCGGCGTAGCAGGTACGGGAAAGACGCTCTTAGCACTTGCAGCTGCCATTGAGCAGCGCCGAGATTTTCAACAAATATATTTGAGCAGACCAATTGTGCCATTGAGCAATAAAGATTTGGGCTACCTGCCGGGCGATATGAAAGCCAAAGTTGATCCTTATATGCAGGCTCTGTGGGATAATCTCAAACACATCAAAAGTCAATTCAACGAAAAAGACAAAGAGTATAAGTTGATCGATGAAATGACCCAATCAGAGAAAATTTTGGTCACTCCTCTGGCTTATATCAGAGGTAGAAGTTTGTCAAACGTCATTTTTATCGTTGACGAAGCACAAAATCTCACTCCCCACGAAATAAAAACCATCATTACCAGAGCGGGGGAAAATGCTAAGTTTATTTTTACGGGAGACGTCTTACAAATCGATACCCCATACTTAGACGAGCATTCCAACGGACTGTCGTATATGATGGAGCGTCTTAAAGGGCACCCTCTTTTTGCCGCTGTCACATTAGAAAAAGGAGAACGTTCAGAACTTGCCAATGTTGCCAATACGCTGCTCTAAGTCAACCGGACTGATTTTTTTGGTCCTGGGTTTATTGTTGCCTCGACTTCCCATTCTCTTATCCGTAGATATGTTACCGGATATCGATGAGGCAGCATTGGCTATTCAAGTGCAAAAGTGGTTGAGCGGCATTTCTGTGGCCGCATATTTTCCCGGACAAACGCATAATTGGTCTGGAATAGAAATGTTACTCGCCGCCCCCGGATTGGCGCTGTTTCCACCTTCGGTATGGTCCGTAAAAATTCCCGTGCTGCTGCTGTTTATCTCAGCCATGATTTTTCTCTACCTTACCGGTGTCAAGTACATGCGCCCTTTGCCATTGGTTATTTTATTGGTCGCTGTAGCTGCCCTTCCACCGATGCTCATTTGGAGCATGAAGTTTAGAGGGGGTTATGTCCCGGCCTTTTTCTTGGCGTCGTTTTCAGTGATGTTACTCGATCAAAAGACTGTTTGGCCCTACCAAATGCTCTTAGTTGGAACTGCTTTAACGTTGATGTTTGCCAGTCATTTACTCGTAGCTTTGGTTTGTTTACTGCCCTTAATAATGACGGTAAAAAAACCAATATGTACAAAAATGCATCTGTTGTTCCTTTTTGCAGGTGTTTTAATGGCCTTGGTTGTGTTGCAAATTGGCGTGCCTCCCAATGACTTGTATCCCCCCGACACCGATAATTTTGCCAAGCAATTTGCTGTGTTTTCAGCCCCTATACATTTAGATGTTTATCGTTTCTTTTCCGGCCAATGGTTGTTTTGGTATCAGCCCCAAATATCTTTGCTCTTCATGGGCGTTCCAATGGTCGTATTGTTTTTGTTCTACAGAATGATGCAGTCACCAACAAGAGGTGTTCTTGCAATTTTATTACTGGGTACCATCATTTTTTATTGGCTGTTACAGCCTTTTCCAATGAGGTACGGCATCTCTTTTTTGTTTGCAGCCACCATATTAATGGCCATTCGCCCTCCGAGTATTAGAGGCGTAACCATGCTGTTTCCGGCCATGTATTTATTCATCTTGCCTTTTGTTGTGCCTTTTTTTCAAACCCATTTGGCCCAATCATCAGAGGATGGTAGACGTTTGGAGTTATTGTTGAAAGACTGGGCAGTCGACCAAAAAAACTATGAAACAGTGTTTTCGGAAGACGAAACACTCGCCTATTTGATGAACTTTTACGGTCACACACATTATCGTGGAAAGCCGGCTTACGGTAGATTTCAGCGGGATTGGTACGATGCGGAATTTGCGTTAAAGGATAATAAACCAGTGGCTTTGATATCTCCAGCTCCGTTTATTGGCGCGTCTGTGGGGGAGCCGATTGGACTCTCTCAGTACTTTTATCTGCAACCCAAAGAAGAAGATTTGAAGAAATTAGGGTTTCAGTTAAAAAATTGAGGATTTTCTATGTATTTTTGGCTTTTGTGTTAAAAACCGACGAAAGACTACATGACAGTACTTCAATCATTGTTTTGTATCTTGGCATCGCCTTTGCAATTGTTGTAAAAAAAATGATCAGACTGACAACCATACCAGTCATAAATTTGAGTTATCTATGAATTTATGTAAAAAAACTATTTTCTTGAGTATTGCCGTAGCGCTTTCTGTGCAAACAAACGCACAGCGACTAAAAGCGTCGGTTGACAAGGAATTTAAGGTGAAGAATGTTGAACTTGATTATCAAGGCACAGCCCCCGGGCCAGTGATGTTTTTTGATGCCAAGAAACATGGGTTCCTAAAGCTTTCCATCTCCGAAAAAGTCATGGGTGCCGTTTTTGATCCTGCCACTTGGAATGTTGTTTCCGATAAAGACATAAAGAAATTAACGGGAATGAAAAAGCAAGGTTACGTGCCATTGCAGTTTTCGTATATGGAAGGCAAGCCGGTAGCTCTGATGCGTAAGTCAGACGATAAAGATGTCCGCCGCATTTATATGTTGCCTTTCGACAACAACTTTAAGCCCATTGGTCGCCGTCCAACTTACATCGGTAGAGGTACCCCGTGTAAAGTTGACGATCTGAGAGATAAAAATAAAATACTCACCGACCCTTACAGCAAACACCGAGGGTTTTTATCACAACTAAATTGCTCCAGAGGAGAAGCCTTGCAGTTTTCATATTTGGCGCTTGATGCCGAAGGCAAAACGCTCTTTGAAAAGAAGTTCCGCGTTTCCGAAGATTTCAATAACCCCGATGGTGAGTTGATTGTACACAGTGAAGATAAAGCATTTTACGTGGTGGTTCACAAAGGTGCGAAAGGCCGCTACCACGAAAGCAATGGTCTATACGTTATCACCGATGACAAAGAGGCACCGTTCTTTCCGCTCTCCATCAGTGGTTACGTGGTAAGAGATTTTACAGCTTTTCACGGTGCGGACGACAATATTCACCTGAGAGGAATCCTATCCACCGAAGGAAATCTCAGTATATCCGGCGTGTTTTCTCTGGTATTTGATGTCAAAGAACAGGCGTTTACAAATCTCAATATTCAACAAATGGATGGCGCTGCGCTAACCGAAGCTTTGCAGGATAAAAAGCGCCTTAAGCCTAAGCAAATCGATGACAATGCCCCAGCACCAGAGTATATTATTACCGGAACTTACTTAGATAGAAACCAAAACATGTACTTGTTTGCTCAAGACATTCAAATAGAAACCGATCGCGTGCTGCAAGTAGCCACGGGAGAAGAAGCCATTATTCGTCATACGTTTAAGCGCGACATTATGGTTATGCGCTTCGATGCAGATGGGAAATTGGTATTTACTGAGATTGTTCCCAGTTCCAATGTTTACACCAACCACCGACCTTACAGAGGCTTTTCATTCTTCTTTCATGGCGAAGACCTTTACGTACTTCACCCATCATATGATTTAGGCATTTCTACCTATGATATCGAGGAAAGCCAGATTAACCAGCCACAAATGCTGGAAACTATGAACAATGAGTTAGCGGCTACCATCATCAACAAAGAAGGCTATGGGGAGTCGAGAACCATTTTTGATTTGAAGCGTAAATATGCCGCCTTGGATCCCTCTCACATGATGTACGATAGAAGAAAGAATCGCGTCTCAGTATTGGCCAAGGAAAAGAAAAAGAGAACCAATGCCATTTTGTTAAATGTAGCCTTACCTGAAGTGGAATCTCACGATGAGCCGATGGTTGACGCCACCGAAACACCTTCAGCAGGGGAGGGTGTCGATAAGAAAAATAACAATTCCAAAGCCAACCCTAAGAACCGCAATAAGCAGCAGCAACAACGTTCAAGAACCAGAGGAGGAAAAGATGCCGCCACCGAAAAGGATCAGGGAGAGGTAAAGAAAGAGGAAGAGAATACAAGTCCGAGAGGTAGATCACGCAGTAGAACCCCCCGCGGCAAATAGTATTTTAATCAACAAACAATAGACTTTTTAAATGTAGAATGCAAGTTTTGTATTCTACATTTTTTAATTAAAAACAATCACAATTATGGAATGGATTACCGTAAAAGAATACGAAGATATCACGTATAAAAAGTGCGGGGGTGTTGCACGTATCGCTTTTAACCGCCCGGATATTCGCAATGCCTTTCGACCTAAAACGGTAGGAGAACTCTTTGAAGCCTTCCTCGATGCACGCGAAGATACCAATATTGGTGTGGTATTGCTCTCTGCCGAAGGCCCCTCTTCTAAAGATGGTGTGTGGTCATTTTGCAGCGGCGGCGATCAACGTGCACGCGGTCACCAAGGCTACGTTGATGACGACGGAATGCCGCGACTGAACATTCTCGAAGTTCAAAGGCTGATCCGCTTTATGCCTAAAGTCGTTATTGCTGTTGTGCCCGGCTGGGCCGTTGGCGGTGGACACAGTTTGCACGTGGTTTGTGATTTGACCTTAGCCAGTAAAGAACACGCTATTTTCAAACAAACCGATGCCGATGTCACCAGTTTTGATGGTGGGTATGGATCTGCATATTTGGCGAAAATGGTTGGGCAAAAACGCGCCCGCGAGATCTTTTTCCTCGGTAGAAACTATTCGGCCACCGAAGCGTACGAAATGGGTATGGTCAATGAAGTGGTGCCCCATAGCAAGCTGGAGGAAACTGCGTTTGAATGGGCGCAAGAGATTTTGGCCAAATCACCTACGTCCATAAAAATGATCAAGTTTGCGTTTAACTTGACCGACGATGGGATGGTGGGGCAACAGGTATTTGCCGGTGAGGCGACGCGCTTAGCCTATATGACCGACGAAGCCAAAGAGGGGCGCAATGCTTTTCTAGAAAAGCGCAAGCCAGACTTTAAAGACATCAAATGGATTCCCTAGCAAATGGTATCTTACGGGGTATTTATTAAACACAGCCTTTTGTCGGCATGGCGTGCCGGTTTTTTACGTGGCGGTTGGGGAGGAAAAATTATGCTCTTCTTTTTCGCCTTGTACGTTCTCTTTATTGCCTTTGCCACCTCTTTCTTGCTTCCGTATTTGGTTGAAGAACATAACACCGATTTGCCGGTGGTGAATTATACCGCACGCTTTGCATTATATTTTTTTCTCGCAGATTTGTTTCTGAGATTTAACATGCAAGGCACCCAAAAGATACACATTCATCACTACGTATTGCTGCCCATTCCCTTTACGAAAATGGTCAACTATATCATTGGATGGTCTTTTTTCAATGTATTTACGTTGGGGCACTTCATCGTGTTGCTTCCTTTCGCCATCAATGTCATCGCGCCCGAGCACGGTATCATGGTTTCAATTTATTGGTTATTTTCGTTATTTGGCATTGCTGCGGGTAACACGCTATTGGCCGGATATTTACAGCGACTTTTTGCCAATAGATTAATCTTTAAATTTTTGCCACTGCTACTTTTGGCCATATTTGGTGTTGAAGTTTTTTTGGTGGACGGCGTATTAAGAGGGCTGTCTCAAGTGATAGCGCTTCCATTTTTAAAAACACCTCTAGCATTTTTGTTGGCCGTTTATCCGATGGCTGCTTACAATCTTAACAAACGCTATTTACTCAATAACAGGTACTCGGAATCTTGGCGTATCAAAGCGGACGATGGTAGTCTATGGTCAAAATTAGACTGGCAAGGTAAGAGTAGGGTTGCCCAACTGATGTCTACCGAATGGAAATTGATCATCAGGCATAAACGCACGCGCACCGCTGCATTGATGTCAGTGCTATTCCTTTTCTACGGGTTATTTATGTACGATGATCCCACTAGCAGCAGTCCCAGCAACCTCTTTGTGGCCTTCTTTATGATTTCCTTTTCCGCCCTCAACTACGGACAGTATCTCATTGCTTGGGAGTCTCGGTATTTTGATGGCTTACTGACCAGGTCGTTGTCGCTTAAAGACTATTTCAATGCCAAGTGGCGTTTGTTGTTACTCCTTACCGCAGTGCCTTACATGCTTTCATTGCTTTACGGCTTTATTCACCCAAAGTATCTCATCATTCACTCCGTTGCTTTTCTCTACAGTATAGCCGTTAATACGTATGTAATGATGTTCTTTGCCACTTACCAGCGCAAGTCCATCGATCTCAACGCAGGAAGTGCATTCAATTATCAAGGCGCTTCTGCCTTACAGTTTCTCATCATCATTCCTTTGCTGGTCATTCCTTTAATGGTTTATGGATTTGTAGCTTGGCCTTTTGGAGAAAAAGCCGGATGGCTGGCGGTATCGGCACTTTCATTAATTAGCTTGGCTTTTCACAAATTGTGGATAAAAGGAACGATTGATAATTTTAAGGAGAAAAAGTATAATATGGCTGATGCCTTTCGTTCAAAAGAATTGTAACTATGGTAAATGTTGATCACGTAAGTAAACAATACGGTGAAAAGACAGCACTCAAAATTGAACAACTCAGTATCCCCGAGGGAGAGAGTTTTGGTTTGGTTGGAAACAACGGTGCCGGGAAAACCACCTTCTTTCGTGCGTTACTGGATTTAATTCCACTGAGTGAAGGACATATTACCATCAACAATATCGATGTGTCGAAAAGCGAGGCGTGGAAGCAACTGACCGGCGCCTATCTCGACGAGGGCTTTTTGATTGACTTTCTCAAGCCTGAGGAGTTTTTTTACTTTGTGGGCAGTACCAGAGGACTTTCACCGGACGAAGTTGATACGCAGTTGGAGGTATTTAAGCCCATTTTTAAAAATGAAATATTCGGTCATAAACGCTTCATTCGCGATTTGTCGAAAGGCAACCAAAAAAAGGTAGGCATTGCCGCGGCTTTTATTGGCAAGCCCAAACTTTTGATTCTCGATGAGCCCTTTGCCAATCTCGACCCGTCCAGTCAGTTTCAACTGCGTGAAATCATCAAAGATTTAATTGAAAAGGAAAGCCTTACAGCATTGATCTCTAGCCACGATTTGACGCATGTGACTGAAGTGTGTCAACGTATCGTCATTCTCGATGAAGGCAACGTTGTCAAAGATATTCGCACGGAAAAACACACGTTAACGGAATTGGAGGCGTTTTTTAAAGCGATTTAGGCGTAGCGCCTCTTCCAACCCAAACGCCCAATAGAATCAGCAGTGGATGAATGATGACGAGCCTTAGCCACGCCACCCATTCAGGCACACAAAGCCCCTCCATCACGCAACTGCCAATCACAATAAAGTGAACGTGCGAGGGAATGAAGAGCACCATCAAGACAGACATGGCCCAACCGCTTATTCGCCGTGTTGCAGGCCATAATAACCCGATGCCAATAGCCATCTCAACCAAGCCCGATACCCAATTTATTGTTCCTTTATAGGGAAGGTAATCAGGAATCAATGGCAAGTAAAAAGATGGCATTACAAAGTGATTGACCCCAGCAGTGATAAAGAAAATACCCAGTACCAAAGGAAGCCGTTTTTTTAGTTGCATATCGTTAACTCTTAACCCATTTATCGTTGAAATAGAACTGTCCCATACGTACCCGGATGACATACATTCCACTTTGCAGGTCGGCGACGTTGAGAGATAAGGCGGCAGCATCTGCAAAGCCCTCTTTGTTTACGGGAATGGCCATAGTTCTTCCCGACATATCGTAAATGTGTACGTCCACATCTACGCCGGGATGGGTGGCCCACTGTAAGTGAATGATGTCTTCACCGGGATTGGGATACATATTAAACGGCTTACTCATATTCCGTTTTAGTATCCGGTGTATTTCGTGTGGTCGAAGTCGGGCAAAGGTTTCCAATGAACGCACGTTTTCTTTCCATTCGGTAACGGAAGAAGGTATCCGCCAACGGTAAACGTAGTCATCGACATAGGGTTCTACCTGTTCTCTGATTTTTTCAATTTCAAAAAGCAGATTTTCGGTGGATAATATCCCCTGCATGAGTTGGTAAAACCTATCGTGAAAACGCTTTCTAAACTGAGGGTTAGCCATCAACTTGCGCATGGTAAGGTAAGACCACTCCGGACGGTCTTGGTCGGGGTCATGTGCTCTAAAGTAAGGCGTAAGATTGTCTAAGTCGTATTTTCTAAACGAGGCATCTAAGTCATAAAAAATCCAACGCCAGCGACTTTTTGGGGCATTCGTTTGCCACCAGTCGATGTTGTTGTGCGGCCAGTCGTAATTGGCTAAGAAAATTTGCACAACATGATAGTCGATGTAGTTGTCAACGTCTACATATTTCTCCATCATTTCGAGGATACCCGGGTCGCCGGCATCCATACTTTGCAATTTATTTAGAAAAGTCAAATAATGGGCATTAGATCCATGACTGGTCACATTGTTACGGTATAAGAGGTTGATGTTTTCGGGTTCATCATCAATCAAAGCAGCAATGTAGTGCTGGTCGCGTCGTTCTTTGAGAAAATGCAAAGCCCAGTATTCGCCATTTAGAAATACCAATACGGGACGAAAGGCTTGGTACTCCATATCCAGTGGCTTGACGATGTTGGTGGTCAGCTCGTCTTTGAAGAGTGAAAACGAGTAATCGCCTTGGGTGGTATTCAGCAATAGACGTCGGTACTGTTGATTGCTGCGCTCGGCAAAAAAGGGATAATCAAAGGTATTCGTGCCATATTCATTCCGTGCATACATGCGCAGCGATTTTTGGCCGGTATTACGCGTACCGCCGCCATTGATGCGCACACCTATGTTTTGCTGTAAGGCGAGTTTTCCGCCCTCATCAAAATAGGAAAAATTAGCAGGCTTTTCCGTTTGTCTACCTCTTCGCCAAGAGTTGGGAACGTCCATTGAATCATAGTCAATACCGGGCACATAGATGCCTTCTTCGTAGTTAAAAAAGTGATCGGGATGAACGATGAACGACACAATGGGGATGTCAATGTCTACAGGGTTGTGATGACCGGTCCAAAAGGAGCCGTGGATTTCTGGACCCACCGCATGATTATTGATAAATGGACGCGCTCTTATCACCCGGATTTTTGGCACTTCACCCATGGGTTTTTTCCAAAACCTACTGCGGTGACCACTGGGAACATCGGCGTAAACATTGGGGGTGCCCTCCAGAGATGTCACCGCAATAGATTCCTCAAAAATGGGCGATTCAGGTGTGGGTTCGCTACCGTCAAGGGTGTAATGAATGTTGGCAGTTCGGTTAGAAATGATGTTGACAAAAAAGGCTTCTGATTGAAATCCTTGTGGTTGGTCAAACATCAAGCTAACCAATAAGGGCGGGGTTCCGCTGACCAAATTTGAAGCTCCGGGCGTGGCGGTGTGGAACGTTTCTAGCCGTTGTCCCCCGTCAGGTGTCCTACCAAAGCTTTGGTCGGGAAGCAGCTTTGCCGGGGAGATCCGACTGAATGTGATGCCTTCCGGACTGGTCAACAAGATGGGCTCGCCTTCACTGCTGATGCGAAAGTTGGTGTGCAAGTGACCTTTTTTGCGATCTTTTCCACTGGCCCATACGAGAAGAAAGCCTTTGGCGGGGATGCTGGTGTCCGGTAAAGACCACATTGTTGGATCACTATCATTATCGGATAAGAACCAGTCGCCTATATTGACGGGAACAGAGCTGTTGTTATACAGCTCAATCCAATCTTCATAGTCACCGTCTTCATCGGAGATGGTATTGTGGTTGGCCGACTGAATCTCGTTGATTGAGAGTTGAGCATTAGCTTCAACACCCCACACAATACAAATAATGAAGAAGAGTCTATATCGCATTGATGAATGATTACAAAAAGACACAGCCAATATTCAAACTAAACAGAAAAAAACGCAGTCGTTCACGCTGATTGATTTGGCTCGAGGAAAAAGTTCTGTCTAAAAGCCCATGTTGGTAGCTGATGTTGAAGCCAAACTGTAAAGCCAGCGCGTCACTTAGTTTTGATTGGTATCCGAAGGTGCTGCGTGCGTGCCAACCACCTTGATAACTGCTGTTTTCAATGTTCGTGGCACTTGGGTTGGCACCAAAGGCGTAACCACTGCGGAAACCTAGAAATGTGCCGCTGGGATTTTCCGATAATTTCAGCCGTGCATCAATGTAAATGGGGACAAATATTTCGTCTTCTAAGGCCATGGCGCCCATGCCCAATCCCATATGTAAACGATTCAGGTATTGCTTGGAAAAAGTTCCACTCAATTCGCCACCGGAACGGAAAACGATGGTTCGGTGCGATGCCTTACCACCGGTTATAAAACCAGCTTCAATGGTAGTTTGATAGATGGTTTGTTCCGCTTGACCAAATACGGAAAACAAGGGAAAAAATATTACAATCCAGTATTTCATGGAGTTGGCATAGGTGGTTTAAAGCGCAAATATAAGTCTCACAATTGATTACATTACGATTGTGCAAATAACCAATCGCGTTGGGACAATTTAATATGTCTCCATGCTCTCCACAAAGGCTTTAAATACCTCCATGTGTTTCTCCAGATCTAAATCCGGTGAAACGGATACCCTGGCTATGTAATCTTTGTCTTCTTCCTTCGTGGTTCCTTGGGTAGACGTTGCCGGAATGGTCCAGTAGCAGCCCTTGAGCTGTCCGTAACTCACGCAGTACTTGCTTTCGTTGGGAATTTCGGCAATCATCATGTCGATTAAGCGCTGGTTGAGCATGCGTTTGTGGGTTTCTCGGGCTGCATGCGTATCTCCCTTGGTGGGTAAATCCAACGAAAATACCGAAGGGGTAAAGCCTTGCTTGGCCAGTTCCCCACTCACAAAATTGATTTTGGCGCTGG